>CAZPEV010000070.1:0-15275 GCA_964585635.1 uncultured Ignavibacteriales bacterium
GAAGTATGTCGCCAAAGGGGGGCCGGACGGCGGCGATGGGGGTCGGGGAGGGAGCATCGTTGCCCGCGCCGACGTGAATATCAATACTCTGCTGGATTACCGTTACCGACCGTTCTACCAAGCGGAAAACGGGCAACCGGGAGCGGGAGCGCTCAAGTCGGGGCGGGACGGCCAGGATACGATTCTCCGCGTGCCGGTCGGGACGGTCATCAAGAATCTGGAGACGAACGAAGTCCTGACCGACCTTGACCACCACGAAATGGAAGTCATCATCGCGCCCGGCGGCCGGGGGGGCAAAGGAAATGACCATTTTAAGTCCCCGACCAACCAGACGCCGCGCGAGTGCACGCCGGGCCGGCCGGGTCTCCAATTGCGGCTGGCGCTGGAGTTGAAGCTTCTGGCCGACGTCGGGCTGGTGGGATATCCGAACGCCGGCAAATCGACGCTTCTGGCGCGGGTCACCGCCGCCCGTCCCAAAATCGCCGAATATCCGTTTACGACGCTGATTCCGAATCTGGGGATTGTCAAGCTGGGGGATCACCGGACGCTGGTGATGGCCGATATTCCGGGGATTATCGAGGGGGCCAGCGAGGGAAAGGGGCTGGGACTCCAATTTCTGAGGCATATTCAACGCTCGGCGCTGCTGCTGTTTCTAATCGATGGATACGGCGGCGAAATCGAGCAGACCTATGCCAATCTCCAAAATGAACTGCACCGGTACGATCCGGAATTGGCCAATCGCGTTATCATCAAGGTGATCAACAAGATTGACATTATCGAGGGAGACGGGCTGGCGGATCTGAGGCGGAATCATCCCGATTTTCTCTTTATCTCGGCTGTGACCGGCGAAGGGGTGGCGGAACTGCTGAACCATCTTGAGCGGGGCATGACCGAGAGAGCATGACCATGGGCGATTCGGACACGACCGCCGTGGTGTTGGCGCTGGCCTCGGTCGGAAAAATCGGGCCGGTCAAGCTCAGGGCGATATTAAGCCAGGCGGCCCAGCCCACTGATATCCTCAATTGGACGATGGAGCAGTTCTGCGCCGTTCCCGGCATCCAGCGGGAACTGGCCGGGCGGATTATCCGCAAGCTTGATATCGATTATGGCCGCCGCCTAATTGAATGGGCCGGGGAAAATGGACTCAGTATAGCCACCATCGTCGATTCCGACTATCCGGCCTCGTTGCGGGAGTTGTATGATCCACCGCCGTTTCTGTTTGTGGCGGGGACGGTAATTACGGGCGACCAGAAAGCGGTGGCGATTGTCGGGTCCCGAAACGCGTCGGAGTACGGCCGGACGACCGCATCCAAGCTGGCCGGGGAATTGTGCCGGTATGGGGTAACGGTCGTTTCCGGTCTGGCAATCGGGGTCGACACCGCCTCCCATCGCGGTGCGATCGATGCCGGTGGGCGCACGATAGCCGTCCTGGGGTCGGGGATTGATGTCATCTATCCCCCCGAGAACAAGGGGCTGTACCGGCAGATTCCGGATCATGGGGCGGTTATTTCGGAGTTTTTCCCCGGCGTCGAGCCCAGCCCGGGTCATTTTCCACGCCGCAACCGGATCATCGCCGGTTTGGTTCAGGCGGTGGTGGTGGTTGAAGCCGGGACCAAATCCGGGGCGCTGGTGACGGCCGATATCGCCGTGTCGCAGGGGAAACAGCTGTTTGCCGTACCGGGAAACCTTGGTTCACGGATGTCGAAAGGGACCAACGAATTGATCAAATCGGGGGCGAATCTTCTGACCTCGATCGAGGATATATTTTCATTATTGCCGCAATTGAAAAATGATTATATTGCGCCAGTGAAAGCGGCTGCGGAGGACCTGAGCGAGGGCGAACAGGTGATTTATAACTGTTTATCCGACAAGCCGTTGCAGCTTGACGCGCTGGTCCGTTTGAGTGGTCTGTCGGTCAGCGGCGTCAGCTCCTATCTGCTCAGTCTTGAGTTGCGCGGCTGTGCTCGACAGCTATCGGGTAAACGGTTCATCGCGGTATGACATGGTCGAAAAAGTAATCACCGTAACCAACAAATTAGGTCTTCATGCGCGTCCATCGGCCAAGGTGGTTCAGACGGCCACCCAGTTCAAGTCGGAGGTTTCGCTGTCCAAAGGGACCATGACCATCAACGCCAAATCGATGCTGGGGGTCATGGCGCTGGCGGCCGAGTGCGGCTCGGAATTGATTCTACGGGTTGAGGGGGAAGACGAAAAGGAAGCGGCCAGGGAAATCATCAGGCTGTTCAAAGAGCAGTTCAAGGATGCCTATTGAGAAGATGGATCGGCTCATCCCGGAAATCGGGCAGGGGAGATGATCCTCAAACCAGCGGTGGAATAACGTATGCCAAGACATAATATTGTTGTCAAAGGGATACCGGTCTCGGGCGGGGTGGCGATGGGGGAAGTACAGGTGCTGCGCGACCCCATGTTCCAGATTGTTCGGCGGGCGGTGCCGGCGTCGGGGACAAAGGCCGAGATCGATCGCCTGGAGCAGGCGTCGCAGCAGGTAATCGCTGAGCTTCAGGCCTCCCGAAACCGAGCCCTGAAGACCATTGGCGAGCAGGGAACGAAAGTCTTTGAGGCTCAGATCATGATTGCCTCCGATCCGCAATTCTCGACGACGGTGACGGAGCGCATAGCCCGCGATCGCGTCAATGCCGAGTATGCCTATCAAGAGGAAATGGCCGTCACGCTTGACCGCCTTCAAAAATCCAAAGATCCCTACCTGAGACAGATGGTTCACGACATAGGCTCGGTGTCCGACCGGGTATTGGCCATTCTGACCGGAGTCGGCGACCGCAACAAGAATGGATTCGACTCGCCGACGGTTTTGGTGGGGCGAATCTTCAGCCCCGGGCAGATCATGGCCTACGCCAAGCGGAATGTGGTCGGTTTTCTGACCGAAGAAGGCGGTCCGACCTCGCACATGGGGCTGATCATTCGCGCCTTGGGAATACCGTCGGTCATGGGAGAGTTCGGTATCGGCGAGAGCCTGGTCACCGGTATGCAAGTGATGGTCGACGGCAACCATGGGGAAGTGATAATCAACCCCGACCAGGAGACTTGGCGTAGTTATCGTCGTCTCCGACATCGGAAGCTGGCGCAACCGTTTGCGGTTCTTCTTAACACGGATAAAATCGAACCGATCTGCCAGGACGGCCGCGCGGTGAAACTGGCCGCCAATCTGGAGTTCCCCGGATCGCTCGATGACCACCTGGCCCGACTGGGGATCGGCGTCGGGCTGTATCGGACGGAATTTCTCTATTTCGCCCGGCAGTCGTTCCCCGACGAGGATGAGCAGTACGATATCTATTCCGCCATTGCGCGGCGCTTCAAGCCGCTGCCGGTGACGCTGCGCACCTTTGACCTGGGGGGCGACAAGTATGCCGGCGAATTCGGCGCCGTTCATGAGGACAATCCCGCGCTGGGATGGCGCGGCATTCGCGTTTCGCTGGACGCTCCCCGGCTATTCAAGAGCCAGCTTCGGGCGATGTTGCGCGCCTCGGCGGAGGGGAACGTGCGCATCCTGCTGCCGATGGTTTCCGACGTCACCGAAGTGGAGGAAACGATAAATCTCATTCAAAAACTGAAGCGGGAATTGCGTCGGGCCAAGACGCCCATTGGTGACACCGTCCCCGTCGGGGTGATGATTGAGATTCCCTCGGCGGCGATGTCGGCCGATTATCTGGCGGAAAAGTCCGACTTCTTGTCCATCGGAACCAATGATTTGATTCAATACACCATGGCGGCGGACCGCAGCAATCATCGTGTGGCGCGGTATTACATGGAGCATCATCCGGCGGTTTTCAAGCTGATTCAGATGACGATTATGGCGGCCCACAATAACGGCATCCCGGTGACGGTTTGCGGCGAGATGGCCGGGTCGCGGTTGATGGCGCCGCTTCTGGTGGGTATGGGGGTCGATGAGCTTTCCATGAATCCGACGCAGTTGCCGGTCATCGCCGATTGGGTGTCGCGCTTCAGATATGTCGACGCCAAGCGTTTTGCCTCGCGCGTGTTGCGGCTCACCACGGCGGATAAGACCGCGCGAGCCCTGAAAGAAGCGTACGATTATTGCCGGCAGCAGAAAAGGGGGGACTGGAAGCATGGGCAGTCTTGATCGGCTGGAATTGCTGCATTCGCTTGACCCGGGCGATATGTACGGCGCCATCGCGTCGTTCCCCGAGCAGCTTCGTCGGGCGACCGCGATCGGCCGGGCCCTGGCGGTAAATCCGGCCGCATATCATTCGCTCGACAGCATCGTTATCTGTGGAATGGGCGGATCGGCCATCGGCGGCGATCTGGCGCGATCACTCTTGCAGGATACGTTACGTCTTCCGATGACCATCTGTCGCGACTATACCTTGCCGGCTTTTGCCGGTCCCCACACGCTGGTTATCGGATCGTCGTATTCCGGCAACACGGAAGAAACCCTAAGCGCCGTGGCGCAGGCGATCAAGCGCCGTTGCCCCATGTTCGTGATGACTACCGGCGGCAGGCTGGGGGAGATCGCCGAGGCCGAAAAGATTCCCAGGGTGTTGTTGCCCTCGGGCCTTCAGCCGCGCGCGGCGCTGGGATATTCCGTTGTCCCGCTGCTGCTGTTTTTGCAGACAATCGGGCAGGCGGACCATTCGCCCGAGACATTCCTGGCGCTGGCCGACTTTCTGGAGAGCCGGATTCCACAGTTGGCGCGTGAGGCCCCCTCGGAGCAGAACCCTGCCAAGCAGTTGGCGCTGCGCCTCTATGGCCGGGTGCCGATCATCTATTCCGGTCCGTCGCTGACCGATGCCGCCGCCACCCGCATCAAGGGCCAGATCTGCGAAAACGCCAAGATGCTGGCCTTCGCCAATCAATTCCCGGAATTCAATCACAACGAACTGGTGGGGTGGAGGATGGTCCCGGCGTCTCGTGAGTCCCTGCGGGTGATGATTCTCCGCGACCGCGACGACCATCCCCGGGTGGCGGCGCGAATGGATATCGTCAAGGGGATGATCGAGAAGCAGCAGGTCGAGGTGGTGGAAATATACACCGACGGGCAATCGCGATTGGAGCGGCTGTTTTCCCTCATTCAACTGGGCGACTTTGTCAGCTACTACCTGGCTATCCTCAATAAAGTCGACCCCACGCCGGTGGAGCCGATCGAATTTCTCAAGGGGGAGTTGGCGATCATCCCGCTTTGTCCCGACTGATCGACGGCGAGACCGCCGTATGGGGCGGCCATGACAACCATTTCTCCGGATCGGGGGAGGCCCGGCAGCGGCCCCGGTCGTCTTGAAAGTCACGGTGTGAAGAAATCCGGAAAGCAGGATAAGGAGGAAGCATGAGTGATCGATTGGCGGAATTTCGCCGTACGCGAGAAGCCCTGAACGCCAAGATTCTGGCTCGCGAGAATGTGAATATCAAGCGCTTCTTCGGCATTGACGGCGCCGTCTATCGGGCCGGGGCGCTGGATGGTAAGACCAAAGAGCTTCTGGGGCTGGTGGCATCGACCGTGCTGAGGTGCGACGACTGCATCACTTACCATCTTATCCGATGCGCCGAGGAGGGGGTCGCCGACGCCGAAATGGACGAAGCGCTGGCGGTGGCGCTGACGGTCGGCGGTTCCATCACGATCCCGCACCTGCGGCGCGCCTACGATCTCTGGGATGAGTTGCACCCGGGCGCCTGACGACGAGAGGCGCGCGGAGATTTCTATTGAATTATCCCGCTTAAACCGGTATTATGGCTCCCGCCGTGAAACCATCCGATGACCCGGTCGTAGGGAAGGGTAAGGGCAGAGAGTTTGCCTGAAGTTGACGAGCAATTGATAAAGGATGCCCTGAAAGGCGATCAGCGGGCCTACCGGGACCTGGTCGCCCGGCATCAGGCAACGGTGTTTCATATTATCTTCCGAATCGTCCGGGACAAGGAATTGGCCGATGATTTGGTTCAGGAAACGTTCATGAAGGCGTTCAGTTCCTTGAAGACATATCGGGCGGAGTATCGGTTTTCCACCTGGCTGTACAAAATCGCCGCCAATTCATCGATCGACCACTTGCGGAAGAAGCGGATTCGGGCCCTGTCGTTGGACAATCCGGTGGAGACGGCGGACGGTCAGGTCGGCTTCGAGATCCCCGACTATTCTTATCATCCGGAGGAAGAGATGGTTCGCCGTGAGCAGGCGGTTTCGATCGAGGATGCCATCGAGTCTCTTCCCGAAAAATATCGTCGCGTGATCGTTGCCCGGCATCGGGAGGAGAAGTCGTACGAGGACATTGCTCGGGAGCTTCACGTTCCGGTCGGGACGGTGAAGGCGCGGATTTTCCGCGCCCGCGAACTGCTGAAGAAGAAACTCCGGGGAATTCGGTAAGCGCGGGATGATGACGGCCTATTGGCACAGAATCGGACTGACGGCTGCTTTGCTGGTATGGGCGGCCGGAACGCCGGCCAAGACCTACCAATATGAGTTTCATAAAA
Organism: uncultured Ignavibacteriales bacterium; assembly: GCA_964585635.1. Taxonomy (GTDB): domain Bacteria; phylum Zixibacteria; class MSB-5A5; order GN15; family JAAZOE01; genus CAZPEV01. The sequence continues at coordinate 6,457 of CAZPEV010000070.1, forward strand.
CGGTCGCAGTCGAACAGCCGCTGGAGGTAACGGTGGCCGATCTGCCGGGCGATATTACCGTTACCATCGGGGATCAGGAGCAGGTCACAATCGATGCCACCAAAGCGGTCGAGGCCGAAAGCGAAGGGGAGGCGGCCCTGATCGCCGACCAGATGCAGATCAAGGTGACCTCCACCGGCCGGCATCTGACGGTGCGGCCGGAACTGCAGCGCATCAAATCCAAACCGGCCGGTTTCTGGGAGAAGATTTTGGGGAAATCGGGCGAGCCGTCGCCCGGGTCGGTGACCGTCACGATGGCGGTTCCGCCCGATTGCCATATCACCATCGACAATGCCTCGGGAGACGTCAGCCTCACCGGCCTGCACGGACGCCAGACGGTGGCGACCGGATCGGGCGACGTGACGATCAAGGACATCATCGGCGATATTCGGGTCACGACCTTGTCCGGCAAGATAGCGCTGGACAACATTGACGGTCCGGTTTGGATTCGCTCGGACGGCGCCGATATCACGCTGTCTTCGATGACCTGCGATCTGGAGATCGAAAACGGTTCCGGCGCGGTAGTCGGCCGGAATATTTCGGGCGACCTGGTCGTGGCGCAGAGGTCGGGTCCGGTGCGGGTGGAGCAGCTTGACGGCGACATCCGGATTCGATCGACCTCGGGAGCCATAACGGTGGATCAGCAGTCGGGCGCGGTTGACATTGCCAATGAAGCGGGCGACATTGCCATCCGGACGGAGTTGCAGTCAGCCAAGGATTACACCGTGGAGACGAAAAGGGGGGCGATAGACTTTACCATGCCGCAGTCATCCGGGGGCAGGATTCACATCGAGGCGGGTTCCGGCAAAATCGACGCCCAGGTGCCGATTGCGCTGGATACCTTTGAGCGGACCAAGATATCGGGGATCTTCGGCGCCGGAGGCCCCAGAATCACGCTGTCGACCGTATCGGGATCGGTGCGGTTGGCCGAGTACTAGAATGAACCTATGATTTGTCGCTGGAAAATAATGGTCGTCGCGGCGCTGTTGCTGGCGCTTCCCGGGGGGCTGTACGCCCAAACGGAGAGTAACCAGCGATTTGTCAAGATAGTGCATTCCGCCCAAGGGACGACGGCGGTCGATTCCCTCGGACAGACCTGGTACTACGATGCCGATCAGGGGGTTTGCGTCCGCGGCCAGGGCCGGGGGGCGGGCGCCGAAACGACCGCCGCGGCGACGGATACAGCGGCGGCCGGGGGCAACGAGATGATTCTTCCTCCGGAGATTCGCTGCGTCGATGTCCACCAGGGCGATATTACCAAGTTTTTCGAAGACGTGGTGGTTGAAGTTGACGAACGGGTCGAGGGGACGGTTTTCGGCGGCCGGGATGTTATCATAAAAGGGCTGGTGACGGGCGATGTTGTCAGCATGCGGTCGGTGGTGGTCGAGGGGACCGGCGAGGTGCGGGGCAATATCGTGGACAAGGAGATTCGGCGGGAGCGGGGGGGGCGGATACTTGGGGAACGATCGGAAGTGCCTTTTCCCGCGGTAAGCGGATGGGGTCTACCGGCCGGGTTCCTGGTCGTGCCGAGTATGGTCACCTTTTTCATCACCGGTTTTCTTATTTTTCTGTGCGTCATTATTCTGGCCTTGGCGCCCAACCCGGCGCGGCGGGTTGCCGTCCGGATCGGCCGCGGCGTCGTCAGTTCCTTCTTTTGGGGTTTGCTGGGCTGGTTCTCGATTGTACCGGTTTTTGCCTTGTTGATTATTACCATCGTCGGCATTCCAGTGGCCATTCTGGGCTTCCCGCTGGTGATCGTGGCGGCCGTGGCGCTGGCCTTTGTCTCCGTGGCTCTATACCTGGGTGAACGCATCTGTCCCTGGATCGGCCGACCCGGGGCCTCCATCTATACCAAAGGGATTTGCGGCGTGTTGGCGGTTGAGGGCCTGACCATTGCGGCGAATATTTTCAATGTGCTTGGCGCCGCCGTCGTACACCAAATTCTAACGGTGGTCTATATTATTGTGGTGTCCGTGGCGGTGACGATCGGTCTGGGAGCGGTCATCGCCACTCGTTTTGGAAGCCGTCCCAAACGCCCGGAGACACCGGCCGGAACGGCGTCGCCCGTCCAAGTGGTCCTCGTTTCCCCGCCGCCGCCGGTTGTGCCCAGTCCTCCTCCTCCGGTTCCGCCTCCGTCGGATTCCTTCCGTGCAACCGAGTAGCCGATTATCCGTCCAATAATAATGTAGAGTAACTTTTTCCGAGTAGGTGACCATATGACTTGGGCGGACGTTTATTGTTTAATGGCAGCGGCGCCTTTGCTGCTGGGGGTGAACGCCATGGCCGGTGAACGACGAGCATTGGAGAAGGCGTTTCCCGCCGATCCCGAGGTCAAGGAGATTCATTTGACCGTTGACGTATCGGCGGCCGAGGTTGACTTGGCCGTCCATCCCGGGGACACGATCTTGGCCGGGAGCTTCCGATATCGAGCGGACGTGACCGGCGAGCCGGAGATCAAATATGAAAAGCACGGCGGTTCGGCGGACATCGAGCTGCGGTCTCACAAGGTCAAATCGACGTTCAATCTGGATTCGGACGACCAGACCTGGGATTTGTCGTTGTCTCAAAGATACGCCTGGGATATCGCGCTGGACATCGGGGTGAGCGAGGCCAACCTGGATTTTACGGATCTTCCTCTGCGTTCGCTCAAGCTGGACGCGGGAGTATCCGAGTGCCACATCCGGTTTGAGCGTCCGAATCCGGAGGCGCTGGCCGATCTTACGATCGACGCTGGAGTAGGGGAACTGACGATCACGGGGCTGGGATACGCTAATTTCGAGCGGTTGTCGTTCGACGGCGGCACGGGGAAGTATGTGCTGAATTTTGAGGGGCTGAACGAGAGCCGGAAGGAAGCGACCATCTCGGTTGGGATCGGCCAAGTGCGGATCGAGTTGCCGAAGGGTGTGCCGGTCCAAATCGAGGCGGACGAGGGTTTTTTGAGTTCGGTTGATATCCGCCGGATCGACCTGGAGAAGGTCGACGACAACCTGTACCAGAGTCCTGATTTCGGCAAATCGGGCGCCGGCTTCACGATCAAGCTGGACGTCGGCCTGGGAAAGGCTGTGATCACGGAGGCCGACTGACGGTTGGGCGACGGCAGGTGTGAGTCGGCCGCAGGTCGCGGCGCCTGGGTTCTTCCCGCCGGCCCGGGGGCGGATCGTGTAAACGGATGACTGAGCGGCGGATAATATCGGTTCAAAGGGAGGCAAAGCGAGAAAAAGCTTGACTTTCATCGGCTCAGGTGGAACATTACGGCGTTCGGGCGGGGGCGCGAGGAAGCCCCGCCGGTGACCAGGGAAAACAGGTTCCAGCCATGGAGTAGACAATGAAGCTTTCGTATCGCGAGGAAAACAAAGTCGTCATCATCGAGCCCAAGGGGAAAATCATGGGCGGCCCCGAGTCGACGGAGTTGCATGACCTGCTGCACGATTTGATCGAACAGGGGAAAAAGATGGTCGTCATCGATCTCAGCAAGGTGGACTGGATGAATTCGACCGGTCTGGGACTTCTGATTTCCGGATTGACGACGCTGCGCAAGGCCGGGGGGGAATTGAAACTGGCCATGGTGACGGAGAAGATTCAGTCGCTTTTGACCATTACCAAGTTGATCACGATCTTCAAGACGTATGATACGGTTGAAGAAGCTGTTAAGTCCTTTTAGCTCACGCTGCTAGACATGCGAATGGCAGGTTGCAATGCGGCCTGCCTTTTTTTTGAGTAGGGTATGAAGACACCGATTCTCTTGCCCGACGGCATCGTTATCCCGTCATCTACGGCCTTTCTCTCCCATGTTGATCAGTTCCTGGAGGATACCATGATCCAGGCCGGCGTCGACCGCTCGATCATCGCCGACGTGGCCATATCGGTCTCCGAACTGGTCAATAACGCCATCGTGCATGGCAATAGATCCGACCTGTCCAAGAGCGTGGAAGTCCATATCACGGTCACGAACGCCGAGGTCAGGGTGACCGTGATCGACCAGGGGAAGGGGTTCCAACCCGAGGCGGTGCCCAACCCGGTCGATGATGACAACCTGCTGCGAGAAGTCGGCCGGGGTTTGTTTATCGTTCGAAACTTCGTCGATGATGTGACGGTATCGTCAGCGCCAACCGGGGGGACCTGCGTGGCGATTGTCAAAAGACGTTAGGCCGCGCGGAACGGTCAGCTATGAATACGCTGCAACTAATAGTTGCCATCGTCTATTTCGCCTTCGGCGCCGGCCTGATTTTGCTGGCGGTGCTGATTATCCGCGATTCCGCCCAGCTGCGCCTCAACCGGGTGACCTCGGCCATGCTGTTCTTGGCCGGATTGGGGCCGATCTTTGCGGCGCTGGGATCGGTCATTTCCCCCTATCAGACGGGCTCGCCCCTCAAGGAATCATATTTATACAATCTATTTTATGTCTGGGAGTTGTTCTTTCCCGTGCTGCTCTACTTTTCCTGGATCTTTCCCCACGACCGCCTGGCCGGCCGGCGACCCCGCTGGCGGCTTTTGATTTTTGTCCCGCACCTGTTCCATATTATCTTGTTGGTGTTCTTTTCCAATACCGACCGGATTCTGGAATATCTGACCGTTTCTCCCGGCGGGAGCGGCTTTCTTTCGGGCGTTCTGGAACCGGTAACGTCGCTGCTCAAGTGGCTGATGATACCGATCGGTCTGCTGCTGGCGTCGCACAAGAAGCTGTTCGCGCTGGTCAATCTGGTCTACGTGGTCCTGGCGGTGTTTTACCTGTACCGGGGCCTGCGCTATGTCCAGGCGGCGCGGCTTCGCAAACAGGTCCAGGTGCTGATCGTCGGCATTCACGCCGCCATGGGGCTGTATATCTTCACCTTCATTTTCCCCAAGCTGTTTGCCCTGGAGATATCGGAGACGGTGACGTCGCTTCTGACCATCGTTTCGCTGGTGGTCGGGGCAGGGTCGGTGGCCTGGGCGATCATTCGTTACCAGTTTCTGGATATCCGGCTGATCGTCCGGCAATCACTGGTGTATACCATCTCATCCTCGCTTCTGGTGGGAGCCTATATCATCGCCATCACCCAATTGTCGGATGCGCTCAAATCGTTTTTCGGGCAGCAGATGCCCCTGGCGAATGTCTGGTTTATCATCGCGGCGCTGATTCTGTACCAGCCGATCAACAATCAGATCGACAATATCATCACGCGGATGTTTCTGCGCGACCGGACGGATCATCGCAATATCATCAACCGCCTGTCGTTGCAGATCATCAACATTCTCGACCGGACGCACCTGTTCACGCTGGTCGAGGAAACCCTGCGGGGAAGCATGCTGGTCAAGGAGGTGGGTTTCGCCATCTATGACGACGCCCAGTTGGCCTATCTTTATTTTCCGACCAGCGCCGGGCAGGAAACCAAACTAAGCAACACCGATCCGATGTTGGGAGCGATTGGCCAGCTCAAGGCGCCGACGTTTTATGACCGGATTGAGATTTGGCATCGGGGGTCGCCGCTGGCGACGGTGCTGCAGGTCCATGGCGTGCATTTGGTCGTGCCGCTTCGCGACCAGGAGCATCTCCTCGGCTTTTTGACGCTGACCGACAAGGTCTCGGGGTACAAGTTCAGCTATGAGGATATCACGCTGTTGTCGACGCTGGCCAACCAGATGGTGGTGGCGCTGACCAACGTCCGTTTGTATCGGGAATCGCTTATCAAGCAGCGGCTGGAAGAGGAGATGAAGCTGGCGCGCATGATCCAGCTTGACCTGCTGCCGAAAGCCCCTCCCCGCGGCCTCGGTTTCTCGATGATCGCGCACAACCAGCCGTCGCGAACGGTGGGCGGGGACTTCTATGATTTCGTGCCGACCGATCAGGAGGGCGGGTTCGCGATGGTGATCGCCGACGTGTCCGGCAAGGGGATGCCGGCGGCCCTATTGGCGGCCCAACTGCAGGCGGTACTGCGCACCGAAATCTGCAATTGCCGCCGGGTGTCGGAGACGATCACCAACGTCAATAACATCGTCGCCGGCCTGTCATCGTTGTCCGGGAAGTTCGCGACGCTGTTCTACGGCAAGTATGATCCCCGCTCGCAGGTGTTTGAATACGCCAACGCCGGGCACAATTACCCCGTCCTGGTGCGGGCCGACGGGCGGCATGAGCTGTTGGAAGACGGCGGCACTATTATCGGGGCGTTTGAGGGGAATCACTACGATTCGCGGGCGGTGACCCTCGGCCCCGATGATCTGCTCTTCATGTACACCGACGGCTTGTCGGAAGCCCACAGCCCCCAAGACGAGGAGTTCGGCGAGCGCCGAATTCTGGATTATCTCATAGCCAATCGCGGCACTTCGCCGGCCGAAATCAGAGATGGCCTCATTAAACAGATGAATGAATTCAGCGCCGCCACGATCCCGGAAGACGATACCACCATGGTCATCCTCAAAGTCAACGGAACCACCCGACATGAATGATGACGATTTGCGCTATCTGATCAGCGGCCGCGATATTGCCGATCGTGCGCCCCATAACGGCTATCGCTGGTGTCCGCGCTGCCGGGCGCCGTTGGTAATCGCCGCCGTCGACGATAAAATCCGACCGCATTGCCGGTCATGCGGGTTTGTCTATTATCAGAACCCCACCCCGGCGGCGGGGGCGGTCATCGTCCGCGAGGGGGGAATTCTCCTGGTGCAGCGCGCCGTCGATCCCCGCCGCGGCGACTGGTGCCTGCCGGCCGGATTCACCGAATGGTCGGAGCATCCCCAGCAGACGGCGGTGCGGGAAATCAAAGAGGAGACCGGTCTTGACATCACCATTACCGGCATGTTCGACATCTTCTTCGGCATGGATGATCCCCGCACGCATGCCGTCCTGATCCTCTATTTGGCCGACGTCATCGGCGGGAGTTTGCATCCGGGTGACGACGCGATCGAGGCCAGCTTCTTCTCTTTTGACGACCTGCCGTCCAACATCGCCTTTCAAGCCCACCGGGACGCGTTGGCGCTCTATCGCGATCGCTATCTGAAAGGGTAACCAGATGCTTCTGCGCGCGCGCATATTCCGCCATCTGGTCCTGGTGGCCCTGATTCCGGCGCTGATTCTATCGCTGATATCCTATTATCTTCTGGCCCGATCCGTTGAACAGGCCGGGGCATGGATGACCGGTCTTTCTCCGGAGCGGACCATTAACGCATTGCGCCTGACCGAAGAGCGTCTTCAGGGGGCCGCCCAAGCAGCCGTGACGGCGTATGTGAATGGCACCGCCATGACTCCGTTCGATTCCGTTCTTGATTGGCTGGTGGTGATGAACGGTGCGACGCTGACGTACGTGATTATGCCCAAAGACGGCGCTGCCCTCTTAGATTCGGCCCTGGCGGCAATTAGATCGCCCGGCCCGGTCCGTCGGCTTATCGAGGGCAGGGTGCTGGTCGGTAACGCCGTGGCTGACCGCGGTCGAATCGTCGCCGGCGGGTATCTCTTGGGGCGGGAGTACCTGGACGGATTTACCTCAGCCACGGCCGATCTGAGCGAAAGCCGCAGTTACAGTAATCTTCGTCCGGCGCTGGTGTTATTCTCCGCCACAGCCGGGGCGGTGGTCTTGGTCGCCGTATTGGCGCTGGCGTCGATTCTGTCGCGCCGCCTGTCGGCCTCGATTACGGATCCGCTGGAACGGTTGACGGCGTTGGCCGCGGCCATCGGCAGGGGCGAGCACCCGCATGGCATACCGCCGGCGGGAACGGATGAGATCATCCACCTGACGGATATGTTCAATAAGATGATGTCCGATCTGGACATAAGCCGCACGCGACTGGCGGCCTCGGAACGGGTTGCTGCCTGGCAGGAGTTCGCCCGGCGGATGGCGCATGAATTGAAGAACCCGCTGACGCCGATTGCCCTTTCGCTGTACCGGATCAGAAGGAAGCTCGAAGACCATGGCCAATATGAACCGTTCGCCGATTCGTTGGAGGCGATCGCGTCCGAAATCAGCCATCTGGAGCGGCTGGCGGCCGACTATGCGTCGTTGGCGAAACTCCCCGAGCCGAAGCTCGCCGTCTTCGATTTCGTCAGCCTGATCAAGGAGGTCATTCACCTGCATAGCGCGCAATTGGAGGGATTTCAGTACCGGGATCGGCTGGCGCCTCGTGACATCATGATTCAGGGAGATCGCGATCGGCTGCGCGAGGTGATGGTCAACCTGATCAAGAACGCGATCGAATTCAGCCGTCCCGGCGGGCGGATCGTTGTCGCCGCCGAAGGAGATGACACCACGGTCGCCTTTGCCGTCAGCAATGATAACCGCGAGGGGGGCGTGACGGAGGCCGATTTTCGGGCCGCCAAGCTGCCGTACGTTTCGACGCGCAAGGGGGGAATGGGACTGGGATTGGCGATCGCCGAGAAGATCATAATCGATCACGGCGGCACCCTGACACTGCGACTGGAGGGAACGATGACCGAAGCCCGCTTCGAGATTCCCCGGCAACCTTTAGGCACGGATGGATCATCATGATTCTCATCGTCGACGACGAGCCGCACATTCGTTCCTCGCTGGCCGGCCTTCTGGCCGATGATGGGCGTGCCACGGCGACGGCGCCTTCGGCGGAGGCGGCGGAGGTGATCCTTGGCGGCGGCGGGGTGAACCTTATTCTGTTGGATATCCAATTGCCGGGCAAAGACGGCCTGACCTTCCTGGAAGACAACCGCCGTCAATTGGCGAACATCCCGGTAATCGTTATCTCCGGCCGGGGGTATATATCGACCGCCGTGGCCGCCATGAAATTCGGTGCCTGCGATTATATTGAGAAACCGTTGTCCCCCGAGCGGGTGCTGGTGA
>CAZPEV010000071.1:0-15151 GCA_964585635.1 uncultured Ignavibacteriales bacterium
GCCCTCTCTTTTTGCCCTCCAAAATCCAAATCTACACAAAAGAATTTACACTACCATGAGAAGGGATGAAAAAGCAGAGGATCACGGGGAAGCGAAAATCATGGTTTGCCGGTCATCCGGTGCAGTTCTTTGACCGCCTCCGCTCCAGAGACCTCTTTTACGCTGATGATATTGCGCCCGGCTTTAGGGCTCTTGCTGACCGCCAGGTGGTGATCGGCGACCTCGGCGATAGCCGGGAGATGACTGATCGTCAATACCTGGTGGCGCCGTGAGAGGTCTTTCAGTTTCCGGGCCAGTTTCACCGCCGTTCTGCCGCCGATGCCGGCGTCGATTTCGTCGAAGATAATGGTTGGCAGCCGGTACTTGCCGGCGATAACGGTCAACAGGGCCAGCATGATGCGCGAAAGCTCTCCTCCCGAGGCAATCTTGACCAGGGGGCGGAGCGGTTCGTTGGGATTGGTGGAGATCAGAAACTCGACGCTTTCCAGGCCATGCGGGCAGGCCTTGACCTTGGTTCCGTCGCATTCAAAGCCGTCGTCGTCGCGTTCGGTGACAAAATCGATTTTGAATCTGGCTTCGGCTATGGCCAGGTCGGCCAGTTGCGCCCCGACCTGCCGTTCCAACGTCGGCGCGGCTTTTCGGCGGGCGGCCGACAGACTCCGTGCCAAATCAAGGTAGGTCTGCCGTGACTTGTCTGATTGTTCCGCCAGCCGAGCGATAAGGGCCGCGACGTCCTCGGCCCCCATCGTCTCGCGGCGCAGTTCCTCAAGCTTGGTCAGCAGGCCGGCTTCGTCGATATTATACTTCTTCCGCAGGCGGTACAATTCGGCCTGTCGGGCGTTGATCTCCTCCAGACGCTGGGGGTCATCCTCCAGCCGGGAGAGGTATCCCTGCAGGGAGCGGGTCAGTTCCTTCAGGTTGACGACACTTTCTGATAACAGCCCCAGATCGTCGGCCAAGCGGGAATCGATCGTGGCCGCCTCGCTCAGCCGTCGCTCGAGTTGGGACAGCATCGTCAATATCGCCCCGTCCGATTCGCTCACGGCCGCCACGACCGCCTGGCCGGCCTCGGCCAGCGCCTGAACCGATTCCAGTCGCTTCCGTTCCTGGCTGAGTTCATCGTCCTCGCCGATATGAACGTGGGATTGCTCCAATTCGGTGATCTGGAAAGTGATCAGTTCCAGCCTGTCCTGGAGTGCCGCGGCGTTGGTGCGGGCGTCGGCCAGCCGTTTAGCGGCGGCGGTATAATCGTCATAGAAGCCTGCTAGGGTCTCGGCGGCGGCGGACAGGCCGGCGTAGCTGTCGAGGAACCAGAGGTGCTTGTCCACCTCGAGCAGATGGCGTTGCCCCTGCTGGGAATGGAAGTCGGCAAGCCGTTCCCCCAGCGACCTGATGGTGGCCAGGTTCTCCGGGCGGCCGTTGACATATCCCTTGGATGAACCGCTTTCCCAGACCTCACGCCGAATCCGGATGGCGTCCCCGGAATCGGGGAGGCGGAAATCCTCGATCATCTGCCTTAGCGGGGCAAATGCCGGCAGGTCGAAGCTGGCCTCGGCCTCGGCTTTTTGCCGGCCATGGCGGATCAACTCGCGATCCGAGCGGCCCCCGAGAGCCAGAAGAAGGCCGCCGATAATGATGGATTTGCCGGCGCCGGTTTCGCCGGTGAGGACGGTCAACCCCGGTCCGAAATTGATTTCGATGTGGTCGACCAGGGCATAGTTTTGTATGGTCAGTTTTCTCAGCAAGACTAGATCTTACTATCGAGATAGGCCCGGCCGCGGATGGTGATGACATATCCGTCCCGCCGGGAATCCACTAATCCTTCCTCGTTAAGCTGCGCCATCCGGATTCGGGCGGCTTCCCGCGGGATGCCGAAATGGTGCGCGATAGCGACCGTATTTTGGGCCTTTTCCTGGTCCAAGATCTTGAGAAACTCTTCCGATTTGACTTCCAAGTCAGACAAGACATCGATTTCGACCATCCGTTCCATGATCCGAATCAACTCCCGGTCGTTGGGTCTGACCCGGGCGGCCGAGCGCTGCTCGGACCCCAGGTAGGAGAACTTAATCCGGATGACCCTGCCGGAGCCGAAATTAAAACCGGGGTTGCGCTTGCGAAAGACGGTCTTGAACTCATCCATGCCGTCAAAGCCGGCGGCCTTAAGATCCTCATCCGGGATTTTCTTGAGGTCGATGTATCCAACCTCCTCCACGCGAACGAATCCGAGATCAAATGATTTGTATTCTTTCTCGGCCTCGACGCGGATACGATCCCAGTCTCGGAACGTCACGGTAATAAGGCCGGCCTTGATTCGGTCATGTTCCTCTTTCAGAAAAAGCAGCATCTGTCACCCTTGCATATAGAGTTACGGAATGAGGCTGTCCCATACGTCGCCGGGGACCAATTAAACGATTTCAAAGCCGCTTATCAAGCAGATATTTTATTTCGCGCATCAGTTTCTCGGCGGCGTCGTGATCGCCTCGCTTTTCAGCGGCCGCCAGCTTTTGCTTGATATCAGCCAGATGAGCCTGCCGCTTCTGGTTGAGAAGCATCCGTTTGTATTCTTTGACCACCCCGGTCAGGTCGAGGTCCCCCCAGTCGATGGTGGCAATCAGGGCCAGTCCTGATTTCTCGACGTCGCCGCTCAGATGCTCAATGAGCCGGTCGGGATCGATCCGGCCGGTTTCACGATAGGCGCCAATCATGGCGGTAAAGATGCTCTGGTGTCCGGGGCCATTCAGATCGTCGGGGGCAATATCATCCCAGACCAACTCGATCAACTGCGGACGATTGACGAACAGAGAGAGGAGTTCTGATTCTAAAATCTGAATATTTCGTACGCGGTCAGGAAGCAGGGTGGGTCCTTTCTGCTCGGCTTCGCCGGAAGTCAGGGCGCCGACCGGCAGCTTGAGAATCTCCGCCGCCGAGGCCACAAAGATATCCCGCCTCAGCGGATCCTGGATTTTATCCGCCAGCGCCTTGATTTCGCGGACCACCCGTTCCTTTTCCGGCATCGACAGCGCCGTCATATCCACGCGGTCAAAGCGAAAGGCGAGATATGGCACCCCCTGACTGATCTGTTTCAAGACCTCGGTCCCGCCGAATTGCCGGACCAGCGAATCGGGGTCATGGGCGGGAGGAGGGGTGACGATAATCGGTTCAATGCCGCAATCAAAGAAGTACTCGACCGACCGCAAGGCGGCGTTCTGGCCGGCCGAGTCGGCGTCGAAGAACAGATAGGCCTTACGGGCAAACCGCGCCAGCAGCCGCGCCTGCTGCGGGGTGAAGGCGGTGCCGGAAACCGCCGCGACATTCTCGATGCCGGCCTGAAACAGCGACAGGAAATCGAAATACCCCTCGACCAGAATGACCGCCTCCGCCTCGCGAATCGCCCCTTTGGAGGCGTGCAGGCCGTAGAGAATATGCGACTTGCTGTAAATCGGCGTTTCCGGGGAATTCATATATTTGGCGGTTTCCCCTTTGGACAGCGCCCGGCCGCCGAAGGCGACGATTTTTCCGGCCATATTGTAGATCGGAAACATCAGACGCAGTCGGAAGCGATCGTAATACTCTCCCGTTTTCTCCGATTTGAGCGCCAGCCCGGCTTCTTCCAGTTCCTTCGGCGTCAAATCTTTTTTTCGGGCAAAATCAAGCAGGGCGTGCCACTCATCCGGCGCCAGACCGATCTGGAACTGCTCCACCGTCTCCGGTTTCAATCCCCGGCGGGTGTACAGGTAGGCTTCGATCTTGTCCCGATAGGCCTCTCGTTTCAGGATCGAATGGTAGAAATCGGCTGCGACCTGATTGGCGTAGAGCATCCGCTCCGTGCGGGTGTCGGGCTCCTTTTCATAGCGGGGCAGCGTAATTCCATAGCGGTCGGCCAGGGCGGTGATGGCCTCGATGAACGACAGCTTGTCATGCTCCATCAGGAAGGTAAAGACATTGCCTCCCTTGCCGCAGCCGAAGCAGTGGAAGATCTGTTTGTCGGGGGAAACGGAAAAGGAGGGGGTTTTCTCATCATGAAAGGGGCAGAGGGCCAGATAGTTGCGGCCGCGCCGCTTGAGCGGCAGATACGCGGAGATGACGTCGATGATATCGGCGGCGGTGCGGACCTCATTGATTTTGTCGTCGGGAATGCGCATCACAATCAGGCCTTCAACCGGGCGATGGTAACGCCATGGCCGCCCTCATTCCAGTCGCCGATACGGATCGATTCGACCGCCGCATGATTCTTGAGATATTGCGACAGGTGTCGTCTGAGCGTGCCGGTCCCTTTGCCGTGAACGATATAGACCTCGCCGGCCCCTGCCAGAACGGCGTCATCCAGAAATTTGTCGACCTTTTCCAGGGCCTCTTCCACGGTCAGACCGCGCAGCATCAACTCCGGGTTGAATTCGCCTCCGGCGGCGGAGCGAACGGCACCGGACCCTTTGGCGATCCCCTTTTTCGGGACCTTGGACAGGCTCTCTTTACGGGCCAAATCGATCGTGTCGACCGTGATAAAGGCGGCGCCGACCGCGACGCGGGCTTTCTTGTCGCCGATCATCTCCACAACCTCGCCCTCGGCGCCAAATTTTTCGATCCAGACGACATCCCCTTTGCGGAGAAGACGGCCGTCAAGCTCTTTGCCGGGGCTGAGCGCCTTGCGCAGGCCGGCTACCTGGTCTTGCTGTTTGCGAAGCACCGTCTGGGATTCCTTGATCTTTTTCGATTCGGCCTGGGATTGGCGGATATCCTTTACCAGCAGGTCAATCTCCCGCCTGGCCTCCAGGAGTTGAAGTTCATATTTTTCGGCAAACTCCTTGACGATCTCCTGCTGGCGGGCGGCCAACTCGGCCTTCTGGGATTCGAACTGCTGTTCCGAATCCCGGGCACGGGTCAGACGCTCCTCCAACTCGGTCCGGCTCTGGTGGAGGCGATCCAAGTCGCGGTCGAACTTCTCGATGAGGTTGTCCAGCGAACGCTCCTGCGATCCCAGGAGATGGGCAGCCCGGTCAGCCAGTTCATCCGGCAATCCCAGCCGCCGGGCGATATCGATGGCGTAGCTGGAGCCGGGGACGCCCAGCTTCAGGCGAAAGGTCGGCTGCAGGTTCTCGCGGTCGAATTCGAGCGAGGCGTTTACCAGGCCCGGATGCTCGAGCGGCAGGGTCTTGAGCTGACTGTAATGGGTGGTGGCGATCAGGTTGCAGCCGCGCTCGAGAAGATTCAAGATAATCACTTCGGCCAGCGAAGCCCCTTCTTTCGGATCGGTCCCGGCGCCGACCTCATCGAACAAGACCATCGTGCGCTGGTCGGCATCCTTGACGGCGGCGATGATGTTGCGAATGTGGGAAGAGAAGGTCGACAGCGACAGCTCCAGCGACTGCTCGTCACCGATATCGGCGTAGACCTGATCGTAGATTCCGACGGTGCTGGAGTGATGAGCAGGTATTTCCAGGCCCGACATCGTCATCAGGGTCAGCAGCCCGATCGTCTTCAGGGCGACCGTCTTGCCGCCGGTGTTCGGACCGGTAATTAAGATGCCCTGGGTTCCCCGGTCCAGCGTCAGCGACAGCGGAACCACCCCCTGTGATGAGCCGGCGGCATAGATCAAGAAGGGGTGGCGGGCGTCGACCAGCCGCAGTTGGCTGTCCCGGACGACATTAGGTGCGACGGCGCCGATTTTCAGGGCGAAGGTTGCTTTGGCATGGATGCCGTCCAGCAGGCCGTAGGCGTCAAGGTCGGCCATGATGTCGTCGGCCGCTTCGCCGACCATGGCGGTCAACTGGCGCAGAATGCGGTCGATTTCCAGTCGCTCATCCTGCCGGGTCTGACGGAGCTTGTTGTTGATGGGGATGGCTGAAGCCGGTTCGACATATAGGGTGGCGCCGCTTTGCGATTTGTCGTGAACGATTCCCTCTTCGTTGCGAAATTCCCCCGACAGCACCGGGATGACGTAGCGGCCGTCACGGATCGTGATGACATCGTCCTGCCAGCCGGCATGCTTTCGCCGGGAGCCGAGAATCTTGATCAGATGTTGCTTCAGTTGGGCTTCCGTGTCGCCGATTTCACGGCGAATCGCGGCCAGTCGGGACGAGGCGGAGCTCAGAATCTCACCGGCCGGATCAATGGCCCGTCCGACGGCGGCGGCGATATCCCGCTTCGGGTGCAATCCCGACAGAATCTCCACGATATCCGGGAATTTCTCGGCCCTTTCCGGCGGTTTGCCATAAGCGCTGAGGCTGATGATCGTGTCGAGCACCAGTTTGATCTGCAGCAGCACCTTGGGATCAAGATGAATCCCCTCGATCCGGGATTTGTCGATCGCCTCGGAGATATCATCGATCCGGATGAGCGGGATCGCCTCCTCAAAACGGATAATGTCCCGCATCTGCGCCGACTGACGCAGCGACTGTTCGATAAGGGGAGGCTGAAAGCCGGGATGCAGCTCGTCGATCCGCCGCCGGCCGAACGGCGAGAGCGTCATTCCGCCGATGATTTCCCGGAGCCGGGGGAATTCCAGTACCTTGATCGAATGAGCGTCAATTTCATGCATAAAAAAACCGGCGGCTCAAGTCACGCCGCCGGTAACAAACGAAAAAATCATCGTGAATTCAACTGGTTTCGCTTATTGTTTGGGTCCCTCATAGAACCGTTGAATCTGATAAAGCACGCCGTCGACCTCGGACTTGGTCTCATCCGATATGTTGGTATCGCTGTGCTTCAGGGTCAGGGCCGATTCCACTTTCGTCATGAACGACGGATTGTGGGGATGGAGGGCGGCGCTGCTTTCGTACATTACGGGAACGGTTTTCACCATGGTCGGGCCAAACATGGAATCTTCCACCGCCAGGTAGAATCGGGCCGGCATGGGCAGAAGGAACAGGAGGAAAAAGATGAACGAGAGAACCACCCAGCCTCGCAGAAAGCCGAGAAAGGCCCCTCCCATCTGGTCCTTACGCCCCTTGTTTTGGACGTGGATCATCTTGGCGATGCCCATTCCCAGCAGCTTAAACCCGGCATACACCAGCCCCAGGAGAATGATGAAGGTCATGAACACGACCACCATTGGGGACCCGCCGACCCGTTCATAAATGAACACCGACCAGGTATCCATGAAATTGATGGAAATGATGACCGCCGGAATCAGGGTGAAGATGGCGGAAAGCTCCCGGAGAAGCCCCTTCTTGGAGCCGATTATGACCATGGTCACCAAAAGAGCCAACAAGATATAATCGACAATATTCATCTGTCACCATCCTTTTGGCAGAGTTCAGCCTCATAATGGAAAAGTTGAAATCGGTTGGCAACAAAAAACCGGGGCGTCAGTGGGCTGACAGCAGGCGGATTACGGTCTCTTTGATCAGCTTTCCGTCGGCCCGGCCCTGGACTTTGGGGATAGCCGCTTTCATGACCTTGCCCAGATCGGCCGGCGTGGCGGCGCCGGTTTCAGTTATGGCCTCCTGGACCATGGTGGTCAATTCGTCGGCGGACAGTTGCCGGGGGAGGTATCCCAGGATGATGTCGAGTTCGCGGGATTCTTTGGCCACCAGATCGTCGCGGCCGCCCGTTTTGAACTGCTCGATCGAATCGCGGCGTCGCTTGGCGGCGGTGCTGAGGACCACCACAACGTCGTCATCGGTGAGGGCTTCCAGTCGCTTGTCGATCTGATAGTACTTCAGATCAGATTTAAGGCCCCTAAGGGTCGTGGCGGCATGTTGGTCGCCTCCCTTAAGGGCCTTAATTGTATCCTCATTTATGCGATCAAGCAAAGGCATTTCTAATACTCTTGCTCTCTGAGGATTTTGCGCATTTTCCGCTTGGCCGCGTTCAATTTGCGCTTCTTGCGTTCCGACGGTTTTTCAAAGTGCTGGTGTTTCTTAATGTCGGATAAAATCCCCATTTTCTCACAGAACTTATTGAACCTACGTAACGCCTTCTCGAAAGATTCGTCATCGCGAACCTTCACACCTGTCATAGACCGTTTATCACTCCCTTCGGCATCGTTAAAACGCGTGGGTATGTTTCACCGTGTATAGTATATCGTTCCTGCTCGTTAAGTCAATAGAAAATTTCGCGTTAGAGCTCCCCAAGGGTGATTTTTGCCTCGCCCTGGCGGTGCCCCCACGCCAGAAAATGAAGATGCAGATGAAACACGATCTGCCCGCTTTGGGGGCCGTTGTTGACCATGATTCGGAACCCGTCTTGCACCCTTAAGGTTTCGGCCAGCCGACGGCAAACCTTAAGAAGGTAGTCGAACTCCTCGGACGGGGTCTCCAGAAAGGTGGCATAATGCGTTTTAGGGCAGACCAACAGATGCGTGGGGGCCTTCGGCCAATGGTCTTTGAAGACTATCGCGCGATCGTTTTCAAAGATGATCTCGGCCGGAACGTTTCCGTGGATTATGTCGCAGAATACGCAGCTCATTGCCACCCCAAGGTAAAAGGTGGCAATTTGGGGGAACAGGGGCGACAAGTCAATCCCTTTTTGACCTGATGGCCGAGGCCGACAGCGGTTGTCGGACGGTCGTCCGCTGCCGTGGGTGCAATAAAAAAGCGGCTGACGGCCATATTGGTATTGCTAATTCACCGGAGGTCGCCTTAAATTATATTGATAAGGTCTATTCGTTCCGGAAACCAAACCTGGAGGTAATATGTCGGGTCATTCAAAATGGGCGACAATTAAGCGGAAAAAAGGTAAACTGGACGCCGCCCGGGGCCGCGTGTTTACCAGGCTGATCAAGGAAATTACGGTAGCCGCCCGGGCCGGCGGGGGGGATTCAAACGCCAATGCGCGTCTGCGAACGGCCATCGCGACCGCCAAGGCGGCTAATATGCCCGCAGACAATATCAAGAAGGCCATTCAAAAGGGGACCGGCGAATTGCCCGGCGTCAATTATGAGGAGACCACCTTCGAAGGGTATGGTCCGGGCGGAGCGGCTATTCTTATAGACGCCATGACCGACAACCGTAATCGGACCGTGGCCGAGGTTCGCCATCTCTTCGACCGATTCAACGGCAACCTTGGGGAAAACGGGTGCGTGGCTTGGATGTTCCACACTAAAGGGATCATCACCATAAATAGAAACGCCCTTGATGAAGATATCGTCATTGAAGCAGCTCTGGAAGCCGGCGCAATCGATGTCCAGACCCTGGACGATGCTTTTGAAATAACCACCGAACCGGGCGACTTGGAAAAAGTCCGCGAATCCCTTGAAAAGAAACCATTTCCGATCCTGGAGGCGGAAGTGCGGCGGGTGCCCCAGAATACTATCAAGCTGGACCGTAAGAGCGCTGAGTCGATGCTCAAGCTGATGGAAATCCTTGAAGATCATGACGACGTACAAAAGGTGTCGGCCAACTTCGACATCGACGACAACATTATGGAAGAACTCTCCGCGTAAGATGCGTGTCCTGGGCGTCGACCCCGGCCTGGCGGCCACCGGATATGGAATTATAGATTGCCGGTCGCGCCGGATGCAGTTGGTTGAGGGGGGGGTTATTCGTTCCGACTCTGAGGATTCGATGGAGACCAGGGTCGGGGCTATTTTCACCGGCATGGTCGAGGTCCTGGACGAATTCCATCCCGACGTGATTTCCATGGAAGACCTATATTCACATTATAAGCATCCCCGGACGGCCATCATCATGGCCCAGGCGCGTGGGGCGATCCTGGCGGCCGCCTTTCAGAAGGCCGTCCCGGTGCACAACTACGCTGCCACGATGATCAAGATGTCGCTGACCGGGAACGGCCGGGCGCGCAAGGAACAGGTCCAGCGGATGGTGCTGAACGTGCTGCAACTGACGGCTCCGGTTGAACCGTATGACACGACCGATGCCCTGGCGGCGGCCATGTGTCACATCAATCAAACCATGAGGGTTCCGGCGGCGTGATTCAAAAAATCTGCGGCAAAATCGACACCGTGACCGATGATGCGGTAACGCTGGAAATCGGCGGTATTTTCTATGAAATCCTGATTCCCTCCGGCTTGGCGGAACCGTTGCGGAACCAGGCAAAAGAAGGCTATCAGGTGACGCTGTATACCTACCATTATATCGAGTCATCCGGCGGGGCGGCCAACCTATTTCCACGGCTAGTCGGATTTACGGTGCCCTCCGATCGTGAGTTTTTCCGGCTGTTCACCACGGTGCCGGGTATCGGCGTCCGGAAGGCGTTGCGCTGCCTGACGATCGCGGTCAGAGATATCGCCCGGGCGATCGAGAACAAGGACAGCGCCGTGCTTACCCGTCTGCCGGGGATCGGGCCGCGGATGGCGCAGAAGATAATCGCCGAGCTTTCGGGGAAGGCCGCCCGCTTCGCCCTCTCGCGCAGCGAACGCCCGCTGGCCATTGCGGAGAAAAGGCAGGTCGACTTCGAGGATGAGGTCTATGAGATTCTTTCGCAGCTTCAATACAAACCGGCCGAAATCGACGCTATGATCAAACGGGCGTTGGCCGCCAGACCGGATGTCACCTCGACCGAGGAAATGGTGGCGCTCATCTTCTCCATCCAGACGCAGGCGGTCAATTCATGAGACGAGAGCGGATTATTTCCCCGGAAACGGTCAATAACGAGGAAGAGAGCACCTTCCTGTCGCTGCGGCCGACGGTGCTGGATGAGTATATCGGCCAACAGGAGTTGGTCGGCAAGCTGCGGCTGTCAATCGAGGCGTCCCGACGTCGGGGCGAACCTCACGAGCATATTCTTTTCTATGGCCCGCCGGGGCTCGGCAAGACGACGCTGGCCCATATTCTGGCGCACGAGATGAAAGCCAACATCGTGTCCACCTCCGGGCCGACGCTGACCCGGTCGGGCGACCTGATGGGCATATTGACCAACCTGCAGAATGGAGACGTGCTGTTCATCGATGAGATTCACCGCCTCAGTCCGGTGGTCGAGGAATTTATCTATCCGGCCATGGAGGATTTCCGAATCGAGTTCGTGGTCGACAAGGGGGCCTTTTCGCGGGTGATCAACATGCCCCTGAAGCAATTTACCCTGATCGGGGCGACGACCCGGGTGGGACTATTAACCCCCCCCCTGCGCGACCGCTTCGGCATTTTTCACCATATCGATTTTTATGAGCCGGAGGAACTGCAGCGGATCGTTCTGCGGTCGGCCAGGCTGCTGGATCAGGCGATCGAAGATGACGCCGCGCTGGTCATCGGCCGCCGCAGCCGGGGAACGCCGCGCGTGGCCAACCGCCTCCTGCGGCGGGTGCGCGACTTCAGCCAGGTCAAAGGGGACGGTCATATCAGCGCCGAGTTGGCCGAAAAAGCGCTGGCGATGGAGGGGATCGACGCCGCCGGGCTGGACAAGCTCGATCGCAGCTACCTGAAAGTGATTATCGATTATTACAAGGGCGGACCGGTCGGCATTGAAACGATTGCCACCACGCTCAACGAGGAAAGCGACACGCTGGTCGATGTGATCGAGCCGTTTTTGCTGAAGATCGGTTTTGTGCAGCGGACCAAGCAGGGACGGATGGTCACCGACAACGCCTATGCGCACCTGGGGATCAAGAAAGGGAAACCGTCCGCCTCGCAGGAGGCGCTCTTCTGATCGGGCCTGGTCAATGAGCGTTTGATCTCTGCCTCCGAATATATTTTCTGAAATCGATACGCTATGGAACTATTACCTCTTAATACTTTAGGCGGGGCGCTGATCCTCATCGGCGGCGGCGTCCTACTCGTGGGAGTGATTACTGTCCTTGGTGGAGAGCTTGCCTTTTTCGGGCGATGGCCGGGGGATTTCAGCCTTCGCGGCAAGCATTATTCCATCTATTTTCCGCTGGTGACCTCGATTATCCTATCGCTTCTTCTGACCGCAATCGCCAAATTCTTCTTTCGCAAATGAAGGCCTCGCAGTTCGACTATCGTTTGCCGTCCGGCCTGATCGCCCAGTATCCATCGCGACGGCGGACCGATTCCCGGATGCTGGTGCTTAACCGCGCCGACCACTCGATCACCAACAGCCGCTTCGGCCGCCTGCCGGAGCATCTGGATCAATCTTACTTCATCGTCTTCAATGACAGTCGGGTGTTCAAGGCCCGCCTGCCCGGGCATCGGAGCAGTGGCGGGGCGGTCGAGGTCTTCCTGGTCCGTCCCACGGGGGATGCCCGCTGGTTGGTGCTGCTGCGGCCGTCGGCGAGAATCAAGCGCGGCGAAAGGATATTTTTCGATCAGCGCCGCTTTGTGACAGTGCTGGATGACCCCGGCCCGGCCGAGCGGACAGTTGCATTTCCATCCAGCCCTGACGAGCATTTCATCATTATGCGTTATGGCCGGGTGCCCCTGCCGCCCTATATCACCCGGGAGGCCGAGGCCGGCGACCGGCGGCGCTACCAGACGGTCTTCGCGCGAGCCGACGGCTCGGTCGCAGCGCCGACGGCGGGATTGCATTTCGATCGCACCATGCTATCACGCCTGGCCCAGGCCGGCATCGACCATGAGATGATCACGCTCCACGTCGGCCCGGGAACATTTCGGCCGGTGCTGGCGCAGGATATCGGGCAGCATATCGTGGATCCTGAATTCGCGATCATCACTCCTCAAACGGCGTCATCGATAAATCGACATTTGGACGGCGGCCGGAGGCTCCTGGCGGTCGGAACCACAACCGTCCGGACGCTTGAGACCGCCGCCGATCGGCGCCGTCGGATCGAGCCGCGGGAGGAGATGGTCGACCTTTTCATTTGTCCCCCTTATCAGTTCAAGGTGGTCGACGCCCTGCTGACCAATTTCCATCTGCCGCGTTCATCGCTTTTGATGTTGGTGGCGGCCTTTTGCGGGACGGAATTTGTCCTGGACGCCTACCGCTATGCCGTCCGAAGGAAATACCGCTTTTACAGTTATGGCGACTGCATGCTGATACTTTAGGGCTGATTTTCCCTTTGCCCCGCCGACAAACAACCTTATTTTGGATGCATGAAGACCATGGCGCTGATCGTCGCCGGCGGAAGGGGCGAACGATTCGGAGGGACAGTCCCCAAGCAATATCAGTTGATCGCCGGGCGACCGGTTCTGGCCTGGACCATTTCGCGATTTGAGACGGCGGCTACCATTGACCAGATCGTCGTGGTGGCGGCCGAAGAGTATCTACTGCACGTGAACAACGTCGTGATCAATCCCTACGGATTCGGTAAAGTCATGAAGATCGTCCCCGGTGGCGCGTGCAGGGAAGAATCGGTTAAGCGCGGGCTGGAGTCATTGCCTCTGTCGACCTCCTACGTGGCCGTGCATGATGCCGTCCGTCCGCTGGTCAAGCCGTCCGATATCGATGCCGTGGTGCAGGAAGCGCAGCGTCATCGGGCCGCCATCCTGGGCCGGCCGGCCACCGATACGGTCAAGCGGGTGCGGCAGGGGATGATCTTCGCTACCCTCGACCGGGCCAATCTTTTTCTGGCCGAAACGCCGCAGGTCTTTCAATATGACCTTTTGAAAGAAGCCCTTTTGCACCAGGGAGAGTTTATCAGCCGTGCCACCGACGACGCCGCTTTGGTCGAGGCGATGGGATTTATGGTGAAGCTGGTCGTATCCACCGGACCCAATCCGAAGCTGACCGGGCCGGAGGATGTCGAGTTTGTGCGGATGGTGTTGGAAAGGGAGAGCCATGCAGGATTATAGGTGCGGCATTGGAGTCGACGTTCATCGATTTGCGACCGGCCGCAAGCTGATTTTGGGTGGAGTGGAAGTTCCTCACGATCTCGGTCTGGCCGGCCATTCCGACGCCGACGTCCTGATTCATGCCATCATCGATGCCCTTCTGGGGGCGGCCGGGTTGGGTGATATCGGCGGTTACTTTCCCGATACCGATCCGGCGTACAAAGGGATCAGTTCGCTGGTATTGCTTGATGTCACGCGGCAGAAAGTGCAGCAGGCCGGCTGGCATATTGGCAACATAGATGCCACCATCATTGCTCAGCGGCCCCAATTGGCGGGATATATTGACGGCATGCGGGACAGCCTCGATGCGGTCATCGGCATTGGTCGTGATCGTATCAGCATCAAGGCCACGACCACCGAAAGACTCGGGTTTGCAGGACGGGAAGAGGGGATGGCGGCGGTGGCCACGGCCACGCTGCATCGATAGGTCGTATGATAGAGTTTATTACCGCCGGTTTTTACGATTTGCTGCGGATGGTCAACGCCATCGATCCCCTCTACATCTATTTGACGCTGTTTGCGATTGCCTTCACGGAGAATATTTTTCCGCCCATCCCCGGCGACACCTTCACGATCATCGGCGGATACCTGGCTGCGACCGGCAAGCTTCACCTGATCGCGACCTTTCTGGTAATCATGAGCGGCACGATGCTGTCGATCATGCTGGTCTACTATGTCGGTTATCGGGGCGGTCATGAGTATTTTGCCCGGAAGAATTTCCGTATCTTTTCGGTTGCCGATCTGGCGCGGGTAGACCGTTGGTTTGCCCGCCATGGCGCCGGGACGCTATTGATCAGCCGCTTTGTCGTCGGCGGCCGGGTAGCGATCGCGCTGGCCTCCGGGATAAGCAAATATCCGCCGGCGCTGATGTTTATGTACTCTCTGATATCGTCCATGCTCTTTCACGGCATCCTGATCTTTCTGACTTTCGCCGCCGACGCCTATGTCGACAACCTGGTCGAGGGCTTCAATGTCTACAGCAAAATAGTCTTGGCGATTCTGGCGGCTGCGCTTATACTGTGGCTTGTTATTGTGGCGCGAAGAATCATCTATGCCAAAAGAAAAGCTTAATATTTTGGTGCTGGCCGGCGGTGAATCCTCGGAACGGGAAGTCTCCCTCACGTCGGCTGCCTCGATCGTTACCTCGCTGACCAGGTCGGGCCATGGGGTGCGAACCATCGATACCCTTGACGGCCATTATCTGGCCTTTGAATCAGGGCGGCTGATTTCCGCCGAGAAGGGATCGAACCCACCTGGGGCGACTTTGCCGGCCCGGACGATGCCGGGGATATCACCAGCGCTGGCCCAGGAATTGGGGAAAGTGAAACGGGGCGACATCGACGTCGTTCTGATCGGCCTTCATGGCGGTGTGGGCGAAAACGGCACCATTCAGGCGATCCTGGACCTTCTCGGGATACCCTATACCGGCTCCCCGATGACCGCTTCGGCTATCGCCATGAACAAGGATATTGCCAAACGGGTAATGCGATCGCTCGATATTCCCACGG
>CAZPEV010000072.1:0-15144 GCA_964585635.1 uncultured Ignavibacteriales bacterium
AGTTCTATGGTCTCATGATGATCCTTCTGGTCTCGGTTCTTCTGGTCGGATCAACCCAGATGGGGGCGGCGCGCTGGTTTATACTGGGGCCAATCAATTTTCAGCCGTCGGAATTCGCCAAGCTGGCTGTATTGCTGGCCCTGGCGCGATTCTTCGCCTACACCAAGCTCCCGCCCGATTCGATCCGCCGCCTGGTCGTCTCGTTTATGCTGATCGCGCTGCCGGTCATGCTCATTTTGAAACAGCCCGATCTCGGAACCGCGCTGGTCTACTTTGTTATCCTGTTTTCTCTCTGGTTCTTCTCCGGCCTCTCGCCGGTGAAGCTGGCGATGATCGTGGCGCCGCTGATTTCGATGGTCGCGGCCTTTCATTGGCTGGCTTGGGCCATTTACTTCGTTGTCTTGCTGGTGCTGCTGTTTTTGGGGCGTCCGACCCTGCTGGCGGGGGTGGTGACGACCATCGCCAGCCTGATCTTTGGGATGATGACGCCGATCATCTGGAACCGGCTGGCCGATTACCAGAAGATGCGTATCGTCATCTTTCTCGATCCGGGGCGAGACCCCCAGCGGGCCGGCTACCAGATCATCCAATCCATCATCTCCATTGGTTCCGGAGGCCTGTTCGGCAAGGGCCTTCTGGGCGGTTCACAGACCCGCCTGGAGTATCTGCCCGTGCGCCACACCGATTTCGTTTTCTCGGTGCTGGGGGAGGAACTCGGTTTTGTCGGCGGCGCGGTCGTGATTTTGCTGTTTGCCTTCATCCTCCTGCGTGGGCTCAAGATTGCCACCAAATGTCGTTCGACCTTTATGGCAACCATTGCCTGGGGCGTCGTTACCATCATATTCTTTCAGGTGGTCGTAAATATCGGCATGACCATTGGTCTCATGCCGGTCACGGGTTTACCGCTGCCGTTTATCAGTTACGGCGGCACCTCGCTGGTGTTCTTTTGGACGCTGCTGGGGCTTTTGGTCCTTGCGGAGCGTCGCTGGCAGGACTACTGAAGCAGCCCTGTTATGAGGCAGACGATATTCGTTTCGGCCAACCGGCGGCCGCCTTCAGTCGCCGAGAGTCCCCTCCGCTTTCGGTTGGGGTTGTGGCTGGGTCTTTTCCTGTTGAGTCCTGTCGCGACGTGTGGCCATGGCGGCGGCGATACGCTTCTGACCATTCTGGACAAACATATTCAGGCCGTCGGCGGGCGGCAAGCCGTGGCCGGCATCAAATCGACGATCGCATACGCTCAGGTGGAATACATGGGGTTGTCCGGCAACATGATCAGCATCATTTCCCTTCCGACCAGTTACTACGTCGAATACGATTTGGGGGTCACGTCCCAGGTGATGGGATTTGATGGTGTCACGGGTTGGGCGACCGACGCCAACGGGATCACGCGGCGAAACATCGCGGAAGAAATCAAACCGCTCATTAATGAGCTTTATTTCCAGACCTTTTCCTATGCGCTGGCCGGGGGAATGCCGGGGAAGGTTGAGTATTGGCGAGACACCAGTGTCACCGGGCAGAACTATCACGTCCTGACCATGTTTCCCGACGGCGGCGATTCCCTGACCATTCTGATTAATAGTGCCACTGGTCTGGTCGACTACCGATTGGAGGTCATCACGGGCTTGGCGTCGGTCACGAAGTACTCTGATTTTCGCATGATCGAAGGGGTAAAGACACCCTTCGCCATTGAGTTCGCTACTCCCGGCGCACCGTTCAAGATTTCCGCCCGCCTCGACTCGGTGAAATTCAATCAGGACGTTCCTGATTCGCTTTTCCACATGCCCGGGACGCGGCAGGAAGATTTCCGCTTCGGCAATGACGCAGACTCAGTCATTATCCCCTTTCGATTGACCAACGATCATCTGTTTGTATCCGCCACCGTGAATGGCAAGGGACCGTTTGATTTTCTCTTGGACAGCGGCGCGGGGATGTCGGTCTTGTCGAGTCGCCTGGCTGACAGTCTGGGGATCGCCGCCAAAGGCAATATTCCCACTCGCGGTGTCGGAGGGTACGGATCGATCGGCTTTGCGGCCATTGACTCACTCGGCTTGGGGGATTTGGCTCTGCAATTTTCACGAATCACCATCCTTGATTTTGCTTCCCTTGACACCAGCCTTGGAAGGCCGCTGGGGGGCATATTGGGGTACGATTTCTTTGCCCGTTTCAAAGCCGTCATCGATTTTGACGGCCGTCGCCTGGTGCTGTCTCGATCCGACGCCAAGCCTTGTCCGGTTGCGGCCCAATCGGTGCCATTCGAAGTTTTCGCCCAGGTGCCGGTCATGGAAATCTATGTCAACGGGCGACCGGCGCGGGTCGTGCTTGATTTGGGCGCTCAGACCGGCCTGGTTCTCCGCGGCCACGCCAGAGCCCTGGCTGGAATCGACATCACTAGGGAAGAAAGATCAAAGATTCGTATCAGCGGGGTCGGCGGGACAAAGGCTATGCGCCCAGCCGCGATCGATTCGCTTCGGATCGGCAACATCACGCTCAAGGAGCCGACGGCTCTCGTCGCGGCGGATTTCGCCAGCATGCCATTTCCGGAATACATTGAAGGTTTGCTGGGGGTTACGATTCTCAAACGATTCAATTTGGTAATTGATTATGCCGCTGGCCGGATTTGCCTGGGGCCGTGCAAGAACGGGCAGGAATGAAACCGTCCGCACAGGGTATCCGAATTGCCCCGAATTCACGGGAACTAATGTTATTGCAACAACTTCCGAAGAGTAGTATAGCTGGAAAGAGGCATCTAATCGTCAACGATAGGGGAAAATATGGCCAAGCAAATGCGTATCGGAGTCTTGACCGGCGGCGGCGATTGTCCGGGACTGAACGCCGTCATCAGGGCGGTGGTCAAAAAGGCGGTCAATGAATATGGCATGACGGTGATCGGGTTCAAGGATGGCTTTGAAGGAGTTGTCCTAAACCATTATTTGACATTGGATAAGAGCGCCGTCTCAGGTATTCTTGCCCAGGGCGGGACGGTGCTGGGCACATCCAACCAAGCTGATCCCTTTCGCTTTCCGATCCGCCAGCAGGATTCTTATGTCTTCCTGGATCGCTCCTCTGAGGCGATGGCAACCTATGAGCGGCTCGGTCTGGACACCCTGATAGCCATTGGCGGTGACGGTACCATGTGTGCAGCTGGAGGGCTAAGTAAGTTGGGAATGAACATCATCGGAGTGCCCAAGACGATCGACAACGATCTTTACGGCACCGACCAAACCTTCGGTTTTGATTCCGCCCTGGTAACTGCCACCGAGGCGATTGACAAGATTCATACGACGGCCCAATCCCACCATCGGGTCATGATTATCGAGGTCATGGGGCGGTATGCCGGATGGCTGGCGCTGTCATCCGGCCTGGCCGGCGGCGGCGACATAATTCTGATACCGGAGATTCCTTACGACATCGAGGTCGTCTGCGATCAGGTCAAAGAGCGTCATCGGCAGGGGAAAAACTTCTCGATCGTCGTTATCGGCGAGGGAGCGCACGCCGAGGGGGGGGAGATGGTAGTCCGGCGGAAGATTGAGACCTCACCTGACGCCATTCGCCTGGGAGGCGTAGCCTATCAATTGGCGACGCAGATCGAGGATCTGACCAAGATGGAAACGCGCGTCACGACCCTGGGCCATCTGGTCCGGGGCGGATCACCGACCCCGTATGACCGTCTTCTGGCCACCCATTTTGCTTGTCATGCCGTGGAGCTGGCGGCAGAGCGGCGATTCGGCCGGCTGGTGGTGTTGAAAAATGGCCAGATATCATCCATCGAAATCGAACAGGTGGTCGGGAAAATCCGAAAGGTGCCGTTCGACTCGCCGTTGATCCGGGCGATCCGTTCGTTGGGAATTTGCCTGGGGGTCAGCGAGGAGCGACTCGACGCCCTCATCGCCGGTCAGGAGGCGGGCGAAAACGTCTCAACCAAAGCGGCCAATCATTGAGTCGACATCGATCGGCGGCGGCGCATGCCGGCCCCGATGGCGAGGCGTTTCAGTTTTTGTTTTGACAGCGGATCAAGCCCCGATATATTGATGACCGTTCTTAGACGTTGGAGGCGAATTTGAAAGTTGGAGTTCTCACCGGCGGCGGGGACTGCCCCGGTCTTAACGCGGTCATTCGAGCTATTACCCGCAAGGGGATTATCCGCTACGGATATGTCATATATGGTATATATGAGGGATGGAAAGGGCTGATCCAGGATGGGCTGGTCCGGCCCCTGGATCTGGCCGACACCAGCGGTATCCTGCCCCGGGGCGGAACTATCTTGCGCACCTCGCGGACCAACCCGTTCAAGATCGACGGCGGCCCGGCGAAGATCGCCGCGAATATGAAGAAGCACAACATCGAAGCTCTGATTGCCATCGGCGGTGAAGATACCCTTGGGGCCGCCGCCAAATTGTTCGAGCTGGGCATCAAAGTGGTCGGCGTTCCCAAAACAATCGACAACGACATCTATGGCACCGACCGCACCTTTGGTTTCGATACTGCCGTCAACATAGCCACCGAGGCGATTGATCGCATTCACACCACGGCCGAATCGCACAATCGGGTCATGGTGGTCGAGGTCATGGGGCGGCATTCAGGATGGATCGCCCTGGAATCGGGGCTGGCCGGAGGCGCCGACGTCATTCTCATCCCGGAAAAGCCGGCCGATCTGGACGAGGTCTGTGCCCTGATCAAGCGGCGCCACGAGCGAGGCAAGAGCTTTTCAATCATCGTCGCCGCCGAGGGAACCAAGGTCAAGACAGCGAGCCATCCCGAAGGTGAATTCGTGACTCAGGACAATTCGGTTGATCAGTTTGGCCACATG
This sequence comes from uncultured Ignavibacteriales bacterium, assembly GCA_964585635.1. Lineage (GTDB taxonomy): Bacteria > Zixibacteria > MSB-5A5 > GN15 > JAAZOE01 > CAZPEV01. The sequence continues at coordinate 4,808 of CAZPEV010000072.1, forward strand.
CGACTGGGCGGAATCGGCACCCATGTCGCCATGGAAATCGAGAAGCGGCTGGGATACGAATCCCGCGTCGTGATTCTGGGTCATATCCAGCGGGGCGGTACGCCGACGGCATTTGACCGCGTGCTGGGCACGCGTTACGGTATCGCGGCCATCGACCTGGTGCATAAAGGCGCCTTTGGTGATTTTGTTGCCCTCCGGGGAAGCTCGATCGTGGCGGTGCCGCTGTCGGAGATGGCCGGCCGGGTGAGGACGGTGGATGATGCGTATTATGAGATGGCCGAAGTCTTCTTCGGCTAAGACATCGCTCTTGGTGATACTGGCGCTGCTGCTGGCAATACCGGCCGGCAAGCTCTGTGCCGTTGAGAAGCAATCGGCCGACCGACTGGGGAAAGCCCAGTACTCGCTGATCGGGATTCGGCTCGGAACCTGGATCGATCAGGGCGGCAAGATACATGATGACAACGTCACCGCCGACTTCCCCAGTGCCAGCTTCTACACCGAATTATTTTACGATCTGCGACTGGTGCCGCAGCTTTTCCTGGAGTTGTCCATGGGAGTGGCCGGCCGGGGCGACGCCGTCTTTATCTCCGGGAATGACCGCTACATCGGCACCATCAATCTTTATCCAATCTTGCTGCAATTGAAGATTTCGCCGTTGGCGCGCCGGTCGCTGCGAGTCCAACCGTTTCTGATCGGGGGCGGCGGGCTGGTATTCGGCAAGCAAAACACCGATGTCATCCGCTCGATAGGTCCGTATCTCGACCCCTATTATGCCGAGCAATCAGAAACCAACCTGGCGGCGGTCGTCGGGGCCGGAGTGGACCTGGCGCTTTCGGACCAGATCGGGCTGAACCTTACCGGCAAATATCATTCCATCACATTCGGCCATGGCCTGGCGGGAATCAAGGATTACTCGGGAACCGCTATTTCAGTAGGCGTCGCCTACTTTCTGCATAAAAAAATGGGATCCGCAAATCATGGAGGAAAACATGCCAGTCAAAGTGGGTATTAATGGTTTTGGCCGCATCGGGCGCCTGGTCTTTCGGGCGGCCATGCAAAGCGGCGGCATAGAGGTGGTCGGCATCAACGATATCACCGATGCCAAGACCCTGGCGCATCTTTTGAAGTACGATTCCACTCAGGGGAAGTATCCCGGCCAAGTCGGGCACGACGATGGGGTGCTGGCCGTCAACGGCAAGAAAATTCCGGTCCTCGCGGAGAAGGATCCGGCTAAACTGCCGTGGACCAAGCTGGGAGCCCAGATCGTCATCGAATCGACAGGGCTGTTTACCAACAAGGAAACGGCATCCAAGCATATCGCCGCGGGCGCCCGGAAAGTCCTCATTTCGGCCCCGGCCAAGCAGCATGACGGCACCTTTGTGATGGGTGTCAACGACCGCGACTACGACCCGACCAAGCATGATGTCATCTCCATCGGTTCCTGCACGACCAACTGCCTGGCGCCGGTCTGCAAGGTGCTGGTGGATACGTTCGGCGTCGAGCAGGGATTCATGACGACCATCCATGCCTACACCAATGATCAGCGCATTCTGGATGCACCCCATAAGGATTTGCGCCGCGCTCGATCAGCGGCGTTGTCGATGATTCCGACGACCACGGGCGCCGCCAAGGCGATCGCCGAGGTGTTGCCGCAACTCAAGGGGAAAATGGATGGCTGCGCCATCCGCGTCCCTACACCCGATGGTTCGCTGGTCGATCTGGCCGTCATCCTGAGCAAAGAGACCACGGCCGAGCAGATCAATGCCGCCGTGAAAAAGGCCGCCGAGGGACCGCTGAAGGGCATTCTGGAATACTGCACCGATCCGATTGTGTCGGTGGATGTCATCGGAAATCCGCATTCATCGGTCTTTGACGCCGGTCTGACGATGGCCGCGGGGCGATTCGCCAAGGTGTTCAGCTGGTACGACAACGAATGGGGTTTCTCCTGGCGCATGATCGACATGGTCAAGCGAATGCTGTAAAGCCATGATCCGCTGCGGCGCCGGGTGTAGCCCGGCGCCGTCCACCGCCGACAATAGGGAGAGTATACCATGAATAAAATGACCGTGAAGGACGTCGACTGTTCCGGCCGGCGGGTGCTGGTGCGGGTCGATTTCAATGTCCCGCTGGATGACTCCGGACGGATCACGGATGACACCCGCATTGTCGAATCGCTTCCGACCATAAAGAAAATCCTCAGTGACGGCGGGCGGGCGATTCTCTGCAGCCACTTGGGCCGTCCCAAAGGAAAAGTCAATGCTTCCATGAGCCTTCGGCCGGTGGCCGAGCATTTGGCCGACCTGCTGGGTATGCCGGTCAAATTCGCCACCGATTGTGTCGGGCCGGAGGCGGAGCGAAAGGCCGCCGACCTGAAAAACGGGCAATGCCTCCTGCTTGAGAATCTCCGTTTCCACAAAGAAGAGGAAGAGAACAATCCCGAATTTGCCAAGAAGCTGGCGGCGTTGGCGGGTATGTATGTCAGCGACGCCTTCGGAACCGTTCATCGGGCGCATGCCTCAACCGAGGGGGTAACCCGGTTCTTCGATAAGGCGCTGGCGGGATTCTTGATTGAGAAGGAATTAAGATACCTTGGTCAGGCTTTGCTCGACCCCAAGCGACCTTTTACGGCGGTTCTGGGCGGAGCCAAGATCTCGGGCAAGATCGACGTCATCAATAATCTGTTTGACAAGGTCGACAACCTGCTCATCGGCGGCGGGATGGCCTTTACCTTCTTCAAGGCGATGGGCAAGCAGATCGGGACATCCCTGCTGGAGGATGACAAGCTGGATATGGCCAAGGAGATCCTGCGCCGGGCCAAGGAGAAGAAGGCGGTTTTTCTTTTGCCGACCGACTGCGTCGTGGCGGTTGAGGCGACGGAACAGGCCGAGGTCAAGATCGTTGACATCGACTCGATTCCCGCCAATATGAAAGGGCTGGATATCGGCCCGGAAACGCTGAAGAAATTCTCTGAGATTATCGCCCGGTCGCAGACGGTGGTCTGGAACGGGCCGATGGGCGTCTTCGAGGTTGAGAAATTCTCCCTTGGTACGATTGGGCTGGCCGGTCAACTGGCGCAGGCGACCGATCGCGGCGCCACGACGATTATCGGCGGCGGTGATTCGGCGGCGGCGGCGGTTAGGGCGGGTGTGGCCAAGCGAATCAGCCATATCTCGACCGGCGGGGGGGCGTCGCTGGAGTTTCTGGAAGGGAAGACCTTGCCGGGGATCGCCGCGCTGACCGACGCCAAGGTTTCGGTGTAAAGGAATCGACGTGAGACGAAAAATTATCGCCGGCAACTGGAAGATGAACAAGACCATCGTCGAGGCGGTGGCGCTGACCGATGCTCTCAAGGCGCAGGTCGGCAAGGTCAGCAACCCGATAGTGGTGGTCTGTCCGCCGTTTACGGCGCTGACCGAGGTGGCGATGCGGCTCAGGGACAGCGAAATACAGATTGGCGGTCAAACCATGCACGAGGCCGACGCCGGCGCCTTCACCGGGGAGGTTTCGGCCGGAATGCTGTTGACTTGCGGATGTACCTTTGTTATATTGGGTCACTCTGAACGGAGAATGCTCTTTTCGGAGACCGATCGAGCGGTCAACGCCAAGACCCAAAAAGCCTTGGCGGTTGGATTGACCCCGATTGTCTGTGTCGGTGAAACCCTGGATCAGCGGCAGGCCGATCAGACCGAGCAGGTTATTGCCGGGCAGGTTGGCGGGTCGCTGGCGGGATTGTCCGAAGCGGAGATGTTGAAAACGGTCATCGCCTATGAACCGGTCTGGGCTATCGGTACCGGCCGAGTGGCGACGCCGGAGCAGGCTGAGGAAGTTCACAAATATGTGCGGAATCTCCTGGCCGAGGCGTATGGTAGAGAATCCGCTGAACGGGTGACCATTCTGTACGGCGGCTCGGTGAATGGCTCCAATGCGGCCGGACTGTTTGGCCGGGAGAATATCGATGGTGCGTTGGTCGGCGGCGCCAGCCTGAAGGCTGATGAGTTTGCGGCGATCGTGCGCGCGATGGGTTAAGCTGGAGGAACGATTTTGTTTGCTTTACTTCTTGTTATTCACGTGTTGATCTGCGTCGGCCTGATCATTGTGGTGTTGATGCAGTCTTCCAAGGGCGAGGGGTTGGCCGGCGCCTTCGGCGGTGGCGGGATGACCGGAGCGGTCTTCGGCGGCCGCGGGGCGGCCTCATTTCTGTCAAAAGCGACCACCGTGCTAGCCATCTTTTACATGGTTTCCTGCCTGGCCTTGACGTTCATGTCCACCAGCCAGCGCGCGGCCGCCGGCCCGGCGACCGCCGAGTCGGCCGTCTCCAAGGCGGCCCAGCAGGAAGCCGCTCAGCAACCGGCGGCTCAGCCACAACAGACCAATCCGGCGCAGGGTGGTGAGGCGGCCAATCCGGAAGATATTTTCAATACTCCTCCGGCGGGACAAAAGGCTGATTCCGGCAAGTAAGATAGGCATGCGGAAGTGGTGGAACTGGTAGACACACCATCTTGAGGGGGTGGCGAGGAAACTCATGCGGGTTCAAGTCCCGCCTTCCGCATAATGCTTTCGGCCCATAGGCCTCCAAGGCTTATGGGCTTTTGCATTGCCGCCAAGAAGACGTGTCGTCCCCCGTCGATTCAGTCGCGCGGCAAATCAATTGACTCTCCGCTTGGGAGGCACTACATTCTTGCCAATATTCTAAAATCGATACAAGAGGAGGAGAGGATGAAGAGAACGGCGGCTGTAACCATGCTGATGGCCATGATTTTCGTTTCGTCGTCGGCCGGGTTCGACAATCATCGCCAAGGATTTGTTCTGGGAGGCGGGATTGGTTTTGCGCCGTTTGCCAAATGGTCGGTGGAAGATTCATTTCTTGGCCATACTGTGTTTGGCGCCGATGAGACGAGGGCTGGGGTGGGTATTAACATTCTGATCGGATATGCCTGGGACGAGAAGAATATGATCGTCTATGAGGGAAACGCGGCTGGGTACTGGTCGGAATATCGGGATGAATCGATTGGGCAGGGATTCGGCGGTGCGGCGTGGTACCACTATTATGGGCCCAAAGGGAAATCTGGATTCACGACGGCCGGACTGGGGCTGTATTCATTCGACCCGGAGGATCGCGACGCCAATGACGCCGGCTTTGGGGTGCTCTTGGGTGGCGGATACGAATTCGCCCGGCATTGGCAGGTGGGCGGTTACTTGTCATTCGGTTCATCTTCCTACTATGGTCTTGATTATCGGCATTCTCATTTCAGCGTGTTGGTGAGCGGCGTCGCCTTCTGATGCCGCCCGTCATAGCACCAAGCGATCGGGTATTTCACAGCCTTAGTCGGTGTATAATGTTTCCGTAGAGATGCGGCGGGAGGTGGGCTAACGGCGGACATTTCGTCAGGCCATCTGCCGAGTTATTTCAGTTCGGAGAGAAACTCAATCACTACCCGCGATGAATTATCCGCGGCCACGGCGAAGAAACGCTGGAGTTCCCCTCCGGCCGTCTCCGACCCGGAGCCGCCGGCCAAATCAGACGCAGAACGGAAGACGATAAAGGGCAGGCTGTTGGCGGCGCAAACCTGTGCCACCGCCGCCGATTCCATGTCGGTCACCAAGGCAGAAAATTTCTGACTCAGCCAGGCCCGCTTCTCACGGCTGTCGATAAAAGCATTGCCGCTGACTCCGGTCCCGCCGACCAGCAGCTTCGGCGCTCGGTCGCCGATCTTTTCCAGTTGCGGCCCGGAGGCGGCGATCGATTGCGCTGCGACCAACAGAGCGCTATCTACCGGGAAGCGGTCGACCGGCAGAATGCTGTCGCGGTTGCCGACATAAGCTTGAATCGCCTCCGGCTGGAAACCCTCTTTGCCGGTGTACCCATAATCATGCGTCACCCACTGGTGACAGACGACGATGTCGCCGATCTGCATCAAACTGTCGATAGCCCCGGCAATGCCCGTGAAAATAACGATTCGGGGATGATAAGTATCGATCAGCTTCTGCGTCGTCATAGCGGCATTGGTCATGCCGATCCCCGACTCGGACAGGATGACATCCATTCCCTCCAGTAGACCCGCCTGCACGGCCCGGCCCAGAAGGGTGTCGGTCTTCTCGACCGCCATCTTTGAACCGAGCAGCTTCCCCTCGGCGTCGAACGCATACAGGATAAGTATTGGTCGACGCTGAGATTCACCCGAAACGGCGGGGGCAGCGGACGGCAAGGCAGCCAAGAGCAGAAACCAGAATGCTAGGGTCATTCGCTGGATAGAATGCGTCGCGTTCATGTACTCCTCCTTGAATGAGGATAATCTACGGCGCCGTTCCGGCGCCGACAACCAAAAGAAAAGCACTGGCGTCCGAAGCCGCCATGTTCGTTATTATAAGGTATGAACGACCGCCTGAAGGTCAAGCTGGCCAATCTTCCCGCCGGTCCCGGCGTCTATATGATGAAAGACAGGGGGGGAAAGATCATCTATATCGGCAAGGCCAAAAATCTCAGACACCGGGTCAGCTCCTATTTCCGTGCTCGTGGCAGACAGGACCTCAAAACCAGCCGCTTGGTATCCAAGATCGCCGACGTCGACCTGCTGGTCACCGATTCCGAGGTCGAGGCGCTCATCCTTGAGGCCAACTTGGTCAAGGAGCATAAGCCGCGCTACAATGTCAGCCTGAAAGATGATAAACGCTTCCCTTATCTCAAACTCACGCTGGGGGAACCGTTCCCGCGCCTGCTGGTAACGCGGCGCGTGATCAACGACGGCGGGCGGTATTTCGGGCCGTACACTAACGCCTCGGGTATGCGCCGCACCCTGAAGTTCCTGATGCAGCATTTCGGCCTACGGTCATGTAGTCTGGAGATTCCGTCCTCGACCGGCCGCAGGTACAAGGTCTGTCTGGATTACCATATCGGCCGATGCGGGGGACCGTGTGAAGAACTGGAGTCGCAGGAGGAATACGGCCGTCATGTTGAAGCGGTGATTCTCTTTCTGTCGGGACGGCGAATTGACCTGATCCGGCGGCTGCAAGAGCAAATGGCGGCGGCATCCGAAACGCTCCGCTTCGAAGAGGCCGCCCGCTTGCGCGACACGATCGAGGCAATGGAATCGGTTCAACAGAAGCAGAAGGTCGACTCGGCGGCGGATATCGACCGGGATATCATTGGACTGGCCCGCGATTCCGGCGAGGCCGCGGCGGTAGTATTGCAGATTCGGGAAGGACTTCTGATCGGCCGGCAAGATTTTCACTTGCGGATCGACGCCGGCGTGTCCGAGGAGGAGGTTTTGACCGGCTTTCTGGAACAGCACTACAACCATGCCGACGACATGCCTGAGAATCTGTTTATCCCCATGGCGATAGCCGAAGCGCCGTTGCTTGAAAAATGGCTGAGCCAGGCCCGCGGTGGCACGGTCCATGTTATCGCGCCACGGCGAGGCGAAAAACATCGCCTGGTGGCGATGGCGGAGACCAACGCCAGGCTGCTTCTGGATGAAATGCTGCTGCAAAAGCGGCAGATCAAGGAGCGGATACCGGCCTCGTCGGCCTCGCTGCGTCAGGTCTTACGTCTGGAAAAGGCTCCCCTGACCATCGGCTGCTTCGACATTTCCAACCTGGGCGAATCGGATAAAGTGGCCTCGCTGGTGTATTTCGAGAAGGGGAAACCGAAGAAATCGGAATACCGGCATTTCAAGATCAAGACGGTCGAAGGACAAGATGATTTCGCCTCAATGCGCGAGGTGATCACCCGCTATGTCGTTCGCAGTCGGGAGGAGGGGAAACCCTTGCCCGACCTGATGATGGTGGATGGCGGCAAGGGCCAATTGTCGGCGGCAGCCGAGGTTCTGGCCGGCCAAGGCTTAGGCAAGCATCCGGTAATCGGTCTGGCCAAGCGCCTGGAAGAAGTCTTCATACCGGATAAGGCGTCGCCGGTAATGGTTCCTAGGGCCTCGGCGGCGATCAATCTGCTCAAGCGGGTACGGGACGAGGCCCACCGGTTCGCCATCGATTATCACCGCAAAGTCCGCACCAAACGAATCGTAAGATCGGAACTGGATGACGTCCCCGGCGTCGGAGAGAAACGCCGCAATTTGCTCCTCCGGCATTTTGGCTCGATCGCCATGCTCAGCGAAGCAGACGTCGACGCCCTCGCACAGGTTAAGGGTATTCCAAGACCTTTGGCGCAGAAGCTCTACGATCATTTCCATTCGACACCCTCCCGCGCCTGACAATAGTGATTGTCCTTTGTCCCTTGGCGCTGTATTATCCAGGTCATGGACGGCGTGTCTGAAGAGGTCTATACGGTCACGGCGGTCAACCGGATGGCCCGGTTCGTGATGGAAGAATCATTCCCCTCGCTCTGGGTGGAAGGGGAGATTTCCAATTATCATCTCCATGGCTCCGGGCACCGCTATTTTACGCTCAAGGATGACGAATCGCAGTTGCGCTGCGCCCTGTGGCGGTCGAACGGCACGTCGTTGCGATTTGAGCCTGAAGATGGTCTTAAGGTACTGGCCCTGGGCAACCTGACCATCTATGAGCGGAACGGCCAGTACCAGTTGGCGGTGCGGCGGCTGATTCCCGCCGGAATGGGGGAACTGGAACTGGCGTTTCAGCAGCTTAAGGAAAGACTCGAAAAAGAGGGCCTCTTTGATCCCGCCCACAAGCGACCGCTGCCGGCCTATCCTTTAAGGATCGGAATTGTCACCTCGCCGACCGGGGCGGTAATTCACGACATGATTCGGATTATCAGACGCCGCAATTCGAAGCTGGATATTGTTCTTTGGCCATCGGAAGTGCAGGGGGACGGCGCCTCCGGGCAATTGGCAGCCGGGATTCGCCGGCTCAACGAGTACCGGCAGATTGACCTGATCATCATCGGCCGGGGCGGCGGCACGCTGGAAGATTTGTGGGCGTTCAACGATGAACGGGTGGTCCGAGCGGTGTACCACTCGCGTATCCCGGTGATTTCTGCCGTGGGGCACGAAGTCGACATCACTCTGACCGATTTGGCGGCCGACTATTCGGCGGCGACTCCCTCAATGGCGGCCGAGTTGGCCGCGTGGCCCCTCGGTCGCCTTCAGGAATCGCTTACCCGGAATCTTGAGGATATTAATGAAGTGGTTCGGCGGCAGGTCGATAACTTTCGAGCGCGATTTCGCGACCTTGTCCGTTCGCCGGTGTTGCGGCGGCCGGAGACGATGTTGGAAAACCGCTTTCAACGACTCGATAACTGCATACGACTTTTGCACTTGCTATCGGAGGGGCGCTTTGATACCTTTCGGAAAACTGCCGCCCTGGCGCACTCCCGGCTGGAAGCATTGTCGCCATTGGCTGTGCTACACCGAGGCTATTCGGTCTGCCGGTCCATACCTGATGGGCAGGTAGTACGGTCCGTGGATGATGCCGCGGCGGGAAGTCGATTGGAGACAATTGTCACCGATGGCGCCATTGTGTCAATCGTGGATGCGGTGCTGAAGAAATAGCCGAATATGAGCCGGAAAAAAGAGTATAAGGATTTTGAAGGGGCGTTGAGTCGCCTGGATGAGATTGTGGCGGCTCTGGAAGGCGGCGAATTGTCGCTCGAACAATCCATTGCGCTCTACAGCGAAGGGGTGGAGATTACCGGGTTGTGCAATCGAAAACTGGCCGAAGCCGAGGGGAAGATCGCGATCCTGTCGAAGATGGCCGAGAAGTTCAAGTTGGAGGAAATGGCCGAGGGAAGCGGCGATGAGTAGTCCAGCGCGTATGATCCCCCCCGTGGGGATCAGCCAGAAACGAGAGTTGGTCGAGCGCTATCTCGACCGCTTTATTCCCCCATCGGATCGGTACCCGCAGGCGCTTCATACCGCCATTCGGTATTCGGTGATGGGCGGCGGCAAACGGCTTCGTCCGATATTGGTCCTGGCGGCGTATGAAACCTGCGGCGGCCACGACGAGACGATCTATCCCGCGGCGGTGGCGTTGGAATTAATTCACACCTATTCGCTCATCCATGATGATTTGCCGTGCATGGATGATGATGATCTGCGGCGCGGCCAGCCGACCGTCCATCGGAAGTTTGGTGAAGCGGTGGCGCTATTGGCCGGAGACGCCCTCCATGATCTGGCGTTTGAACTGATGGCGCGGACAAAAAGTCCGACGGCGATGCTGGAGCTGGCGGATGCCATCGGAACCGACGGCATGCTGGCCGGACAGATGGCCGATATGGAAGCCGAGGGAAGACAACTCACCCTTGATGAAGTGATCTTCATTCACACTCACAAGACCGGTAAGTTGATACGCGCCTCGGTCCGAATCGGCGCGATCCTAGCGGGCGCTTCCGACGCCCTTCTTGACCAGATTTCTCGCTACGGCGA
>CAZPEV010000073.1:0-14590 GCA_964585635.1 uncultured Ignavibacteriales bacterium
TACCAGTGATGTCGTTCCCCAGCGAGTCCTTGCCGAAGCGCAATCCATCCGGGTCGGTGATGATGACATTCACCGGGCTATAGGCCACGACAATAAGCGGGGCCGGTGTGAGTACGAAATCCTGTGAGAACTCCGAGGTATTCCCCAGCGTGTCGGTAGCCGTGGCGGTAATCATGGAAAATTGTCCGGCGCTCTTGGGAATGGTATCGATGAAATTGCCAATGGCATCGCAGGTGTCGGTACCGGCAAAGCCATAAGCCTCCCCATGACCGGCGGGTTTGGCTCCATCACCGACCGGATGAGCCACATAGAATTCGATTATAGCCTTCCCGGCTGCCCATCCGAAGATTCTAAACGAGCTATCCGGCAGCATATGCACTGAATCGACCTCCGGATAGTTTAGCAGGTCATTCGGGCCGGTGTCGGCATCGCCGGGGTCGTTGAGGGTGACACCATCTGCGCCTAGGTCGATTCCCAGACCATTGTTGTTGTAGATGAGATTGCAGGTAAGCCCGTTCCGAATCGACAGCGCCCCGGTGACGGAAATGCCGTTGCCGGGGAAGTTTTTAATGGTTAATCCCTCAATCATGTTATCCCGGCTTTGGATCACAAAGCCGTCACCGCCGCCGGATAGGCCCGACCCGTCAAGCACGACCGACCAGATTCCTCCCGGCGCAGTCGAGCCGAGAATGACGGTGCTATCATCAATCAAAGCAGGCAATTGCGAGGCCAGCGCAGTCGTTCCCGAGACGGAAAATATGATGGTATCGACTCCCATATTTGCGTTGGCGTAAATTATGGCGTCGCGGAGACTGCCGGAACCATTGTCGTTGAAATTAGAAACCAGTGTCATATTCAGGTCGAATTTTGCCACGAATATATCCCCGCCGCCATTGTTATCGCCGTCATACGGGTTCTGAGTCGGAAAATCGGAAGAATATGTTGTACCTGACACATAAGCATATCCTGAACCGTCAACCGCAAGACCTCTACTCCATTCATCACTTCCTCCCCCTAGGTAAGTACTATAGACCAAGGTATTCCCTGCCGCCGATAGCGTGGTCTCGAAAACATCAGAAGTTCCACTGACACTGCCATCATACGGATTCTGCATCGGAAAGTCGGAAGATTGAGTAGTACCCGTCACATACGCACAATCTGAACCGTCAACTCCAATCTTCCAACCATCATCATTGCTTGCTGCCCCCAAATAAGTGCTATAGATCAGGTTATTTCCAGCCGTTGATAGCTTAGTCACAAAAGCATCAGAAGGGCCACTAAGACTGCCGTCATATGGATTCTGCGTCGGAAAATCGGAAGATGCTGTATAACCCGTCACATACGCGCATCCAGATACATCAAGCGCAATACCATCGCCATAATCATATTCCACTCCCCCCAGGAAAGTGCTGTAAACTAAGCTATTCCCTGCGGCAGACAATTTGGTCACAAAAGCATCAATAGGAGGATACGTTCCACCATGGAAACTACTATCATACGCGTTAAGGGTGGGATAATTATAAGACGTTGTAAAGCCCGTCACGTAGGCGCACCCTGAGCCATCAATCGCAATACAGCGTCCCTCGTCCAAAGTATCTCCCCCAATGTAAGTGCTATATACCAAAGTGTTTCCGGCTGCAGAGAATTTGGTCACAAATACGTCATAAAAGCCATTGAAGCTACCGTCATACGGATTCTGCGTCGGAAAGTTAGAAGACTGCGTTCGACCCATAGCATACACGTCTCCGAAGCCGTCAATGGCAATACCTATACCCTCATCACTATTTCCTCCTCCAAGGTAAGTGCTATACGTCAGCACCGGGTCGATGACGACAGCCAATTCAGGATTGTAATCATCGCTCAATCTGAAACTGAACATGTCGTCTGATTCAAGCTGGTAGGAACCGCGCAAGGGCAGCCGCTCGCCGTTTTCGATCTGGTAAACCATCGGGGCCAGTTCGGTAACTGTGCCCCAGTCAGTCTCCACCACCAGGTCGCCGGCATCGTTCACCGCCAGCGATTTGGCACCATCATAACGCATACAAATCTGGCTCGGATCGGCGCCGGGGGAAACGACAAAATCGTATTCCATTTTCCGGCCGTCGCCGTAGTATTTCAAGTCAATGCCGGCATAAATGTTTTCGAAGACAATCGCCTGGTAATTGGGAACGTCCGTTCGCCATTTGGTGGAATCATTGCCGAGGAAGTAGTTGCATTTGTATTCCATCAATCCGTCGCCGCGCATCTGCGGATTCGGGTTGGCGCCGACGAAGGAGGCTTTGATCAGCATGGTTTCGAGGCTGTCATTGCGCCCGTTGAAACGATCATCCGGAACGGGCGGGCGGCCGCCCGCCCCTACATTTGGACCAAGATTATTCGGGTCGGGTGACCCGACCCCTACGCCAACATCGTTAAGGTCACAGTTGGGGCGCCGCGTCGCTTGCGTTGGGGTAAATTTATCCAGCTCATCACCATTTGGAAGCCGTCGGGTGAATTGATAATAGACGCCGCCGTCGGTGAACCAGATCGTGGCGCCATGTGCGTTAGCCCTAAACAGGATGCTATCCGCCCATTGGCCGTTGTTTTGGGTAAAGGCCAACGGCATGATATCCATCTTCTGCATGACCATCGGACTCTGATTAGCGGACCATACAGTCGCAACAGTCGAGAGCGTGGCAATGGCCACGACCAAGAACACGAATCTTTTCATGGATTCCCCCATAAGGCGATATAATCGTCTGCGATAAGTACGATGCAAGTCATTATCCCGGTTGCAAGACCTATGAGGAGCTTGTCTCCTGCCACTGTCAATATAGGCTTAATTCATTTTTTGTCAATTCATTCCAGCGGTGGCCAAAGGGTATCAAAGCAGTCTAGTCTAACGCTGTGTATCCCGTCTGTGGCGGGGTCCTCGCGTTCGGAGGTGCGCCGCCCGGCCGATGTGGACATCGGCCAGGCACAGATATTGGATAGAATATGCAGGAGCGCCTGCCGCGGCGGGCCGGACACAAAAAGCGAAGAGGCTCCTTGGGAGCCTCTCCATTCGATTGCAATAGCGATAGGTTTACAAGCAGCCCGGCGCCGGGCCGCCTTTGAAGATGTAGTTGACGATGACCACGGCGTCACCGACATTGACCGCCATATCGCAGTTGGCGTCTCCGGCTTGCAGCGGATTCGGCGCCGGACCACCTTTAAAGACGTAGTTGACGATCGATACCGCGTCGCCGACATTGACGAAGCCGTCGCCATTGGCGTCCCCCGGCATATAGCTTTGGCCGATCAGCGTTACCGGACCATTGATGAGGTTGGTTTTGGTGTCGCCGGTGAATTTAAAGGACACGGCGTAAACACTGCTGATGGTGTCGACCACTATTCCATAGGTTGCCAGAAAGGCGGTCGTCGGCACCTGAATCTGAAGCACATCCCCCGAAAACGGCGGATACGACGGTACTATGGCCGTCGCTCCCGGCACCAGGCTGCCGTTGACGATGATGGTGCTCACGTCCACGTCGATCGCCGCCTTGCCGCCGATGAAATCGCCCAGATAGATCGACACCTCTGCCGGCGGAGTGTGCTGACTGTCGATCGTGTCGGGAACGATGGCGGTCGAGGCCGCCACTCCGGCGGAGACCAGTTCCGACACCCCCATTCGCAGGGCGGCGATAGCCTGGGTGCGGTTGATGAATGACAACGGAAGGTTGAAAAACACATATTGATAGTCGCTCCCATGGTACCGCCAGGCGATCGGCTTTCCGTCGGTCAGCGCAAAGTGAGTGCGGGAATTGTAAGTGTAAATCACTTCCGGGGTCGCCGTCAGATTGGCGAACGAGGGACACGGAATCCCGGTGGCGATGGTCCAGGGCGCGGAGTGGTTAACGGTCGCCACCGAGTCCCAGGTCAACTCAGGATAACCGGCGGCCAAGGTATGGGCCCCGATCATATCCGAGGTCAGCGTCGTGGAGCTGTAACTGGTCAGATACTTGACCCGGTAATTGATATGAAAGGCGGACCTGTAACCGTAGTTGGATGCCCCCGGTTCGTACGCGTCGGTGTCGGACAGGTGGGTTCCCCCGGAGAATAGATCCCCCCAGCGGCCGAAAATGACCACTTTGCCCCCGATCGAGAGATAGTAGCTCAAAGTGTCAAGGATGCCGCCGAAGATGGCCTCATTGCCGAGATCATCGCCGCGGCCGGATTCCCCGCCGATGACCAGAACTTCGTAATCGAGCAGGTCGTTGAGGTGCAATGAATCGGTGCGGTTAATACTTCCCCAAGCGGTGTCGGAGTAATAGTCGAAGGTGTATCCGGTCAGCGCCTCGCGCAGGAACTGGCCGGTAACGATCTCATTGACGATGCTTGACGTTGTCTTGCTGGAGCGATTGATGGCCAGAATTCGACCCGGTTCCAGCGTCGCCGCGCGACTCGACCGCGGCTGGACGCCGCTCGTGTCCGAGATGTTGTTATCGGCGTCAACGGCGACGACCAGGTAGCTGTGGAAGGATGTCCCGAGGTTGAAATCATCATCGATATAGAATGAATCGGTGACGGCGTCGGGGAGAGGAACGCCGTCGCGTATGATCCGGTAGTGGGAAAAATCCAGCTCGGTATTGTTGGCCACCCAGTCCAGGCGAATGGCGCGATATCGGGGCAGGGCAATCAAGCCCTGCGGCGGGGCCGGGATGATATGGGGCGTACCCAAGGCTTCGGAAAAGACGGTCGAGCTGTGACCATGCGTGTCGAAAGCGGTCACATACATTCGATATTCCTGCCCGTTGGTGAGGCCGGTGAGGAGGAGGGTGGTGATGCCCGAAGAGACGATTATGGAATCAAGTCCGGTGGAGGGTTCGGTATCATAATAGACGTGATAAGAGGTCACGTGGGCGGGATCTTTCGACTGCCAACTTAGCTGCAGCGATTGGCCGTCGCCGCCGTCGCGCACCGAGGTGATCTCGACCGGAAGCGGGGCGCGATCGATGGTGAAGGCGGTCGCCAGGGTGGCCTGCACCATCCGGGTGTAGTATTCAAAATTCAGGCGGGTAGTGCTGTCCAGCGGGGTATGATAGACTGATGAGAAGACATGCTCGGCGGGGTAGACGACGTCGTAGCCAACCTGCGTAAACGGGTAGTGATCGCTGTTGCTGGCTCCACCCGAGAGGAGGCCAAGGATGCCGACCAGAGAATCACCCAGTTGACTCCATAGCTTGGCATAGGCGTTTTCTTCGCCATAGTGCAGATCGGCCAGGTCGTTATTCCCCTGATTGCCGATCATGTCCATATTGACCATGCAGATGATGCTGTCGTGGCGGCTGAAGGCTTCGTAGGCATAATTATAGGAGCCATTGAGCCCCTGTTCTTCCGAGTCAAACAGGATGAAGATAAAGGACATCTCGGTCGTCTTGCCGTACAGCGCCCGGGCGATTTCCAGCACGGCCGCGGTGCCGGTGCCGTTGTCGTCGGCGCCGGGGGAACCGGGGACGGCGTCAAAGTGGGCGCCGACGACGATCTGACGATTGGGATAGACCGAACCGGTCTTCTTGCACACCACGTTGTAGCAGGTATAATATCCGTTGTAGACATAGGCCGAAAAAGGATCGAGCGTGACGTTGGTATAGCCGAACGATTGAAATTTGGCCCTGATCCAATCGCGCGCGGCGATATTATTGGCGGTGGCCGCCACCCGGCCGTTGAACGCCTGCAGATGCTCGAGATATGAAACCAGGGAATCCTGATTGATCAGGCCGATCAAATCCACGAGGGTGTCGGACTGAATGGCGGCGGCCGAATTGAGATTCAGCGGTATCTTATGGCCGACGGCCAACGGCTCGTCGCGCAGCGGGATGAGATACGATCCATCATCGCGAAGCAGCGATTGGGGGCCATCCACCAGCACCAGGCGTATCTGCTCTTCCTGAAAGACCACCCGATACCGCTTGTCGGCCGATTGCCGGGGGCTGTTGTCGAGGGCCAGTTGGGTTTTGTCCAATCCTGATGCCACCATCTCCGTCTTTAGCCCGGACGTCGACAGTTGTGCGGCGGCGGCGCTGTCGGCCAGCGCCAGATAGCCATCTCTGACTTGAACGACCGCCTCGGCGCCCGATGCGATCAGTTTCTCGGCGTCCGCCTGGCTGTGGATATAGACCTTGTACAGGTCGGCTCCAAGCCCTGCCACCGGCAGAACGAGGCAGAGGATAAACCCAAAGAAGAGCTTCTTGACCATGGTTGACTCCTAATACGTAGATCCAGCGGTAGTATTTCCTATAATATACACCATATTTGCCATCGGTAAAGCGATTATTCGGGGTCTTTTGGGGTCGCGATTGGCGGGTCATTGCCCAAGAAGAGAGGGCGCGGCCGAGACCGCGCCCGGTATTTTCGGCAATTCGGATATAGCCCTTACGGGCAGAACGGCGCTGGGCCACCTGTGGGTCCAGGGACTTGACGATTGCGAAATTGATGGCCAGAGTTATATAGATATGTAATAGCCTGGGTCAACACTTTTTGTGATGGTAATCATTCCATCTGATCTGGTAGTCAAAACGTACCGTTTGCCAGGTCCCCCGTTCCACAAGACACCGGACGCGCGATTGGAGTAGCATTGCTTCTGGGTATCATGAACAATCTCCTTATCCGAAATAAGGACAATATCTGGCCTACAAAAGTTAAATACTTCCTTGCAATAACCACTTTCTCGCCCATGATGCGACGCTACAAATACTTTGACACGCTCAAGGTCAGCTCGGAAACCAGGATTCTCTAGATGCTTCAGCCACCCGGCTACTTCCAGGTCGCCTGGAAAAACTATAGTGAAATCGCAGTAGTGTATAAAAGTGACGATACTAAGATTATTTGTGTCAGTGAAGAGGGGATAGTTGTGATAATAAAACGAGAAGGAAGTATTCGGAAAATGCGGAGGATCACTTTCAGGATCAACATACGCCTTTGCCATATTGATCATCGCATCCATTGCGCAAGTGATTGGTCCCGACTGAAGCTTGAGTTTCTCAAGCAGACCCGGGGTAATGCTCTCGTTTCTATGCAAGCCGTGGATATAGATATTGCCGTAAATATTCGGCAAGTCGCTTAAATGATCTTGATCGTAGTTTTGGATAACAAACTTCTCAATACCGGTGCATTGCAGGGAGCGCAAATAGGATGAGTGTCTAAATCCGGACCTTTCGTTGTGACCACAGTCAATAAGCATAATATTTCTGTTGTCGGCTAACATTAGGGCGCAGAACCCATGCGAAACGTCGAATACCCTAATCTCCATTAGAAGGTATCCTCTTAGCAGTACGAGATCGTTCTATACCCCATGTTGCCTGAGATATATCTTCGATTTTTGTGATGAACTTATCAACATTTAAACCTGCAATGAAGGCAAGTGACAAAAACCCCAAGTCTGTAGCCTGCGCATTTGATTGCGCTTCCAAGAGGAGAAGCCCCGCCTTCAGAAACAAGAAACTCACCGCTCCGCACAAATGACTTACAATAGGTCTTATATAGTACCAAGATTGCCACCTGTCGTCCCAGCAGTCTTTTGCGGCGGTATTCAAATATACTCCGCGGAGGCAATATACAATCCCTCCAACGCCACCCATAAGGGCACAAGAAACCACTAATCCAAGGGCAGACCACCAAGCTGGCGCAAAACCTAGCTTTGTAATGATCAAGAGGCTGACATCAACCCCCCCCACGATAACAAGGTACAGTATGATCTTTTTCATATGTTATTGAGCGAGCCTTTCTTCCTGCCTTTGGTCGTCCTTTTAGAACGGGTAATCCACAGAGCGTTGCGGGGCATGTCAACGTTATCCGAATAAGGAATCTTCCTCCTGCCCGGTGATATTATGACGGCGATAACAAACCTAAATCAAGAACGAACCGTTCAAAATGTCAATTTATAAATGAAGGTGGGGGGTGCCCCCCCGGGCTGACGTTGCGGCACAAAGCGTTACGCCACGGCGCCGTCGCTTGTTTTGTGCGCGGCCCGCTGCGGCGGGTCTGTATCTCACCGAATAGGAATCATCCTGGCGGATGCTTATATGGGCCGGGCGCAGAATGATTCTCTCGCCAAGGAGTTTTTGCGGCGCAGAATTCGACAAGCGAAAATGGCAGAGGCGGTCCGCAGTCAAGGATTTGGTCGCTTTTGCTCTTTAGGGGACGTTTGCTTCGGTGCGACAAGGCAGCGGCGGAGACAAGCAGGCCCGATTATCCTGTCAGACAATCGGGCCTGAGAGTGAAATCGCTTATTTCAGCTTGCGGATGACATCCAGCAGCGTGCCGTCGCGCCATTCGATAGCGTGGACAACCTGGTCGGTCGTTTCCGGGTTCGGTGGAATCGTGCCGAAAGCTTGTGCCGCCGCCACCGATTTGGCGTGCAGTTCCTCGATCGGCACCAATTTGAGGCCGCATTGCCCGGCGCGGGAAACGATGGCATCCTTATAGCTACTCCGGCTCTTCGGATTGATCGCGGCGTATTCCTCGGTTACGACGACGTCGATCACCTCGCCCGGCGTGGTGCGGGTGAAGACTTTCTCCACCACCTTGGGAAATCCCTTGCCGTTCTTGCCGGTCGCCAGCGGCAGAAAGATGATCGTCAAGTCGGCGCCGGCGGCAACATCCTGCCCGCCGCCGATCCCGCCGACGATCCGCCCCCCGGCGCAGACGGTGTTGACGTCGAAGTTCAGGTCGACCTCCAACGCCGACAGCACCGCCAAATCGAGCATGTTGACGGCGGCCTCTTTGTTGGCCACGGAGGCGTAGTATGAGGTCGTGATTTCATGATGATTGGGATTGGTCAGCATCGACTCGAATACCTTGGGGCTAGGCTCGAAGAGCTGGCCGTGCATCAGGCGCCGCACCGTTCCCTCATCGAGCATGTCGACGTGCAGCGACGTGATCCCGCCGATGGTGAAGTTGGCCTTGATCTTCATTTCCTTGAGCAGTCTGCGGATATTGTCCAGCACGATCAACCCCGCCCCGCTGCCGACCTGGAAACCGAAGTTGTCTTTGATCACGCCGGAGGCGATCATCACCTTGGTGACATTATCGGCCACCTGGGCGTTGAAGGGGTTGGTTTTGGCTTTGGCGATGTCAAGCGTCCCCGATCCGATGCCGGAGTTTTGCCCGCCCGATCCGATCGGTACGACAAAATCGACCTGTTCCATCGAAATCGGCGTCGGCATGATCAGCGTCTCGCTGACCATTCCCGCCAGCAGGCAGACATGGTCGGCAAATTCGGCGTCGGCGGCGAATAGTCCCACCGGCCCGCATAACTCATCCGGTTTGCCCAAAAGGCCGTTGGCGTTCCCCCAGACGTCCGCCATCGGCACCGGTCCGAAGGCGACCTTGATCCGCACTTCGCCGGTTTGAAGCTTGCGCACCCGGTCGCCGTGCGAGAATCCGATCGTTACCCAGGGCAGCAATTCTCCTTTTACTATATGGTCCCCCAGCGCCCGGTAGGGGTTGCCGTACAGGCCGCCGATGACGCCCTCGCGCACCGCCTCGATCAGCCAGGGATCGACATGATCGAAATAGGCGTTGCCGTATATGATTATCCCCCGTTTCTTCCTTTCCCGCAGCTTTTTGACCACCTGTTTCAGGCCGACGTCTCCCATGCGGTAATAGTGCGGGTAGGAGATGGTGTCGCCGTCCTCGATCAGTTCCATGACCGCGTCGAGGGTGGTCACTTTGCTTTTCCGGTGGGGAATCCGCTCGGCGATTTTGCGGCCGATAAACCTTCCGGCTTGCGGTTGCGGATTGAAGGCCGACAGGTACGGTTTATACTCTTTGCCGTTGATAATCATCGTGGTGTTGCTCCTTTGCTCTTTTCGACCGGGGGCCATGTCCGGTCGGGGGATTAATTCAATGCTCGGGGGATAATACGCAAAACCGGGCCGTTTATCAAGGGGGGGCATGGAAGTTGGCGGCGGGGGCCGTGTATGATGAAGGCTTATTTGATAATCACCAGTTTGCCCAATTGCTCGCCCAGTTCCGAACGAACGCTCCAAATATATATGCCGCTCATTATCGACTGCGTGTTCCGGCTGATCATATTCCAGGTCTCCTCCTGTGATCCCGGATCACCATCGGGATGATAATGCTTGATCTCCTGCACCAAATCACCCGCCAGGGTGTATATCCGGATCGTGCAGCCATTGGGCAGGTTGGCGAAATGAACCTCCCGCGACCACTCCACCCGTTTTGTCCGATGACGGTTCTCGTAGCCATCCCGCGCATACCCGCCATCGGCCCGATACGGATTGGGATAGACGATCACCCCCAAACCCTCCTTCTCCACCATCTCCGATGACGGCAGGGGAAACTCCCGCACGACGTTGATCAGGGGGGAGGTCTCCAACACCCCGACGTTCTCATCCAATGATCCCCGACTGAAGGCGGTCACCGCCAGATAGCACGGCTCCGAGGGCTGCAGGTTGTCGATGATATACTCGTACTCGTAATACCGCTGGTATCCCTCCTCAGTCGTATCGCCGGGGTTATACTTGGGGGCTTCCGGATAGAGCTTGTGAATCTTGAGGGGATCAGACAGGTCCGACTGATTCCAGTCCTGGGGAACAAAGAAGCGGTAGCGGCCGGTTCGGGGATCGGTGAAGGGATGGAACTCATTATAGTGCTGGGTCGGGTCGAAATCGAGGCCGTAGAGTACTTGCAGGCTGTCTCGGGACACCGGCAGACCCTGCTTGATCCAATGAGCGACCGTCTCGCTGTACTCCCAGATGACATAATCCTCGATATCATAGGAGGTCAACAGCACAAAGTCGGTCAGGCGGTTTTCCTTCCCCAGGTAGACTTTGTATCCCTCGAACGACCTGTCCCCGGTCAAAAAGTCGATGGCGGTTTCGGATTCCCGGCCGTTCCAGCGCAGGACAATTTTGCCGGTGGTGGGATAAGTGCGGAGCTTGGGAGCCGGCGGCGGGGCCACGGTGCGAAAGTCCGGGACGCCGTCGCCGCGATAGTAGACCTTGTGGGAGTCGACCACAAAGCTGTCGTCGGGGATATCGGGAGTGGTGTCGCGCCAGGTGTAATACCAGCAGAATTGGCCGGCGTTGTCGTCGCCGTCGGTGTCGACGCCGGGGTTGTCGTAGACATACTCTGCCCAGCGGGCGTTGCGGTCGAGGTGGTCGAAGTTGAGGTGGGGGAAGTAGGCGCTGGGGTAGTAGGTTCCAAAGTAATCTTTATAGTCGTTGGGATTGACATGAAAGCTGTCGGCGGCGACGAGAGCCATGGAGAAGGAGACCGAATCTCCCGGCGCCAGGTCATACGGGCCGAAGGATATGACGTAATCATCATCGGTGCCCCTGGCGTAATCGAGCACTTCGGGTGGCGGAGGGAGAAAGCCCTCATTGGAATGGTCGAATCCGCAAAACAGTTGATCGTAGTCGAACTCCGGGTGTGACATAAGGTAGTACCTATTCTTATCTCCCCAGGGCCGTCCCATGCCAAGGCCGAAATCGCGATAAGGGTCTTCCTCCGTCCCCGCCATCCGTGGCCCCCAGTAAAACTCGGCCCACCAGTTGTAGTTGAGAATCTTATTTTTGGGCCGCACGCTCAGGAGGCGCACGCCGATTATGCCGGTGGGAGACAGGTAACTCCATTTCCCGTCCGGTGTGGGAAGACCGTCGATATCGGCCAGCCAGGCGATATTGATGCTGTCCTCATCAAGGCACATTCCCGGTTGCGCCGGCGCCGTCCGGCGGAAACCGCAGATGGCTTTCTCTCGAAACTTGAGACTATCATAATAGCCCGGCGTGCCAGCAATAGACAGACCGATGAACATTTTGGAGATTACCTTGGCGCCGATATTGGTGATGGTATAGTCGAAGAGGATGAAATCATCGGCGTAGGCATAACTCCAGGCATAGCTGCTCTGGCGTATCGAGACATGCAGCGGGATGTGGGGCCGGTTATCAAAAGGATCGATCATCGCATATGCCGGGAAGGTGTCGGTGTAGGTGCAGATGAAATCCTGTTCCGATTTGGCCTCGGGGCTGTAGTATGGACTGGAGCGGAGTGTTGATCTGCGGATAAAATCACCCGCGGCGCCGGCATCAGGCGCGAACTCGGTACCTCCGGCAATTGAAACCAGGGTGTCTTCACCGACAATCCCCCCAATCCAAAGGTCGCCGCCGTATAAATATTGAATCTTGGAGCCAAGCGGGTATTCGCAGATAATGTCTCGCGTATAGGGAGGAAACCAACCGGGACCATATCCAAATGTGCCATAATTCGAGACCGCCAGGCCCAAACTACCGATGGTGTGGAATTCGTCTTGCGCATTTGGAAGACCGATAATTGCCTTCAATGTCGGCCCAGGGGATGGAAAGATCATGGCTGAATCCGGCGGTTGACCGGCGGCAGGCACCATGCTGGCAAGGCAGATGATATAAATTGTCATCGCTCCAGCGAGAACGGGCAAGTTATTGGCATAACGATTAATGCCAATACGATCCAACATATATATCCCTTGCTTATTTGGCTATGCTTACATAGCATAAATCCCGTATCAACGATGGATTTTCGGTCATTGCCAGAAAATGAAATATTTCCTTCTTACAACTGATATATAGTGGTTTTTTATCAAAACGGGTATCCCGCCCGACTTATTACTGCAATGGCATGGTTAGGCTCTCATTCAATGCCTCCCCCGGCGCACACCTCATATTGGCAGTGTTTAATACCACCGCAGCTGGGCGTGTTTACGAATAAGCAATCGCATCGGCACGATACGTCGAGATCGCCGGGCCTCAGAACGCATACTCCCCACATTTGCGTATCCTCATTGTAGCAGCAATTGTTAAGATCGCCGATAACGTCGCATGGCTCGGGGCGTTTTTCATCCGCCCTCAAAGATGAGTGAAATCCGAAGCTATAGGCGAAAACAAAGACTGCAAACAGGATCAACAGAATACAGGCTTTCCCTTTCATAATATCACCTCCCTTCCTCTGACGTTCCATTCATGGCAATCGTTTATTTGAAGCTGCTAGGGGCAGGATACCCGTATTTCAATTATTTGCCTCGACTCTGTTCCACAATGTCCGCAATATCCGCATTCGGCATGACGCCGGATATCACGTCCACAATTGTCAGGGCGCGGTCAACGACGAAGTTCATCGGAACGGCCTTTATCCCCAACCGCTTTCCATACTCCCCATTGCGATCTATCAACAGCGGGCAATCCAAGCCCGTCTTTTCTATGACATATCGCACTTCCGTTTGGTCGGCCGCCGAAATCAGGATAAAGCAAGTCTCATCTTCCGGCTTGGGGCCGATTCCTTTGATGGCCGCCAATTCAGCCCGGCTAAATGAACATTCCGGGCTGAAGATAACAACTACCGACCGGTCGCACAGAATATCACTCAAACGGATTTCACGACCCTTCAGATCAGCCAACACGGCATCCGGCAACACCTTTCCCACGGTCAGCCCCGTACCCATTTCCTTTAAGACCGCCTCCGTTTGTCTGGCCCGCTGGCGGTCTGCTTTCCAGTCTTGCACCGCTGTAGCGGTTTTCATTCCCAAAACATATGCTATCGCGATTATAACAAGAATAGACAGAAGAAAAAGACCTACCCTGCGAAGCCCCTTCCAAGACATCCAGCACCTCCATATCTAATCGACTGCTGCATGGCAGGGCCAGTTTTGTTGATACAGATTAGTCAAGATGCAAAGTCCAGGTGCCTTCCACGGCCCGCAGTAAGAATAAACAAGCCATGACTCCTTATGTCAAGAGCGAATATGCCGAATGCCCCGGCGGGGGCGCACCGGCGTGCGTCCTTTTGGCCACCCGGCGCCGACACGCGGGCCGGGTCTCCCTGCCCGCCGTGCATGATTGGCGTCGCGTATGCTTTCACCTTGAATACCGGTGTCCCATTGCCCATATTGTCGGAAACCGATCGGCTGTCGGGAAAAGGAGTAAATCATGCCGAATGCTCAGCAGACATATGAACAGCTTCTGGCGACAATAAAAGAACTCGCGCTGCTGCAATCATGCCAGGCGATCTTGGGATGGGATCAGCGCACCTATATGCCGACCAAAGGAGCCAAGCACCGGTCCAGGCAAATGGCTCTCTTGGCCGGTATGTTTCACGAGAAGATCATCTCACCGGAAATCGGCCGGATGCTGGATACGGTCAAGGGAACCGACCTGACATCGGACAAGAAGCCGGAAGCGGCCGCCAATATCCGCGAGATCGCCTATGCCTATGACAAATTGGTCAAGGTGCCCAAGGAATGGGTCGAGGAATTCACCAGGATCAAAGCGATCGCGCAAATGGTCTGGATCGAGGCGCGGAAGAAGAATGATTTTGCCATGTTTCTGCCGCACTTGAAAACGATTATCGACTTCAAACGGCAGTACGCCGACATGATCGGGTACGCCGCCGACCCGTACGATCCCCTTCTGGATGATTTCGAGCCGGGCGCCACTTATAAGGAGATAGGGCAGGTTTTCGCCGCCTTCCGCGACGAGTTGGTCGCTCTGGCGGCGCAGATCGCCGCGTCAACCGTCCATCCCGATAGCTCGATTTTGACGAGAGATTATCCCGTGGAGGCGCAGGAAAAGTTCGG
>CAZPEV010000074.1:0-14374 GCA_964585635.1 uncultured Ignavibacteriales bacterium
CGCGGGGGCGCTGCAGCCCACAAACCAAACCGCCGGGACCATGGCCCGGCCTTTTGTCGTGCCGGGGGGCCGGAGGGGGCAAGCAATCATCCTTTGGAGAATCCGACCACTCGGATCACCAGCCCCAACGTGAACATGGCCGTCGTGATGGGGAGCAAATACAGGAAATTGTAGGGAAGAAAATAGGACAGAATAAAGGCCGCCAGAGTCGACGGCACGGCCACCAGGAAGATCAGCTCGAATGAGAACTTGACCAATTTATACAGCAGCAGCCCGGCCAGGATCGCCGCCAGCGCATAGGCGGCATACAGGCCATTCTGTCCGAAGTGGTCGAGGATAAACTGGCGGACCGGATCAAGATATTGCTGCTGGTCCGCTATGACCTTTTCCACCGCTCCGCTCTGCACACTCGACAATAGACTCATGAATATCCCCGATACGCTTGTGTCCGAATGTCCGCCATGGTTCTCAATCAATCGGCTCGATGGTCAGGCTGGATTCGCCCACGTGGCTTAGGCCGATCATCCGGCTGGTCAGAAAGTTTTTCGATGTTATCCATTTTTGCGACAGTTCCAGCACTTCCTCCTGGTCGACGTCATCCTCCCAATCGAGGACAATATTGTCGAGGCGCTTTTCGTTGATGATGATATCGTCCATCGTCAGGGTAAATCTGACCTTCATCTAACCCATCCGTCGTTTCTCATGTTCAGTCTTGAAATTACCCTTGTGCAACGGCGGTGCCGATCCGCGAGAAATTTATGGTTGGAGCGTAATTCATTGGCGGGCTTGATGATAGGTCGACCGCAAGTGGGCCTGGCGGCAGCCGGCGGCCCCTTGGAGGCTGTATGGCGGCCGCAAACTATGGGGGCTTTCCCCTCCTCTATTGGAACCGGACATGGCGCCGGACTGCTGGATGCCATAGTGAAGATTGACTGGGCAACCATTGGACGCCCCCGGGCATCTCAACTATGGAACCGCGCCCAAAATTCATGGTACAAAAGGGCGGAAAAATGAAATCGTCTTACCGGAGGAAAGGTATGCAACAGAAACTCGGCTTGGTCGCGGTGGTGATGATGCTCTCCCTGTTGGCGTCAACTGCGGCGGCCGGCACGGCCGACACACGGAAATCAGCAGGGCCATGGATCGGGATCTATTCGCAGAAGATCGATCAGGATCTGAAGGAGGCATTCCGTCTGGACCGCAGCGATGGTGTCGTGATCGTCGATGTGATGCACAACTCCCCGGCGGATAAGGCCGGCCTGAGGCGCAAGGATATAATCATCTCGTTCAACGGCAAGAAGGTCACCTCGCCGGACCTGCTGGCCGACTACGTGCAGGAGACGCACAGCGGCGACAGCATCGTCGTGGTTTATTCACACCGGGGGGAGCAGAAGACAGCCACGCTGGTCGTGGGACGCCGGCCCGAGGCGGAGCATGACCTGGCGCTGGATCTGCCGGCGCCGCCGATGCCGCCGATGCCGCCGAAATCGCTGAACCATATCTTCAGCTATTCCTCAATGTCGGATGCCTACATTGGGGTTGGGATTTCAAACCTGACGATGCAGTTGGGTGAATACTTCGGCGTGAAAGACGGCGAGGGGGTGCTGGTGACGGAGGTGCTCAAGGATTCGCCGGCGGAGAAAGCCGGGCTGGTGGCGGGTGATATTATCGTCTCGGCCGACGGCAAAGCGGTGGCCGAAACCGGCGACCTGCAGGATATCATCGGTGAGAAGAACGAGGGGGACAAGCTGGCGATCGGGTATATCCGGCGCGGAGCCCGAAACGAAGCCACGGTGGAGGTGGCCGAGGACACCAGCGGCCGCAACGCCTTTATGATGCCGGATTTAGGGAAGGGTTACTTCGACCCCTCCAAGTTTCGGGCGTTCCGGCGCTCGCTGGACAATGGCACCGGCGATTACTTTAACATGGACGAGTATCGCAAGACGATGGAGGAATACCAGAAGCAGCTGGATGAGATGCGCGAGGAGTTGCGCGATCTAAGGTCGAAAATCAAATAAAGCAGTACACCCTCCTGTATCATCATACCTAACCCCCGGGCGTCAGCCCGGGGGTTTCTTCGTGTCGTCGAAATAATCACTTGCATAACAATGACCTACAACATATATTATAACTGAGACTACTGATTTTCGGCTACCTCCGAGAAAGCGCTGGGGCGTAGGCGCTGGAATTTGGCGATTGGCACGGGAGGAAATCCCATGAGTCGGATATCGCCATCACGGCTGGCTACTCTTTCAGATGACAGATGGTGGCCGTGGCTTGGCATGGTTTAGAAGCAAATCAGAAATCCATGGCAATGATGGGGTTTGCTTCGGTGCTGTCGGCGTTCGGTCAAAATGGTGGTCAGGGGACAGGTCGAATTCCATTAGAAATCACCGCCGATCGCACGACCAAAGGGAGTGCAGCGTCTATCTCCACGCGGGATCGCAACATGATCAGAAAGGCGATGGGTGTGGATACTAGTTTAATTTCTGCTACCTTGTTGCAGGGATTCATGGCTCAAACAGCCAATGCCGATTGTGAAACATTAGCAGATGATGGAACGCTGTGCGACGTACATAAATCTTTTGCTGTAAAGGAATCGTTATGATGACCCATGCCCTTCGCTTAACGGTGATGGTCATCCTGACCATCTGCTTTCTGGTAGGGTCGGCAACTGCCGGCAATGCTCCGATTGCTCCCGGCTCACCACCCAACACTGAGCAAAACAATACCGCCACTTCTTGGAGTGAAAGAATACTGGGAGAAGTGTATGGCCTATACGCCCATCATCCGGCGCCGGCTTATGCACCAGTGCAAGTATATTGGTCCTGGTCTCCAGCCGGCGGAGCGGCCGGCTCCTGGATGCCAATGGGACCTGCCACGCCCCCACCATATCCCAACTACTGGAATCCGACGATTGCTTCCCAACAGAACGGCGGATTCATTATGGGCGCGACTGCCTTTACGTCGCCTGCGCCGTTCATCCTTGGGGCAACCAGCGCCACCTACATGTCGAACACAATGGGGACCGGAGCGCCATTCGGCGGGCCGGTGGCGTTGGCGATCAGCGCGGCACCAAATCAATGGTATGACTATCCCTCTGTCACAACTGTCGATCTGCCCATGATTCCGCTCCCCATGGGTGGTACGGCCACTTTCGCCTGGGTGCAGTACACCGACAATGACGGCGATCCCGGCGGCGACGGCAACTTCTTCAACGATGCAGCCGACCGTTTTGGCATATGGACTTCGTCTACTAACTCAGTTGGGCCCCCCTTTCCATATCCGGCCCTCACAGCGCCGGTCGCCATCGCGGCAAATATGCCGGTTTGGCGAGTACCGGGCGGTGCCAAACCGGCGCTCGATTATGCCGGCCCAGGCGGGAATCCGTTTGCGCCGCCGGGCGCTGTATACTGTGTCTGGCGAGACGTCACGAACGGCACCATAATGTTATCCATGAATCCGACCCCGACCGGTGGGGCGCCATGGTCGATTCCGGTACCGGTGCTGGGCGGCATTGCACCGGTACCGCCGA
Organism: uncultured Ignavibacteriales bacterium; assembly: GCA_964585635.1. GTDB lineage: Bacteria > Zixibacteria > MSB-5A5 > GN15 > JAAZOE01 > CAZPEV01. The sequence goes on from CAZPEV010000074.1 coordinate 3,536, forward strand.
ACCTGAATCCAGGGATCGTGGTTGCCAGTACGGTCGACCTGGCGGTCGACAAGGGTCTGTCTGCCGCTTGTCCCACTATGGCATACCTGGTGTGGGATAGCTTCGGTGGTGTAGACGCTGATATCTTTTTCGCTTTCAGCGCGGCCGGTGGCGCTCCCGGATCCTGGTCGGCGCCGATAAGGATCAATCAGGATGTGTTGGGCAACGGCAAAGATCAATGGGCGCCGTCCATCTCCGTCGACCCTAATACCGGCGTGATCAGGGTGATATATTATGATCGGCGCCGTAGTCCGGCCAATTCCGGCGTTGAGGTGTGGGCGTCCGTGTCCACGGACTGTGGGATGACGTGGAAGGATTGCATGGTTTCTCGCGTTGGGCCGTTTCCACCGGCCACTACCATCGTCGGCCCAAGCGGCCTGTACACCGGTATCTATCTATCTTCGGATCAGGGTCTGATCAATCCTTGGGGCGCCTCTTGGAACGATGGGCGCAATGGCACGGATCAAGACGTCCAGTTCGAGATCGCTCTGGCCTGTGACAGCGACGGCGATTATTGGCCGGATACACTTGACAACTGCCCCACCGTGCCCAACCCGAACCAACTTGACACTGATGGTGACGGGGTCGGCGATGCTTGTGATAACTGCCCCACCGTTTCCAATCCGGCTCAGGCTGATTCTGACGGCGATGGCGTCGGCAATGTTTGTGATAATTGTCCCACCGTTCCCAATCCCTCTCAGGCCGACTCTGATGGCGACGGAATCGGCGATGCTTGTGATTATGTCTGCGGTGATGCCAACGGTGACGGGACGGTGAATATCGGCGACGCGGTGTACGTGATTAACTACATCTTCAAGAGTGGACCAGCGCCTGTTCCTATCGGGGCCGGCGACGCCAATTGCGACCATGCTGTAAACGTCGGCGATGCTGTATACATCGTAAATTACATCTTCAAGAGTGGTCCGGCACCATGTTGTCCGTAAGGAGAATCAAGCCGAAGCTGATAAATGGAATCGAATATTCTCCTGAGTCATCATACCTAACCCCCGGGCATAGGCTCGGGGGTTTCTCATGTCTCGTTTATAATGATTTGACAATTTGGCGTTTGGCCCTTTTTATATAGTAAGAATATCATACCAAGTCTTCCGAAACTGTGCATTAACCAGAGGCGGTTCCGCAACAGGAATTGAGCAGAAACGGAGGGTGATATGAGCAGTTCACACAGGATGTATGCTCTCGCTAGTCTGGTTCTCCTGATTCTATTGTCCTCACAGGTATGGGCCCAGGATCAGGGTGAGGCCGATACGGTCCGGCTGACAACCGTATCGGGCCAAATCACCGGTACAATCGCCATGCCGGTCTGGCTGTTCAATGATGAAGAACTGACATCGGTCGTCATCCCCCTGGTCGTGGACGGGTATTCCGGGTGGGTGAGGTTTGATTCGGTGTCGTACATTGGGAGCCGTCTGGCCGATCCTCAGGTTCTGGATGCCCGGGAGGGATTCGTTTTTGCGACCGATACTTTCTCGGTGGCGTCGCTGGTTTTAAGGTTCATGGTCGCCGGAGGTAACCTGCTGCCGGCCGGAGCCGGGAAGTTATGCGAGCTGTGGTTCACGCCTCTTTTCGGCGGCCAGGTTGCCTTGGACAGCCTTCCCGCTTCACCGTACGGCGGCCTGCGACTGACAGCGGCATCACCGGCGGTGTTCATTCCGCAATTCGCGGCAGGAACAATTGATATCGCTTGCGATTACCTGATTGGCGACACCAGACATGAGGGCTTCGTCAGTCAGAGTAGCCTTAATGGTCTCCTGAAAGGATATCTTGGATGTATGGGCGGGGGCGGTGGGCCGCTCTACGTTGCCGATGTGAACTGCGATCGCCATGTCGACATGCGCGATGTCAGACATCTATTCCGATATATCTACATGAGCGGTACCATAGGTAACTGCGGGTCGTATGGCGCGGCGGTCTATGATGACCCCGGTTTACCCGATACCGTATGGATCGAAAACGATACGTTAGTGGTTGGAGTGGCAACGACCATCGACATCGGCATCATAAACGACGAGCCGATATACAACCTGGCCCTGGGTTTGGAATGGGATGGCAGTGCCAACATGCAGTTTCAAGGCAACTTCACGAATGACTATGTGACCGATAGAGTCAGGCGTCTCACCTTGACGAAGTACAACTGCAATTACTATAATGGCGTTAATCCGGACACATTACATATGGCTACATTTACCCAGCCTGAATATGCGGGGGGACCAATCGAGCCCGGTTCCGGCGCCATCTATCATGCCCTCTTTACCCCCTTATCGCCGGGTACGGCGACATTTCGTCTGGTGAAATTTCCCTTGGGGTCCGAATCAATGTTGGTGACGGAGTCGGAGGCGGCCATCTTGCCGGTCCTTGTTGGTGGGCAGATCACGGTGCTGCCCTATCTCTGCGGCGATGCCAATCACGATGCGACTGTCAATATCGGCGACGCCGTCTATGTCGTCAATTACATCTTCAAAGGGGGACCGGCCCCGTCCCCGCTCGAGTCGGGAGACGCCAATTGGGATCTGGCGGTGAACGTCGGCGACGCCGTCTACATCATCAATTATATCTTCAAAAGCGGCCCGGCGCCCTGTTGCCCGTAAGTTCGAGTAGCATATAAGTCCAATCGCCGGGTTGTCCACGACGATGGTCGATCCGGCGAGACCAATCGCAAGGATGCGCCCGCGGCGCATCCTTCTTTATCGTATCGCATCTGTTATCACGGTCAATCTTCTTATTATCTGCTCTCTGTCACGGCGCTTGCCAGGGAGGGCGCGGGGCAGTATATTGCGGCAGACCGCCGGTGACGTCGGCGATACGCGTACGAGGAGCCGTCGCGGCCGCATCCGACAGGCCGACGGCGCCGGAGAAAAGAGGCATTGTGGCTCGCTCAACCGGTCCGACACCCTGGGTTTTGGTTGCCATCATAGTAGCTTGCTGGGCAGCCGCGTCCCTCTTTGCCGCCGACGCCCCCCCAAGCGACCGGGCCATCGACCCGGCTCGGAAGGCGGCCGCGCCCGGCATTCCCAACATCCAGTTTGCCGTGCACAAGGTCGGCAAGCTCGGCCTGACGGTTTCCAACTTCGGAACTTTCGGCACCGGCTCCTACGGCAAGCTGGTCATCGACGGCGAGGAGGTCCTGTCATGCGAGTACCCGATCAATTCCAACGTCGAGTATCTCTACAGCGGCGCCTTGTGGATCGGGGCCGTCCTGGGGGAGGATACGCTGGTCTCGGTCGGCGATGACGGCTGGTACCGCGTCACGGAGCTATTGCCCGATGCCGGCGATGCCGGCGCCATCATCGCCCGCTCGACCCTTAAGTCCAGTCCCAATTATGATCCCCGGGCGGTTTCTGAACAGGATTTCATCGCGACCTACACCGATACGGTAACCAATCCGAGCCTGACCGGCTGGGATCCGATCGACAACCGGCCGCATATTCCCCTGAACGTCTCCGTCCGGCAAAGCAGCTATGCCTGGAGCTATACCTACGCCGAGGATTTCGTAATCCTCGATTACCAGATCACCAACATCGGCTCGCGGCCCCTGCATGATATGTACCTGGGCGTTTACGTGGACGGCTCGGCCTACCACCTTTCCCGCGAACTGACCGGTGGCATGGATGACATCTGCGGCTTTCGCCGCGAGACCCCGATGGCTACCGGCATCTGTCTCGAACGGGATACGGCGGATAATCCCTGGATCGATACGATCAACGTCGCCTGGATTGCCGACAACGACGGCGACCCGGGGCCAGGCGGCGCCTGGGATTACGCCTCGGCGCGGGCCGTCACCGGCACCAAAATCCTGCGTACTCCCAATCCGGACGCCACCGTCAGCTTCAACTGGTGGGTGTCCAACATGAATTCCGTGCTGGACTTCGGTCCTCGCCGCACGGGCACATTGGCTGATCCGTTCCGGCCGTTCGGATCGCAGTTGGGAACACCCTTGGGTGACAAGAACAAGTATTATATTATGCGCCACGACGAATTCGACTACGACCAGCTTTTCGCCGCCGTGTCGCATGTCGGCCAGGGGTTCCTCTCGCCGCCGAACTTTGATTATGCAGTCGATTTCGCCAACGGCTTTGACACCCGCTACCTGCTCTCGTTCGGCCCGTTCGACGCCGCCCCGGGCGAAACCTTGCCGGTGACGATTGCCTATATCGCCGGCGACAACTTCCATGTCAGCCCCGACGACTTCGCCCGGTATTTCGATCCTTTGCATCCGGATGCCTACTATGGGAAGCTGAGTTTTTCCGATCTCGATACCAACGCCCGTTGGGCGGGCTGGGTCTATGACAACCCCGGGATTGACACCGACGGCAATGGTGATTCGGGGACGTTTTGCTGGAACTATGTCTGGGAAGATACCACGCTGTTCAACCCCGACACCAGCGGTCCGTCCTTCTTTGTCGCCATCGACTCCTTCAAGACCTATTACCGCGGGGACGGTGCGCCCGATTTCAAGGGGGCTTCGCCGCCACCGCCGCCAAGGCTAAAGGTCTATCCCGGTTTCGGCCGGGTGACGTTGCGCTGGAACGGTCAGGAGAGTGAAAGCCATATCGATGCCTTCACGGGTCATAAAGATTTTGAGGGATACCGCGTTTATTTTGCCGAGGGGAACCGCTTATCCGATTACGTTCTGCTCAGCTCGTACGATATCGAAGATTACCGGGTATTTCGGTTTGATACCCTTCGCCACGGCTTTGTCCAGATCGGGCTGCCGGTGACGCGGGATCAGTTGCGGCAAACCTATGGCGCCGCCTTTGATCCCGCCGTCTATTATGACGGCAACCATTACTTCACCGATTCGCGAAACGGCGACATGGTATATTGCGTCCCTCAAGAGTGGAATCAATCCGATCTTTCCAATCCTCTTGGCATTCACCATGCGTATCCTGATGGGCGCCTGGAAAACCGCGCCGACACGACGGAAGACGGGTATTTGCGATATTATGAATATGAGTTTACCGTCGATAACTTGCAGCCGTCTCTTCCCTATTACTTTTCCGTAACCGCGTTTGATAATGCCTCCGCCGGTTTTGGCGTGGGGGCGCTGGAGTCATCGCCGCTGGCCAACACCGTGCGCGAATACCCCTTACCGGCGGCCGCAGATGTGGAGCAGGAAGGCTTGACGGTGATGGTCTACCCCAATCCCTATCGCATCGACGGCGGCTATGCCGACGTCGGCTACGAGAATCGCGACCGGACGGAGTCGGCCGAATGGGCCCGCGCCATCCATTTCGCCAACCTTCCCCGGGTCTGCACCATCAGGATATTCACGCTCAACGGCGATTTGGTGCAGGAGATTGAGCACGACCGCCCCGACGGCGGACCCGGTTCGCAGCATGAAGCATGGAACGTGATCAGCAAGAATACGCAGGGGGTGGTAACCGGCGTTTATCTCTGGCAGGTGTCATCGCTCATGGGGGATCAGATCGGCAAGCTGGTGATCATCAAATGAGCCTGCGGTCATACTTCAGATATTGATCAAGTCATCAGTTCGAATCGTCGGACGGCGCTATCGGCTGCAGCCGACGAAGCCGCAACGAATTACCGACGACAAAGACCGATGACAACGCCATCGCCGCCGCCGCCGGAGCCGGGGTCAGGGTCAAGCCGAAGACCGGATAAAGAACCCCCGCGGCCAGGGGAATCATGGCAACGTTGTAGAAAAAGGCCCAGAAAAGATTCTGCTTGATGATGCGGAGCGTGGCGGCGGACACGTACAGCGCCGTCAGAATACCGTTCAGCGACCGTCCGGTAATGGTAATGTCGGAGGCTTTCATCGCGATATCGGCGCCGGTGCCGAGGGCAATGCCGATATCGGCCGCCGCCAGCGCCGCGGCGTCATTGACGCCGTCGCCGACCATGACGGTTTTGAACCCGGCCCCGCGAAGGGAGTCAATCGTCACCAGCTTCTTCTCCGGCGTCGCTTCCGCCTCCACTCGCTTTATTCCCAGCTTGGCGGCCACGATTGCCCCCGCATAGCGATTGTCGCCGGTCAGCAGGAGAACTTCCCGTCCCTGCCGGATCAACGTTTCGATCACCGCCGCAGCACCATCCTTGATGGCATCGGCCAGGACCAGCGCTCCCAGATACTGCCCATCGGCGGTCGCATAAATAATCGTGGTGCCTTTGGCTTTTTCGATTTTGGCCATTTCGGCCTTCTGTTCATCCGCGACACCGGTCGCGACAAACTCCCGCCGTCCAATGGTAATATGGCGCCCGTCGACCACCGCCTCGATGCCCTGGCCCGGCGCAAAGGTGTGGCTTTCGGCCGGCCTGGCCTTGACGCCATCGGCGGCCGCTTTGTTTCTGATGGCTTTGCCATAGGGATGCTCGGAATAATACTCGGCCGATGCCGCCAGTTGAACCAGATCGGCTGCGGTGACTCCCTCGGCCGGCATAACCTGCTCGACGTACGGCGTTCCCTCGGTCAGGGTGCCGGTCTTGTCGAAGACAAAGCAATCGGCTTTGCTCAGCCTTTCCAGCACCTCGCCGTCCTTGAAGAGCACACCCAGTCGAGCAGCCCGGCCCGTTCCCACCAGAATGGCGGTCGGCGTAGCCAGGCCGAGAGCGCAGGGACAGGCAACCAGCAGCACCGCCACCGGCGCCAGCAGCAGCATCTGGGATTCTGGATCAAGGATAGCCCACATAACCAGCGTGAGCAGGGCCACGCCGATGACTATCGGCACAAATATCCCCGCGACCCGATCGGCCAGACGCTGAATCGGCGCTTTGGCGCTTTGAGCCTCCTGCACCATCCGGATCATCCTGGCCAGCACCGTTCCACTCCCCACCCGAGTCACCGTGACGGTGATTCCCCCGGTCACGTTGACCGTCCCGCCGATCACGGTATCAGGCGACTTCTTTACCACCGGTATCGCTTCGCCGGTGAACATCGATTCGTCGACGGCGGTATGGCCGGCACTGATGACGCCATCGGCCGGGATTGACTGTCCCGGACGAACCACGATCCGGTCGCCGACGGCCACTTGGTGTATATCAACCTGCTCTTCCGCCCCGGATGCGGTCAGGCGCGCGGCCGTCTGTGGGATGAGGGAGGCCATCCCGGTGGCGGCATCACGCGCTTCCTGCGTGGCTTTGGCCTCGAGGTAGCGACCGAGCAGGATAAAGGTCAGAATCATGGCCGTCGTCTCATAATAGACCGCCGGCGCCGACCCGGCCTGGGGGCCAAAGAGCGTGATCGTCGCCGCCAGCGAATAGACAAAGGCGCTGCCGGAGCCGAGAGCAATCAGGCTGTTCATGTTCGCTTGCCGGTGACGCAACCGTTGCCAGGCATCCCCAAAGAAGAGCCGTCCGGCATACAGGACCGGTAGCGTCAGAAGCAATTGCACGACGGCCGACACGCGATGGGAAATCATCAGCAAACGGAAGGGATGCTGCCCCATGTGCAGCAGGAAGATCAGCACCGTGCAGGCCGCGGCCATGACCAGTTCCTGCCGCAGGCGACGGTCCGACTGATGGGTGTCCTCATCCGAGACATGGAATACCGCCTCGTATCCGATTGCCCTGATGTCATCCGGCAGGCGCTCGCGGTCGTAGGCTCCATCGATCAGATCGATCTGGCCGATCTGGGTGGCGAAATTGATCCTGACGTCGGCGATACCAGGAATCTTCCTCAGCCCGTTCTCCAGCGTGGTGACGCAGGCGGCGCAGCGCAGATTGAGAATGTCGACATCCTCCCGCACGACGGGAACGATCAGGCCGGACCGCTTGATCTCTTCCACGGCGACATTGACCGCCGCACCATGTTTGTCGGGGCGAGCCAGGGTAAACTGAATCTGAGCCGTCTTAAGGTCAACGGCGACGCCTGATAGCCCCTCGATTCCCTGCAGTCGCCGAGTCAAAAGATCGGCGGTGGCGCGGCCATTAAGCCCGCGCACGGAAATCCGGTATAAGGAAGGCGAAGAAGTATTCACCGTGGCGTTTCCCTTAGGTTTTTGAGCCGAATCATCGGTTCCTCACAGGTCTCTTCATGGATGAGCTACAGACCGTAATATATAGCCTCAGGCTCATGGCAGTCAAAAGGTAAAAAGCAACCCGGTCCGGCACGAACCGCCAAGAACCGGGAGCTTCCAAGATGAGGCAAGAAGAAGGTGCCACTATCGCTGACGGTCTAGCGCGGGGCGGCCGTCACTTGATTCCCAGGGCGATCAAAAGCCCAGGGCAGCGGCGCAGCAAATCCTTGCGGATTTTTTGGCGCGCCCGATGCAGATACCAGCGGACCGTTGCCTCCGGCATATCCATGATATTGGCCACGTCGTCGATCTGACATCCTTCGATATCGCGCAGGACAAAGGCCGACTTCTGCTTGCCATTCAGCTTTTCCGTGGCGGCGGTGATATATTGGCGTAATTGGCTGGTCTGATAATTGTTTTCCGGATTGTCGCGGTAGTTTTCGGCCGTCTCCCGGACGTTGTCCAGCGGTTCGTGACGGTGCCGCTTATGCTTCCGCATGTAATCGATTGAGGCGTTGACGGTGATACGATACAGCCAAGTGTAGAAACGCTTGCTCTCGTCATAGCGCCAGATATTTTGCGAGGTCTTGACGAATACGTTCTGGGTAATGTCGGCGGCTTCATCATAGTCGCCGAGCATTTTGTAGGCCAGGGCGGCCACCTGGCTGCGATACTTATCCACGAGCTCGCCGAAGGCTCGCTGGTCTCCCTTTTTTACCCGTCTGATAATGGCCTTGACTTCCAACTCGTCCCCATCATCATCGGTGGGAGACATGACAGCCGCGCCGGTTCTGCTGATGATCGTCTCTTTTTTGTTCATTGCGCCCATCCTTGCTGTGTTCTTCAAATCACTTCATAACAACATGGACTGCCATAGATCACTATCCCAATTTAACCCTGGATGGGTGGTTTCTGTTCCCAGTTAATCGCATTCACATATCAGTTTGTGCACATTACCTCAGGAGCAGAGGATGAAGGACAGTCGGGAGTCGCTTCCGGGGAGCATCAGTCTAAAAGAGAATGCGAAAGTCCGCCCACCTTTTCTTGCCTTCGTTAAATATAGTAACGCGGAGACAAATAGTCAATAAGAAACCCTGCCGGAAAGCCGGCAGGGTCAGATATCATGATGTTCCTTAACGATTTACTTGTTCAGAATAAATCCGTACGGATTGACCGGACGGCCGTCCTTGAGGACTTCATAATGCAGGTGCGGGCCGGTGCTATAACCGGTATTCCCCACCCGGCCGATCAGATCGCCCCGGTTAATCCTTTGGCCGACAGTCACATTATAGGCGCTTAGATGGCCATATCGAGTGGCCAAGCCAAACCCGTGGTCGATCAGAATGGTTTTGCCCAGCCCACTATACAGGCTGACCGACAGCACCTTGCCGCCGGCCGGAGCGTAGATCGGCGTGCCGATCCGATTGGCGATATCCAGGCCGGAATGGAACTGCCTAAATCCGGTAAAAGGGTCGGTCATATTGCCGAATCCGCGCGAAATACTCCCGATCACCGGCATGATCGAGGGGGTGTGATCGAGGCGGTCGCGCCGGCCAGCGAGCAGTTCGTAGACCTCTTGGTACCGTTCCCGCTCAAACTGAGCCAGCCGAACCAGGCCATCGACGACCGATGTTACCTCAAAGGCTGCGGAACGAACAGAGCTGAGGGTATCCAGCTCCAAATCCGAGGGACCGCCGATACCCAAAAGGCGCGACTCGGGGTCGATAATCGGCAGGTCGAAAATCGTGCGAAGCACCTCTTCCTTGGCCACCAGAAGGCCAAACTCGCTCTTAAGACCCGCCACCGACTGTTTCAGATCGCCGTATTGCTGGGCCAGCGTGTTGTTTTCGGTCGTCAGCTGCCTTAGCCGGGCCTGGTCGACCCGCTGGTCGAAATAGTCGGCCAAAAGGAACAGGTTGACCAATATGAAACAGATGCTGCAGACGCCGATCGTCCAGAGGAGCTTAACCGGGATTGCGTATTCCTTGACATCCCCCCGGTTACGAGGAATGATCATAACCGTAATTTTGTCTTTCCACATACCTATCCTTGGGGAAAAGGGCTCCTTCTCCCGTCCCTTGGTAAAGGTCAAGTATATCCCCCCCCCGGGGGTATGTCAAGTTAAAACAATATTTAAAAAACGGGTAAAACTCCCGGTTTTTGGGGGATATGGGGGGCCGCTGAGGGGCTACTTGATGACCATATAGTCGTGTCGCAAAATCTTGTTGATCACGCGGATGAACTTCTCCGGGTTCAACGTCTGCAGGCTGTACAGGTGCCAGCAGATCTTTCTTGGCTTTTTGTACCGCTCTTTCCGCTTGGGGGCCATAGACACCTGCCTTCTTTGCGACGCTTCGAATGCCAACCGCCGTTCGTCCCGGCTTGGCGGACGGACAGCGCCTGTCGGGCGTTTGTCGATGCAACTGGTATGCCCCAAAACGCGCCTGACCGGAATTTGACGGCATCGGAACGAACAATAAGCGGTACAACATGTTGACTGGCGAGCATCTTTGTGCAACAGTTGCACGGTAGGCAAGGGAGTTCCACAAAGTTATTGGCCGTTTCCTATAGGGAGAGGTGTCTTGCCGGGGATTCGCCGGGAGGGGATTGGAGGCCGTTTCGCAGGATGTGCGAGGGAAATGGCTTTCGCTCGCGAAACGATCCCCTAAAAAACCCAAAGCAAACCCAATTTTTGGGCGCCAACGAGAATAGCCAGGCGGACGCCATTTATATGCCGCACAATCAGATATGATGGCCGGAACCGAGGGAAATTGGGTTCGTTTTGTCATTTTCCGTTGTCCCCATGTTT
>CAZPEV010000075.1:0-7543 GCA_964585635.1 uncultured Ignavibacteriales bacterium
GGCTGACCTTGGTATCCCACCGGAAAAGGTGCCGGTCGATTTGACCATCGTGCGCGGGCTGGGGTATTATACCGGGCCGGTGTTTGAGACTTTTCTAACCGATATCCCGGAGGTCGGTTCGGTCTTTGCCGGTGGCCGGTATGATGGCCTGGTGGAGCGGTTTCTGGGGCGCAAAATCCCGGCGGTCGGAGCCTCGGCCGGAATCGATCGGCTGCTGGCCGCGCTGATGTCCCGCAACCTTATTAGCACCGAAACGACCATATCGCAGGTTTTGGTCACAGTCATGGATCCGGAGAAGATGCCGGAGTATATCAAACTCCTTAACGAAATCCGGGGGCAGGGATTGCGAGGAGAGATATATCTGGGCGAAACCAAAAATCTAACCAAGCAATTGAAGTATGCCGACAAAGTCGGTATCCCCGTGGCGGTTATCCTTGGCTCAGATGAGTTCGAGCGGGGCCAGGTGACGATCAAGAACCTCATCGCCGGGCGGGCTCAGGCGTCGGAAGTGGCCGACCGTGAAACCTGGCTGCAGGCGCAAAATATCCAACAGACAGTCCCGCGCAAGGATATCATCGCACATATCCGCAGCCTGCTGCAGGCCATGGAAAAGGCCTGATCGAGCGATTCTCGCCTGTGATTTCCAAGAGCCAAAACAGCCGCTTCTTGACATAGGTCAATCTGTTTTCCGCCATGAATGCGTACCATTTCCGAATGAATTGGCGGCAAGGCCGTATTATGAAAACGGTTATCGATTCGCAGACGGGGATTGGCGCCGTCCGGGCCGCAAAGCGGTTTTCTACGCGGCGCTTCCGATTCTATGCCCAGTTGTTTGCCATGGCCGTGATCCTTTGGATCGGGGCCGAGTTTTATCGCTTTGTGTCTTTCGTGGAATCGGGCGGAAACGGAGCCGTCGGCCCGAACCGTCCGCCGGGAGTCGAGGGGTTTCTGCCGATCTCCGGCTTGATTTCTTTGCGCGACTGGGTTCACACCGGAGTTTTGAACACCATTCATCCCGCTTCGGCCATCATTTTGCTGGTGGTCGTCAGCACGGCCGTCTTATTCAAGAAGGGATTTTGCGGCTGGGTCTGCCCAGTTGGATTCATTTCCGAGATGGTCGGCCATATCGGCGACCGCCTGGCCGGCCGCCGATTGAAGCTGCCCCGGATTCTGGATTATCCGTTCCGTTCGCTCAAATATCTGCTATTGGGATTTTTTGCCTATGTCGTTTTCTGGTCGATGACCTCGATGCAAATTCAGCAATTCATCGCTTCCCCTTACAACAAGGTGGCAGATATCAAGATGCTCAAGTTTTTCACCGAGATCGATACCTTCGCCCTGACGACAATCGCCGTTCTCTTTGTGCTCTCGGTCTTTCTGCGCGGTTTCTGGTGCCGGTATCTTTGTCCCTATGGCGCCTTGTTGGGACTATTCTCGCTGGCCGGGCCGGCGCGAATCAAGCGGGACCACAACCTCTGCATATCATGCGGCAAATGCGCCAAGGTCTGTCCGGCGTTCATCAAAGTGGATATCGCGAAGCAGGTGGTTTCCGACGAGTGTTCGGGATGCGTCGATTGCGTCGACGTCTGTCCCGTGCCGGGAGCGTTGGGGCTGGGCCTGATCGGCAGCAGAAGGAAAATCTCGAAGAAGGTCTGGGTCTATGCCTTTGTGCTTGTCTTCTGGGGGGCGTTGATATTCTTTAAATGGGTTGGACCCTGGGGGAATTCGATTTCAACCCAGGAATATATTTATCACAGCCAGAGGATGAACGGCGGCGAGTACACCCATCCGGGACGATGAGCATGACCGAGTTTTCATCAATCGCGTCGCGCTATGACCGTATGACCGGCTTCGGCCGTCGCCTGGTCGGCGATTTCGGGATCATCAAGCATTTGGTCGAGAGATTCGCCGTCAAGACCGCCCTTGACGCCGGCTGCGGCAGCGGCGTACACACAATCATTCTATCGAAGATCGGCGTCGACGTCGTCGGGCTGGATTCTTCTCCCGACATGTTGGAGCTGGCCCGGGTCAATGCCCTGCGGGAAGGGCAGGCGCCGAACTTTGTGCGCGAGTATTTTGAGACGATGCCGTCGGATTGGTCGGGGCGATTTGACGCCGTCTTTTGCCTGGCCAATTCGCTGGTGGGGGTGGAGACGGCGGAGCGACTTCGGCTGTCCTTGCAGTCGTTTGCGCGGGTGCTGAAGCCGGGCGGGCGGGCCGTTATTCAATTGCTTAATTTTGATATGTTCCGCCGGACCGGGCGCCGCATCATCAAAGTCTCCAGCGAGGAAAACCTGACCTTTATTCGCTTCCTGGATTTTGATCGACAGGAAACCCGGCTCAACGTCATCATCGTGGAACACGAGTTGGGCCAGGTGAAGCATGAGTTCCATTCCGGCCGGATTCTGCCGGTCGCCGCCGAGATGCTGTCGGTCGCGGCAGCCGGCGGCGGCTTTTCGCGGGCCGAATACTTTCGCGACCTCAGCCTGAGCGGGCCGTACGATCCCACCGGCGAGAATCTGGTGGCCATCCTGACCCGATAGCGCCCCAAGTCATTTAAACATCCCTCCTTGAATACCGATAACTGAAAGCAGGGGCCGGCTTTGTCTATTGAAGTCACGGCCGGGTCATGGTTTTCCCTTTTCTCGATGCGACGAAAGGGTCGGACGGTCAGGCCCGAAGGAGGCAGTTATGATCGGGGTCGTTTTGGTCGGTGAAGAGGCCGGTCATCTTATTGACGGCCGTGGGCAGATCGATACTTCGATCACTGTCGCCGGGATGACGTTCTTGACCGGCAGGCTGGGGGATATCCCGGTCACCGTGGTCGGGTTTCATGGCGACGGCGAACGGGTGACCCTCGCCGTTCACCTCTTGATCGATCGCTTCCATGTCACCACGATCGTATTGCTCAGCCCCGGAGAACCGCTGGTTCCCTACCTTCAGGCCGGTGATCTGGTTGTCGCCGAGCGTATCCTTGCCTCCGACATCCTGGCCCCTGGAATGAATGAAGACGCCGAAAGGCCGCTGGGCACGATTACCGTGACGACGATCGCGGGCGAAATCATAGCGCACGCCACCGGGGCGTATGAAATGGTCTTTGAGGGGAGATCAAACCGTCCGCAGATGATTGTCGGGTCGGTCCTGTCCGCCAGACGATTGGGGCTCGACTGGAGGACCGCCGCTCGATTGTATCGTGAATCGGGAATCGTGGCGGCGGCGCCGGAGCTTTCGTCCGTAGCAGAGGTATGCCGCCCTCATGATATCCCGCTGTTCGTCCTTTTGGGCATATCCGATTATGGCGCCAAGGCGCAGGATGCCGTGGCCGATCATGCGGCCCTGCTGGTCCAACGCGGCGGTCTGCGCCTTTTGACCACCTTCCTGGAGACCTTCCCGGTGCCGGCGCCGGTGGTCTAGGACGGGAGGCGAATAACCGGAAGTGCCTGAGAAAGACTCCTCCACGATTCCTTATGCGGAAACGCCGCTGCGGCGACGATTATTCCCATGGAGCGACGATGCCGGCCCGTATCAGGGGATGATGCTTGTGGACCGGGAACCAACGATTGGGATTGCCGGTTGACAGATATAGAGAAGGTGTTATATTGTACCAAAAGAGCACTATGCCGTTACACGCCGTGGCTAAACCGTGGAGATCTAATGAAGAACAACATGCTGGTTGGCCTATTCACCGCCTTGTTTGTGATCAGTTTCGCCGCCTCAATTTTCGCCGTTTCCCTATCTGAAGACGTTATTCAAAAGCTGAAGAACGAGGGGCGCTTCGATCAATTTGTTAAGACGATGATCGACGCCCGCGCCAAAGGAATCGATAATCCCGCGGCCTCCCCCAACAAGGCCGGGCTGTCGAAGGCGCTGTCGCCGAAACAGGTCTATCGCACCCTGGTTATCCTGATGGATTTCCCCGACAAGCCATATACGGCAGGCTACGTGGCCGGCTCGGCGGCGGCCTTCGATTCGATTCTGTTCTCTCAGGGGAAGAATCCAAGCGGTTCCATGCGCGATTATTATTTCGAAAACTCCTACGGCAATTTTACGCTTCAGGGGACGGTGGTGGGCTGGTACCGAGCGGCTCACAACGCTTCCTACTACACCAACAACTGCGACGGCTCTCACGGCATGGGGCCTTACCCCAATAATGCCCAGCGTCTGGTGGAGGAGGCGGTCGATCTGGCCGATCCCGACGTTGATTACTCCCAATACGATAATGACGGCGACGGGTACGTCGACGGCATTTTTATCATTCATGCCGGGACCGGCTACGAGGAAACCTCTAATGATTGCGAGATTCATTCGCATCAATGGGGTATCAATTCCCGGTATCGCGACGGCGTCTGGATCAACACCTACTCGATCGAGCCGGAAGAGTCGCCGACCAATGCCGGTCTGACGCCGATCGGAGTCTTCTGCCATGAGTTCGGTCACGTGCTGGGACTACCCGACCTGTACGACACCGATTATTCCTCGGCCGGTGTCGGGCACTGGGAGTTGATGGGGAGCGGCAGCTACAATGGTCAATCGCGGACCCCGGCCGGTCTTAGCGCCTGGAGCAAATCACAACTGGGTTGGCTGAATCTGACCAATATCACCAGCAATCAGACCAACCAGCAGATTCCCGCCCTGGCGTGGAATCCGGTTGCTTATCGGTTGTGGCGGCACGGACAGACAGGCAGCCAGTATTTTGTGGTCGAAAACCGCCAGCGGACAGGGTTCGATGCCGAGCTTCCCGGCGACGGCGTTCTGATCTGGCATATCGATGAGACGGCTTGGGGCAATACCGAGGAATGGCATCCCCTGGTATTTTTGGAGCAGGCCGACGGCCGCTTTGATTTGCAGAACAATGCCAACAAGGGGGACGCCAGCGATGCCTTCCCCAACTTTGGATATGCCCTGCAGTTCACCGATAAAACCACCCCTGACTCCAAGGACTACAACCTGGCGTCGACGGAGGTGGCGGCCTGGAATATCTCGCCGTCCGATTCGATTATGACCGCCGATTTCGATGTTTACTGGTCCCGCCCCTATTTGCATCTGACGACGTATGCCTTTGACGACGCCACCTTCGGCGACGGCGACGGCATCCTCGAACCGGGGGAGACCATCCGTTTGACTTTCACCGTGGCCAACGACTGGAAGCCGGCGACGGCGGCGACGGCCACGCTGACGATCGACGACGCCAGCATTCCGATTACCAACGGCACCAGTTCTTTGGGAACGATTGCGACCAACGGCTCGGCCAACAACAACGCTGTTCCATACGTCTTCCAAGTCCCGGCCGACTATGTCCCCCGGATTGATTCGTTCTTTATTCAAATCAGTTCCAACGGCGGCGCCGATGTTTCGGTCCTGCCGATCGAAAAGAACGTGGGTATGCCGCGCATCTTGCTGGTTGACGACGACAACAATGACAACCTTGAGCATTACTATACCG
Organism: uncultured Ignavibacteriales bacterium; assembly: GCA_964585635.1. Taxonomy (GTDB): domain Bacteria; phylum Zixibacteria; class MSB-5A5; order GN15; family JAAZOE01; genus CAZPEV01. Next base: position 5,444 of record CAZPEV010000075.1, read on the forward strand.
ATCCGCTTTATGCCGTCCGGATGCCGTACGACCGCTGGATCAAGTACTCTTCCGGCAGTCCGGATTCGACCCGGCTTGACAAATATGAATCGGTCTTTTGGTTCACCGGCGATTATCGTCCCAGCCCGCTGGCCGCAGCCGATGTCGCCGCCCTGAAAGGATTCATGAATCACGGCGGGAAGCTGTTTCTGACGGGTCAGACCATCGCCAAGCAGTTGTCGACATTCGATCCGACTTTCCTGGCCAATTATCTGAAGACGCAGTATCTCTCGACGTCGATCATCCCGATCGTTGTACCGGAAGCGGGGGCCGCGGTCCTGGGCGGTCCGGATTCGATCGTCATTCATGGATACAGCGGCGCCAGCAACCAGACCAACCCGGATCATATCTCGGCCGTCAACGGCGGCATCCCTGAGGTTCATTACTACGGCAGCTCCGACAAGGCGGCGGTGTCGTATGCCGGCGCATATCAGCTGGTGTTTTTCTCCTTTGGGTTTGAAGCCATTATCAATAATGATCCCCGTTGGGAGAGCCGGGACACGGTGTTCAATCATATCATGGATTTCTTCGGGTTGTCGGCCCAGGCGGGATATCCCTCGGTTCTGGCGCTGGCCGTCGGTCCGGGGGCGGAGATGAATCTGGTCGATCACACCCCGGAGATTTCCTGGACGTATCATGATGCCGGCGGCGCGCCGCAACAGCAGTATCGTGTTGAGGTTGGCGTCGATGCCGAATGGTCGGTAGCGGAAATGTGGGATTCAGGACCCGTCTCCGGCGCCGATACATTTGCGGTTTATGCCGGCGCGCCGCTTCTGGATGGCCACACCTACTTCCTTCGGATGCAGGTTTTCAACGGCACTCAGTGGTCCAGTTGGCGAATGGGGCAGTTCCGGATGAATTCCGTGCCTGGCCTGCCGTCCAACCTGACGCCACGGGGCATGGCCGGAGTCGCGTCAGCCACCCCGACTCTTCAATTGCAGAATGCCGGTGACAATGACGGTGACGTCCTGACCTATTCCTATGAGGTCTACCAGGACTCATTGATGACCACGTTGCTGGCGCACGCCGAAAACCGTCCCAGTGGGACGGTCACATCGTCATGGGTCGTGTCACCTCCCCTGACGGATGATGTCGTGTATTTCTGGCGGGCCCGAAGCTATGACGGCTACGAATCCGGCGCCTGGTCCGTTCTGGCGGGGTTTTGGGTCAACTCCTCCAATCAGCCGCCGACGCCGTTCGGGCTGGTCGCTCCGGTGAACGACTCGTTGGTGCTGACGATTCATCCGACGTTTGTCTGGTCGCCAAGTTCTCCCGGCGATCTGCATGACACGATTCACTATCGACTGATCTATGCCGCCGATTCGCTGTTTGCCTCCGCCAAGACCGTCGGCGGTTTGACCGATACCGTCTACACCCTGACCGATTCGATCATTGCCGGTTCGATCTTCTATTGGAAGGTCGAGGGATACGATCTTTTCGGCGGCGTAACGACCAGCGGCCAAACCAATCGATTCAGGACCTGGATTTACGGAGACGCCAACTCCGACGGCGGGGTCAACGTCGGTGACGCGGTGTTCATCGTCAATTATATTTTCAAGAGCGGAGCGGCGCCGGATCCGAAACGGGTCGGCGACGCCAATGGCGATTGCGCCGTCAACGTCGGTGATGCCGTCTACCTGATCAACTACATCTTCAAAAGCGGGCCGCCGCCAGTGTTGGGGTGCGGATAAGACCAAAAAAGCGGACTTCGGTCCGCTTTTTTATTATCGGAAACCTTTTTCGCAGGCAGTCGAACTCGATTTTTGCCCTTGAAACGGGGTCGGGATTATGCTATACTGACTCGCGTCTTCAACCATGAAAAGCAGGAGTTTCGTATGCCTTTCAATAAAGCGGACAAGATTTGGATGAACGGCAAACTCGTCAACTGGGATGATGCCAAGAATCACGTGTTGTCGCATGTGGTTCATTACGGTTCCTCGGTTTTTGAGGGCCTCCGCTGCTACAAGACCCCCAAGGGATCCGCCTGTTTTCGGATGCCGGAGCATACCGAACGCCTGTTCAATTCCGCCAAGATCTACCGCATGGAAATCCCCTTTGCCA
>CAZPEV010000075.1:7553-14315 GCA_964585635.1 uncultured Ignavibacteriales bacterium
CCTGACCTGCATGCTCAAGAAAGATGCGACGGCGGAAGATATCAATAAGGCCATCGTTGAGACGATTGCCGTCAACAAGCTGGAATCATGTTATATACGGCCGATCGCGTATCGGGGATACGACACCCTCGGCGTTGACCCGAGAAAATGCCCGGTCGACGTCACCATCGCCGCCTGGGCCTGGGGCAAGTATCTGGGAGACGCCGCCATGGAGGATGGGGTTTCCGTCTGCGTGTCATCCTGGCACCGCAACGCTCCCAACACCATGCCGATGATGGCCAAAGCGGGGGCCAATTACATGAATTCGCAGTTGATCAAGCTGGAGGCTATTTCCCACGGCTATGTTGAGGGGATCGCGCTGGATACGCGGGGAATGGTGTCGGAGGGGTCGGGCGAAAACCTCTTTGTGATCATGAAAGGATCGCTCATTACGCCCTCTTTCTGTTGCTCGATTCTGCCGGGCATCACCCGCAACACGGTCATCACCCTGGCCCGGGAAATGGATATGAAGGTGATCGAACAGCCGATCCCGCGCGAGGCGCTGTATATTGCCGATGAGGTGTTCTTCACCGGTTCGGCGGCCGAGATTACCCCCATCTCGAAGATTGACGGCGTCGTCATCGGTAACGGCAAAATCGGGCCATACACGAAGGATATCCAGAAGCGATTCTTCGACATCGTCGAGGGCCGGGTTCCCGATAAGTATGACTGGTTGACCTACATAAAGATGTAGATTCCGGAAAGTGAGCTGAAGCAGGATGAGAATCGCGGTTGGCGCCGACCATAAAGGGTTCGAACTCAAAGACAGGGTGAAAGCCCTCCTCCAGGCTTGGGGGCACGAGGTGATTGATTTCGGCACTAATTCGGCTGAGTCGGTCGATTACCCCGACTTCGCCGTCCGGGTGGCAGAATCGGTGGCGAACCGTAAGGCCGACCGGGGCGTGGCGATTTGCTGGACCGGCAACGGTGTCACGATGGCGGCCAATAAGGTGGACGGCATCCGCGCGACCTTGGCGCTGAATCCCGATATGGCCCGCCTGGCTCGCGCGCATAACGATTCGAATGTCCTGACTCTGTCGTCGAAGTACATAGAAATTGACAAGTTAGAAGAAATCCTGAAGGCATGGCTTGAAACCAAATTCGAAGGCGGGCGGCATCTGCGACGGCTCGCCAAAATCCCCCATTCGGGGTTGTCGGAACCATAGAACGGGAGCGGATTGTGTCATACGTAAAGAAGGTGGATCCGGAATTATATGACGCCCTGACCGCTGAGGCGCGGCGGCAGGCCGGCAAGCTGGAGCTGATCGCTTCTGAGAATTTCGTCTCCGAGGCTGTCTTGGAAGCCGCCGGCGGCATCATGACCAATAAATACGCCGAAGGGTATCCCGGAAAGCGGTACTACGGCGGCTGCGAGTATGTCGATATCGCCGAAAACCTGGCTCGGGAGCGGGCCAAGGCGCTGTTTGGGGCCGAGCATGCCAACGTCCAGCCGCATTCCGGCTCTCAGGCCAACATGGCGGTTTATTTCAGCGTGCTGCAGCCGGGCGACACCTTGATGGGCCTGGACCTGTCGCACGGGGGGCATCTGACGCATGGCCATCCAATCAATTTCACGGGGCGCTTTTATAAAATCGTGCCGTATCAAGTCGAGCCGGGCACCGAAGTGATTGATTATGACAAGCTGATCCGGCAGGCGGAGCAGGTCAAGCCAAAGCTGATCGTTGCGGGGGCTTCCGCCTACCCGCGCCGGCTCGATTTCGCCAAGTTCCGCGAGGCGGCCGACGCCGCCGGAGCACTCCTGATGGTCGATATCGCCCATATCGCCGGCTTGGTCGTGGCGGGCCTGCATCCCTCGCCGGTGCCGTACGCCGATTTTGTAACTACAACCACGCATAAGACCCTGCGCGGTCCGCGCGGCGGGATGGTTCTCTGCAAGGAAAAGTATGCCGAGGACCTCGATCGGACGGTCATGCCGGGGATTCAGGGCGGCCCCTTGATGCATATCATTGCCGCCAAGGCGGTGGCGTTCAAAGAAGCCCAAACGGAGGAATTCAACGCTTATCAGCGGCAGATTGTCGCCAACGCCGCGCAGTTGGCCAAGGGGCTGATGCAGCGCGGGCAGAAGCTGGTCTCCAACGGCACCGACACCCACCTGATGCTGGTGTCGTTTATCGGCAAGATGAGGGCCGACGGCAAGGCGATCTCCGGCAAGATGGTGGAAAAGGCGCTGGACGAGGCCAACATCACGGCCAACAAGAATACCGTGCCGTTCGATCCGGCCAAGCCGTTTATCACCTCCGGCGTTCGGATCGGTACGCCGGCGGTGACGACGCGCGGGATGAAGGAGCCGGAAATGGAGCAGATCGCCGGATTCATCGACCGCGTGATCAATAACCTCGGCAACGAGCAGGCCTATGCCGAGGTGGCCGAGGGAGTGGCGACGATGTGCAAGAAGTTCCCGCTATATGTTGGGCGGCAAGCCTAAGAAACGGCCTTCGGCGGCGTATAAGAAGGCAGACGGTCCATAGGTTGGAAACAAGGAGAGTCGTCATGCTGGCGCAGGTATCCATTTTTCCGGTGGGGGCCAAAGAATCGCTCTCAAAGGAGGTCGCGAAAGTACTTGACATTATAGATAGATCGGGGCTTTCGTACAGGGTGACGGCCATGTCCACCCTTATTGAAGGGAACTGGGATGAAGTCATGGCCGTGATCAAGCGGTGTCACCGGACGATGCGGCGATCCCATAACCGGGTATATACGTCTATCGTCATCGACGATCGCAAAGGAGCGGTCAGGCGGCTGACCGGAAAAGTTGAGGCTCTGGAAAACGTCTTAAGGAGAAAGTTGCACACATGAGCGAATACCGCATTTCCTACATTTCTGCGCCGGTTGAGGTCGCCGAGCAGATCGCCCACACGCTGGTGGTGGAAGGCCTGGCGGCCTGCGTCAACATCGTCGACAAGGTGCGTTCGATATACCGTTGGCAGGGACAGGTGGAGAAGGCCGCCGAGTCGCTATTGATTGTCAAGGGAGCGACCGCCAAGACCAAGGCCCTGATTGAGCGGGTCCGTGAAATCCATCCCTATGAGGTCCCCGAAATCGTCTGCTTCGACATCGACGACGGCAATCAGGATTACCTTGACTGGCTGGGAGGCAAGGAAATCGTGGTTGACGATTCAGCCCTGGAAGAAGATGAAGAGGTCGAAGCCGAGCCGGAAGCCGAATCGTAGCATGCAGGCGCGCAAGGTCGCAGGGGGATACCTGCTGCGACTGGAGCGGGGCGAGGAAGTGCGCGAGGCGCTGACCGCGTTTGTGGCCCAGCGGCGGATTCCCGGCGGGATACTACAGGGAATCGGAGCCGTCAAAAACGTCACCCTGGGATATTTCGATCTCCGCCTGAAACGATATCGTACCACCCGTATTGCCGGGACGGTCGAGGTGGTCAGCCTGATGGGCAATATTGCCTACACCGAAGGTGCTCCCTATATCCATGCTCATGTCGTGGTCGCCGGACCTCGGCATACCGTCCACGGGGGACACCTGTTTGACGCCACGGTCGCCATCACGCTGGAGGTCTACCTCAAGGTCATCCGAGGCCGCCTAAACCGGGTTAACGATCCGAAGATAGGGTTCAATTTTTGGGATTTGTCATAACGCTGACGACCGATTTTGCCGCCCGTGACGGGTATCAGGCGGTTCTGGAGGGAATCATTGCCGGCATTAACCCCCAGGCCAGGGTGATTACCATCACCCACGACCTGGAACCGGGCGATATCGCCGGGGGATGGTATCTGCTGAAAACCCACTATCGGTATTTCCCGCCCCGGACGTTTCATCTGGGAATCGTTGACCCCGGCGTCGGCGGCAGAAGGAAGATACTGGCGGTTCAGACGGCTGGAGCCTTATTCTTCGGGCCGGACAACGGCCTGCTGTCGTTCATTCCTCGTCGGGAGATTGTTTCCATCCATTCCATCACGAACCGGAAGTACTCTTTATCACAGGTTTCGCCGGTCTTTCATGGCCGCGACATCATGGCACCGGCGGCGGCGTATTTAAGCTTGGGGGTCGACCCCTCCTGCCTGGGACCGAAATGCCAAGCGATGATAGCCATGCCGAAAAGCAAACCTACTCGCACGCGTCGAGGTATTAAGGGGGGCATCCTTTGGATTGATCGTTTCGGCAATCTTATTTCGACCATTGAGGCCGACTTGGCTGTCAAGGGGAAGGATGTGATGGTCAATGGGATGTCGATCGGTCCGCTGCGGCGGACATTTTCCGACGTCCGTTCCGGAGATACGTTGTCCTATGTCGGTTCCGGCGGACATCTGGAAATCGCCGTCCGGGATGGTTCCGCGCTGGAGTTTTTCTCCGCCTGCCGCGATGATGACACCGAAATTCTTGTTGTCACTTCCGGGAAACGCCGTTAGGTTGGTCTTGCCCAAAATATTGATGCATGCCATTGACCTATGAAATGCCCGTTTTGCGGATATGAGGAAAACAAGGTCGTCGACTCTCGGTCGGTACAGGATGTCCGGGCGGTGCGGCGGCGGCGCGAATGCCTGGGATGCCAAGAGCGCTTCACCACCTATGAATATATCGAGGCGGTCATGCTGACGGTGACGAAGAACGACGGCCGCCGCGAGCCTTTTGACCGCCAAAAAGTAATCTCCGGAATCAAGCTGGCCTGCAATAAGCGGCCGGTGGATGCCAAGACAATCGAAGCCATGGCCTCGGAAATTGAGGCGCAATTGCAGGGACAGTCCAAGAACGAGGTTTCCTCCAAATATATCGGTGAGCTGGTGATGGAGAAGCTCCGTCAGGTGGATGAAATCGCTTATGTCCGTTTCGCCTCGGTTTATCGCAAGTTCGCCGACAAGGCCGAATTTCTCGACGAGTTGAAGAAGCTGCTGAAGTGATTTCTAGTTCCGAAGTTCGACATTGGCAATCCGTGGGAATCTCCCAGCTTCATTGGAGTGGAAACCATGCGGGCGAGCGGGCGCGGAAACCGCGCCCCTACGAAAAATTGTAACGGCAGGGGCCGACCTGCGTGTCGGCCCGGATAAATACATATTCCATTATTTATTTTGCTCCCGGCGAAACAATCTGATGAACGTCTCGTAATATTTGGTAGAGACAGAGAAAAGGCCGCATTTGAGGAGATAATTGAAAACTCTTTCCAGGAGGTGTGAGATGAGACGGTACGAATTGATGATCGAGGAACTGGAAGAGAAGATTGCCCCCGGAATAGGTTGGCCGGGAGGGATTAAGAACTAAGTAGGGCGGGAAAATGGAATTCCCTGATCAGGGGTTTTTATCCGTCCATCTTCCAGATCGAGCGTGAGGGGCTGTCGCATGGCAGCCCTTTTCTTATTTCTGCCAGGAGGGAAGTGCCTGCGGGCGAGCGGGCGCGGAAACCGCGCCCCTACGAAAAATCGTAATGGTAGGGGCCGACCTGCGTGTCGGCCCGGATGAATGCCGATGGGTGCACACGCAGGTGCGCCCCTACCGAGGAGACGTCATTCCGAGGCCCGCCTCGGCGGGCCGTGGGAATCTCATACCTTCATTGGAGTGGAAACCATGCGGACGAGCGGGCGCGGAAACCGCGCCCCTACGAAAAATTGTAACGGCAGGGGCCGACCAGCGGGTCGGTTCGATTTGTGACGTCGATTATTCCGTGCCGCCTTTCGATTTGACTTTTCCTCTGCAAACCAATATCTAATAGGGCGAAATGATTCTCAAGAAACCGGCCGACAAAGAAATGAGCTTTATCGAGCACCTCGAGGAGCTCCGCAAGCGGCTGCTGAAGATGTTTGCGGCCGTTATTTTCTTTGCCATCGGCGCTTATTATTATTCCGACAAAATCATCGACTTCTTCACGCGGCCGCTGCCGCAGGTCTATTTCATGGCTCCCACCGAGGCGTTCATGGTCAGGATCAAGATGTCGCTGATAGTGGGCGCCGTCGCAGCCGTTCCCATTATCCTCTATCAACTCTGGATGTTTATCGGCCCGGGCTTGCTCAAGCGCGAGGTCACGCTCGTGGCGCCGATCGTCGTCTCGTCGACCATTTTCTTCTTGATCGGCGGCGGCCTCTGCTTTTTTCTGGTTTTGCCGCCGGCCGTCAAGCTTTTGCTGAGTTTCGGCACCGCCAACATGCAGCCGCTGATCTCGATCGACAGTTATATCAGCTTTGCGGGCATGTTGATATTGGCCTTCGGTTTGGTTTTTGAATTGCCGGTAGCGGCGTTCATCCTGGGGCGGATCGGAATCATTGATCACAGACTTTTGAGCAAAGGGCGGCGGTATGCCATCGTGATCATCCTTCTGGTCGCGGCGGTGCTGACCCCGACTCCCGATGCTTTCAATCAGCTCCTGCTGGCCGGGCCGATGTATATCCTGTACGAAATTTCCATTATCGTCGTCTGGCTGACAGGGAAGAAGCGGGATAAAGAATCGGCCTCGGCGGGGTGATAGCATTCGGATTTGGAGTCCCGCAGTCCATCGATTACCACCCAACTGTGCCCGAAATGATTCACGGGCGCCCCGCCCGGCGCCCCCCCGCCCCGGAGCCCGAGGCCGGCGGGGCGGCCGCGGCCGCGAGCCGGCGGGCCGCGGGCGCGGGCGCGACGCTGCCGCGCGCGGTCGAGGTGGCGCTCCTCACGGGGCACGCCCTTTCGTGGTGGCAACGTGAGGCGCGCGAAGGCGGAACGCTGCATCCCTGGTACATTCACCTCACCGTGCCGCGCGAGGTGTTGCACCCCCGG
>CAZPEV010000076.1:0-239 GCA_964585635.1 uncultured Ignavibacteriales bacterium
CCGGTAATTTTCAACTCGACCAACGGCACCCGCTTGCTGCGGCGCTTCCAACCCTTTCCCTATGTAGCGGTCGGCTCCCTGGCAGCGCTTACGGCGACCGTCAACTTTATCACCGGTTTCGCCGCCGACCCGGTGCTTTGTTGTGCTGGGCAGGATGGCCTCTTCTCGGCCGAAGATACGTTGGCGGCGGGAATTATCATCTCCCGCCTTGGGCGCGGGTAGGCCGACAGGGATGATGC
>CAZPEV010000076.1:249-3962 GCA_964585635.1 uncultured Ignavibacteriales bacterium
CGCCTGCCGCCTGGTGGAGCTTGCCGGCGACGACTGGCGGCCTTGGGCCAGGGATTCGAAACATGGCCGCTATCTGACGTCAATCGGCATGGGGGCTGATCTCGACCTCTGCCTGGAGACGGATCGCTACGATTTCGTCCCCGTGATGACGGACGGACGACTCCTCCGCCGGAGCGGTCTTGAGAAATAACAAACGGCTGCGCGTCAGACCAAAAGGGCGCCGGGGGATCGGTCGCGCGCTGAAGGTAAGTGTATAATTAGCAGTTTTCTTGGTAGAAAGAAGGTCTCGGTGAAACGTGGTGTTTTGGTCCTGCTTGCGATTGTTGTCTTGGCTGCCAACGCGCCTGCGATGCAGCGTATCAACGTCGAGGTCACAGTTCGGGAAAGGCAGCCGGGCAGCGACAGCCAATATGTCCTGATTGAGAAGAAACAACTGCCGTTGGACGAGGGGATTAAAACCACGACTTTCGTCGTCAATTTCACCCTTGATATGACCGCTACCTACTCTGACTCCGGATCGTATAGCTGCGATTTTTCGCTGTTCACGCTTGGCCCGCAGGCCCAGACCTTCTTCAAGGAATTTCGCAGTCAGGCCGGCGGCGTCTATTTCCTGGATAACGTGCGCGGCAAGGACGGGGTGGTTTATCGTGTCGGGATTTCACCGTTGACCATCGACACGGCCGGCGTCGACCGGGCCGACTGCGACTTCGACTATCGCCAAGACGGCGTCTGGAGCTTCGATCCATCGGCCAACTTTGATTTTTATTTTGTTCCCAAGTCGCTGGCCGACGCTCGCTGGAACGGCCTGCGTGATTTTATGGAGGTCAATTTCAAGGACTATAAGGAACTGTTCCAGCTCAATTTCCCCGGCAAAATCAACTGCTTTCTGTCTCCCTGCGTGCTGCCGGAGGTGATCTGGGACAGCCGCATGGGGTACGCCATTGATCCGCCCCGTTCCAACTGCTTCGTCATATACAGCCATGATCAGAATACGGTCGATCTGATCCCTGCGTATCTGACCCGCGTCTATCGTTTCCTGGGATATGCGCCGCCGCTGTTGGCCGAGGGGATGGCCGCCTACTTTGAATTTCCCCATTTCTACGCCCGCAAGTTGAAGCAGAGTCACCAACTGCCCCGGTTGAGCACCATGTTGAAGTCGGCCGATTACTTTAGCCTTCCCGGGAATTCCAATATCTCGGCGGCGTCATCGTTTGTCAAATTCGTGTTGGATGCCTACGGCCTGAATCGATTCACCGACCTCTATCACGCCGCCAGCGACCTGACGATGACGAAATGTATCGCCGACATCTATGGCAAACCGCTGGACAGCCTGGAGCGGGAATGGCTTGCGGTCCTGGATACGGTCACGTTCTCCTTCGGCCAACTCCAGTATTTCTACGAACGGGAGCGGGCTATCCAGCGCGAACCCGGCATGGATCTCTTCCTGAATGAGATGCAGCCGCATGCCCGGACTCCGAAGGATTCTCTCTTCATCCTTTCCGAGGAGGCCTGGAACCAATACATGCGGGGAGATTTCCTTCCTGCCACCACGAAGTACGCGAAACTCCTAGCCATAGACCCCTCCAACGGCACCAACGTCATGGTCTATGGCAATCTGCTGTTGATCGACGGCCAACACGATTCGGCGATTGCAGTCTTCCAGCGATTGCTGGTGGCCGACTCCACCGCCAAGTCGGCTCTGCTCAAGATCGGCGAGGCGTATTATTGGAAGAATCAGATCGACAGCGCCCAGCAATACCTGCTGCGCGACGTGAGCGAGGATGGCTCGCAGCTCAGCCGGGCCGCCGCCGGCATTCTCCTCGGCGAGTTGGCGCTGCGCGAGCATGACACTGCGGCCGCTGCCGATTATTACGCCGCGGCCAAGGCTGCTCTGGATCAGGTCGCTCAATCCGGCGGCACCCGTCCCTCATACCTGTTGCGCCTGGGGCAGACCTATCTGGGGCTGGCGATGTGCGGCAAGGCGGATCTGGCGACGGCCAAAGCGGTGCTCGAGTCGGCGGAGTATTTTGAAGCGCACCCTGTGCGAGCCATTTTCATCACCCGCATATTGTGGGAATTGGGGCAAATCGCCGATCTGGAACATTTCCGGGATGAGGCCATGGCGTACTATCGCCGGGCGCTCGCCTATCCCCTCTCGGCGGCCTTTGAAGAACGGGTGCGGGCCGCGATTATCACCCCGTTCACCGGTTATGGGAGATAGGATAGTGGCACGAATGGACGACCACATAATCTACGGCCGGCGGGAATAGGCTGCGATGTTCAATTTCCTGAATACCGCCGTACTGGCCGTCGCGGCCGCGGCAATCCTGCCGTTTCTGCTTCACCTCTTCTCCAAGAGGAAGGTCAAGATCATTCCGTTTTCCTCCATCGTCTTCCTCAAGGCGATGCAAAAGCGGCAGGTGCGGGCGATCAAGATCAAGCAGATTCTTCTGCTGATCGTGCGCACCCTGATTATCCTCCTCGTCGTTCTGGCCTTCGCCCGCCCCGCCGTCCGGGGGGGATACCTCGGCGCCCACGCTTCGGTTTCGGCCGTGATCGTGGTCGATAACTCCGCCTCGATGGGGCTGTCGGTCAAGGATGGCCGCCTCATTGACTTGGCCTTGAAACGGGCGCGCGATATTCTGGCCCAGATGGGCCAGGGTGATGAAGTCGCTGTCCTGGCAACAACCGGCGATTATGCCGCGCCGGAAAGCGATAACCTGTTTGGCAATCCCGCGGCGACGGCCGCGGCCCTGGATCGAATCAGTTTGACTGATACCCGCGCCGATCTGACCAGAAGCTTTAACGCCGCCGCCGCGCTCGTCGCGCGCCGACCAAATGTCAATCGCGAGATATACCTGATCAGCGACTTTCAGGAAAACGCCTTCAGCCCTGACCAGGCGATAGACAAATTCGCAGGCAAGCCTTTGCTGGTTGAGTTGCCTGCGAATGATATCGATAACGCCGGCATCGTCGGCGTCGATTTCGGCAACCAACTAATCGAGGTAGGGACCGAATTCACCGTGGCGGCGACGGTCAAGAAGCGATCGGGGCAGGGGGATGAGGAAATTGTGGTCGCGCTCTATCTCGATGATAAGCGGGTCGCCCAGCAGGGACTGCGCCTGAAGGCCGGCGAATCGGGGACGCTGCCGTTTGCGGCGGCCGTCAGCGAGGCCGGATTCCATTCCGGATATATCACCCTGTCGGATGATGATCTGCTGGCCGACAACACCTTCTTCTTCACTTTCCATATCCCCGACCAGTTCACCATCCTGTTGGTCGGCGACGACGATCTCGACCGCCGTCTGTTCTCCCTGGCCCTGGCGCCGGATGAGACCGTGCGGCGCCACTGGTCCTTGCAGCCGGCGCCATACAGCCGCCTGTCATCGACCGATCTGAGTAAGTACGACGTTATCATTCTATCGTCCTGCGCGGCGCTGCCGGAGGGTGATGCCGCCCGCATTAAAGAATATGTCAAGAAGGGCGGCGGGCTGTTGGTCAATCCCGGACGAACAGCCGACACCGCGGCTTTCAATCGTGACTTTGGCGAACTCACCGGCGTTCGGCTGACTTCCGCCTTTCCAACCGAAATTGCCCGCAGCGGCTATTATCTGATTCAGGGATTCGATCTCAACCATCCGATCCTGACCGTCTTCAAGGGCGTGGCGAAAGCGGAGCAGACCAGCTTCAAAGCCTTCGCCCGCCACCAGACC
>CAZPEV010000076.1:3972-9847 GCA_964585635.1 uncultured Ignavibacteriales bacterium
GCAGGTGCTCGCCCGCTGGTCGGATGGCTCACCAGCCATAACCGTGGCCACCCTGGGACGGGTACGGGCAATGTTTTTCGGATTCGATCTCTCGCCCGACATCTCCGACATCTCGCTGCACCCCTTCTTCGTCCCGCTGATCGTCCGCTCGGTGGAGTACTTGTCGGACGACTTTTCGACTCATAGCGAGACCATCATCGCCGGCAGCGAGCCGGTGCGGACCCTGCGGCACGCCTACAACATCAGGGGCGAGTACACTCTGATGATGCCCGGCGATCGGCGCCGAATCGTCAACGGTGAAAACCAGGACGACATCATCACGGTCGCCTGCGGTCGCCTGGATCAAAGCGGCTTCTACACGATCTTCGATGAAACCCGCGAGAGCGACCGCTTTGCCGTCAACGTCGCCCCCGACGAGGGGGACCTCTATCGGGCCGATTGGGGGGACCTGAGCGACCGTTTCAGCGGCGGGGAAAAGCTGCCGTACTCGGCCGACGTCGCCGGATTCATCACCGAGAAACGGTTCGGCCGCGAGCTGTGGCATTATTTTTTGGCGGCCGCGGTGATCCTGCTCTTGGCCGAGATGGTCATCGCCCGTGACCGGGGCGGTCCGCCGCCAAGCGATGAGTAGCCATGCTGCTGGTCACCCTGTCAGACATCGCCAAGCGGTTCGATGAGCAGGTCATCGTCGACAATATATCGTTGACCATCAGCGCCGGTGAAAAGATCGGGTTGGTGGGACGGAACGGCGCCGGAAAAACCACCCTTTTCAATATCATCTCCGGCACGATCCGGCCCGACCACGGCGCCTGCGACTATCACAAGGGGATTCGCATCGGCGGCGTCAGCCAGGAACTGGACCGGGATACGCATCTGTCGGTCTATGACTTCTGCTTTCAGGGACAACAACCGGTCAACGACATCCGCCTGCAATTGAGCGCGCTGGAGCCGGTCGTCATGAGCGGCACCCCCCCCCAGGAAGTGGTCAACGAGTATCATTACCTCACGCAGCAGTACGAGGAGCTGGGAGGGTACCGGCTGGAGACCGAAATCAAGCTGGTGCTGGAGGGAATGGGGTTCACCCGGCGCCAAATCGAACGGCCGCTGTCATCGCTCTCGGGCGGCGAGCGGAACCGGGCGCAGATCGCCGCCATCCTGACCGGGGAGTACCACCTCCTGCTGCTGGATGAACCGACTAATCATCTCGATATCCAGGGGACGATCTGGCTGGAGAACCATATTGCCGCCTCGCGCACCGCCTGCCTGATCATTTCCCACGACCGCCGCTTCCTGCAAAACACCGTCGACAAAATCGCCGAATTGTCCTTGGGAACGCTGGTGCTGTTTCCCTGCCGGTATGAAGAGTATCTGGTCGAACGGGAAAAGCGGCGCCAACTGGCGGAGCATTATTTCCGGCATCAGGCCGAAGAGATTGAGCGCATCGAGGATTTCATCCGGCGCAACATCGCCGGGCAAAAGACGAAGCAGGCGCAATCGAAACAGAAGTATCTGGCCCGGCTGAAGCGGCTGGAGAGGCCGCGGGTCGAGAGAGATCAACCTACCTTTCATGTCAAGGATGGCGGCCGGTCCTTCCGCGAAGTAATCAAGGTGGAGGAATTGACGATCGGCTACGATGGTATCCCGGTGGTGGAAGATATCAACTTCGCCCTGGACCGCGGCAATCGAGTCGGACTGGTCGGACCCAATGGGTGCGGTAAGACCACCCTGCTGAAGACCCTGGGCGGGATTTTGGAGCCGATCGCCGGCGATATCACCGTCGGCGGCAACGTCGATGTCGCCTGCTTTGATCAGGAGCTGTCAAACCTGAATCTCGATAGCGACGTCATCTCGGAGCTGTGGGAAGTGGACCGGCTGGCCGAATCGGGACGGTTGCGCTCATTTCTGGCCCGTTTCGGGTTCACCGGCGATGACGTGTTCAAGAAGGTGGCGCTTCTGTCCGGGGGGGAGAAGACCAAGCTGTCGCTGGCCAAAATCCTCTACCGCCCGGCCAACGTGATGATCTTCGACGAGCCGACCAACCATCTCGATATCTCCTCCATCGAGGCGCTGGAGGAGGGTTTGGCAACTTACGGCGGAACCCTTCTCATCGTCAGCCACGACCGCTATTTTCTTGACCGAGTGGTCAATCAGATTTTCGAAATCGACCGCTGCCGGCTGTACCGCTACCTCGGCAATTACACAGCCTATGTCGAGCGAAAAAGTCAACTGGCGGTGCCGAAGAAAGCCGTTTCTGATGAGAAAAAAGCCTCCTACGAACAATTCCGCGAACAGTCGCGCCGCCGGTCGCGGTTCCGAAAACGGCTCACCCAGGTGACCGAGATGATCGCGGAGCTCGAGGCTCGGATGGCGCACGTGGATCGGGAACAGGGCGTCGTCGATGGCTCCGATTGGCAGCGGCTGCAGTCATTAGCGGCCGAACGGCGATCGGTCGAGGAAAAGCTGCTGAACCTGTACATCGAAAAAGAGGCGATGGAACAGGAACCGTCCGATGAGTAATCTGCTCGGCATTTGCGGCTCGCCGATCCGTGACGGCTCGACCGACATCCTGGTGCGCGAAATCCTGCGAGGCGCCCAAGCCACCGGAGCTTCCGTCGATTATGTCTTCCTCAACGACCTGCACATCACTCCCTGCCAGGCCTGCGGGAAATCCCCGGAGGTCGGGTACTGTTACTTCCATGATGACATGGACCTCATCTACGAGAAATTCGACCGGTGCGATGCCATCGTGATCGGCTCGCCGATCTATTTCGACACCGTGTCGGCACAGACCAAGCTGTTCATCGACCGGACCAACTGTTTCCGGGCGATGACACCGGATGGGCCGGAGAAGTTCGCCGTTCGCATCACCAAGAAGCGCCGGGGTGTGATCGTGCTGGTGGGTGGGGAACGGGAGAAATACGAGTACGCCCGACGGGTGATCGGCGGTTTTTTCGTCTGGGCCGGCATCGAACCGGCCGGGCTGGTCGCCTATGCCCATGACAGCTTCGAAAAGGGAACCGTCGCCGCTCACCAGGACATCATGCCGAGTGCCTATGATCTGGGTGTCGGCTTGGCCCGGTAGCCGCGCCCCCTTCATCGTCAGTAATCCAAGCAGGAATATCCCCAAAGGCTTAATCATCTATGACGCTTATTGGCGCAGCAGTATAGACATGCCCATAGGCAAAGCAAAACGCCGCTTCCATAATGGGAGCGGCGTATGCCATGCTTTCGCGATTGCAATATCGTTACCTGCGGAAACGGCGATAGAGACCGATTCCCGCCAGACCCAAACCAAAGAGGGTCATTGTGGCCGGCTCCGGTATGACCGAGCCGGTCACGCTCAACTGCGTAAAGTCAATCGCGATATCATCACGACCGAAATCATTTTCCCAGACGTCGAAGGAAACGTCAAGTTCGCCGTCGGCCAGCGTTGCCAGATCGACATCAAAAGTGAAAAGTCCTGAACCCCAGGCTCCCTGATTGACCGGCATCAAGTCGAGCACCTCCTGACCGTCCAGGTATAGATGGCTGTAGCCGCCGAAAATCGTCTGCTGCAATCCGGATATATTGATGCTGAAATGAGCCTCGGTCAGATGATCGAACTGGGAGATGTCGAAACGATGATAGAAGGTGACGTCGAAGGTTCCTTCCAGGTCGGTTGCCTGGGCGCCGTTGCTGGCCAGCATTTCATCCTCGGTGCGGTTATCAAACAGCCATCCCGCTCCCTCATATGGGTCATTGGTATAGGGCAGATCAGCGCCGATCGGGACCACCTCGGCCCCATAGCCAAATCCATCCATGTCGCCGATCCGATCTATGACGGTTAGAAGGGAGTTGTCAATATTTGGCAACGCCGCCCCTGCTCCATCGTTGGCGGAATGCGGCTTGTTATTCAAATCCCTATTGCTAACCGATTGTGGAGCAAACGCGTACAAGGGCGTGCAAAGACCAAGGGCAAGCGTCGCAGCAATGGAAATCATCATTAACTTCTTCATCATAACACTCCCGCGAAAAGCGCCATCTGTTACTTTACACCTATGCTACAAACAGCCTGCCGCAAAGTCCATGCCGGGAAATATGCGAAAATCGGTCCTGTTTAAGATAGGACCTATTGAATTGATGGTAATCCCTTTGGCAACGATCAAGAACCTCCGGCTATTCTCTTTGCAGCCGACGAAAAGATCGCCTAAATAATTATCCCACAATGTATTAACCATCATTCTTGCCGGCTGTTGTCCGGTCTCAGAATTTGAACCGCTACGTCTGTGTACCTTTCAATGGCCCCGTTCCGGCGGTTTATGGATTAAATCAGGGAGTCCAAAGCCGATCTAAAGACCTTTGGCTCCACAATCGGCTGTTTCAACGACGACAAATGATCCGCAACGGCCTCAGAGATAGTGCAAATCCCTGCACATCGCCTGCATGACGTTGATATATAAATGCATGAGACAACCGCTCGACTCTTGATTTCCTCCGGCCAAACGATATATTCCGCCCATAACCATTGAGAGGTTTGCGTACGGAAACTACGATGGCTGGCTTGGATGTTCAGACCATTTTGGGAATAGTAGGTACTCCGGGCTTCGGAAATTGCCGGGGAATAGCCGATGATCTATAGCTTCGGACTTGACAGTCCCGCCTTCGCCGAGTTTGTCAAGATTCTGTCTGATCGGCAGTGCGACTATGAGGTAATCCGGCGGGACAAAATCGTCGTCCGGTTGTTTGGCCGGGTTGATGATTCCCTGCGGCAGCGTCTTGACCAGATATCGGAGCGGTCGGGTAAGCTGGTACTAAAACACGAGGATGAGGCACCTCGATCAGAGGAAATGAATATATCCGGGACGAAGATGATCATCGCGGGACCCTGCGCGATCGAATCGGAAGAGCAGATCGAGCAAATCGCCCGTTTCCTGTCCCGTTTAGGGGTACGGTATCTTCGCGGTGGAGCCTTTAAACCGCGCACGAACTGCGAATCGTTCCAGGGGCTGGGCCGAACCGGATTACGCCTTATGGCCGATACGGCTGCGCGGCATGGGATGAAGGTGGTGACCGAAATGATGGATCGCTCGCAGTTGGACGACGTGGCTGAGCATGCCGATATCATCCAGGTCGGCTCTAGGAATATGTTCAACTATTCCCTTCTGACAGCCCTCGGCGCGGTGGACAGGCCGGTCCTGCTCAAACGGGGGATGGCGGCAACCATCGACGAATGGGTGCATGCCGCCGACTATATCAGGAGAGGGGGAAACGAAAACATTATTCTATGCGAGCGCGGCATCCGCACCTATGAGCCTCGCACCCGTTTTACTCTGGATATTCTGGCGATTCCTTTGGCCAAACGGCTGACCGGTCTGCCGGTCATAGCCGATGTTTCGCACGCCGCCGGCGATCGGTCGCTGGTTCCGCCGCTGATCCGTGCCGCCCTGGCAGGCGGCGCCGATGGGATTATGGTCGAGGTCCATCCCGATCCCGACCGGGCCCTTTCCGACGGCCGCCAGTCGCTTACTCTGGATGGGTTCGAAACGCTCTATCATGAACTGGCCGATGCCGGGCTGCTGGAATCATCCGCCGGCAAGCCCTGAACGGGCCTGATTCACCTGAGGAAGAGGCGGCCCGATGGCACATACGACGGCGATGCCGACCGCTGCTGACCTGACCAAATTAATTTCGTTATGTCGTCAGCGCCGGATGACCCTTCCCATCATCATGGAGTTTCCCCTGCGTCCTGTCGATCCCCTGACCTGGTTGAGCTGCCAGAAGGCCGAGCAGCGCTACTACCTTCGCGACCGGGAGGATCAATTCGAAAGCGCCGGAATCGGCAGGGGATATTATCTCAGCGGGAATCGCGACAAATCGTCCATCAGCCGGGCAACGC
>CAZPEV010000076.1:9857-14307 GCA_964585635.1 uncultured Ignavibacteriales bacterium
GGTAATGTCGATCCTGGCCGACTCCCCGCTGCTGTTTCTGTACGGCCGCCGGTTTGCCGATTCCGCCGCGGTCGATCCCGCATGGGCCGAATTCGATCCCGACGTCTGCCTTATTCCCGAATGGATGATTCTCCGGCGCGGCAGCGAGTATTCCGCCCGATATTGCCTTTCGGTTACGGCTGACTCGGATACCACCGAATTGCATCGCCGTATGCCATCGTCGTCAGAGGCGTTGCCGATATCTGTCGCCACATCTATACAGGGCGTCATCCCCTCTTCGGCGGCATTCTCTCAGTATCCCGATATCGTCGATTGGCGTCGAAATATCGACGAAACACTTCGGGCGATAGCCCACCGAGGGGTCGAGAAAGTAGTCCTGGCCCGCAAGACGGTATATCAATTCGAAGACAAGATCGACCCGATCGGCCTCTTTGCCGCCCTGCTGCCGCGCCACCAGAAAAGCTATGCCATATTCTGGCAGCCAGTGCCCGACCGCACCTGGGTATCATTTTCCCCGGAACGGCTCTACCGCCGATCGCGCGCCATCGTCGAAATCGACGCTCTATCATCAACCGTCCCGCGCGGACAGAACGCCGGCGAGGATCTGCTGCTCGAAAATCAGCTTCGCACCAGCGATAAGCAACAGCGCGAGCATCGTCACGTAATCGACAGCGTCATCAACGCCCTGGCCCTGTTGTGTCATTGCCCTGCCTCATCGTCCGAAACCATGGTGTTGAAGCTCGACCGTGTGCAACACCTCTGGACCCGATTGACGGGCGATCTGCGGGATGATGTCGATGACGATCAGATTCTGGCCGCGTTGCATCCGACAGCGGCCGTCGGCGGCGCCCCCCGCCAAGCGGCGCTTGAAATGATTCGCCGATTGGAACCGTTCGACCGCGGATGGTACGCCGGTCCCATCGGGTACATAACGGGGAACGAGGCTGAGTTCGCGGTCGGCATCCGTTCCTGTCTGATCAGCGACCACAGCGTCTCCGTCTTTTCCGGCGCGGGGATTGTGGCGGGATCGAACCCGGAAGCAGAGTGGCGGGAATTGGACAGCAAAGATATCCTGCGGCCGCCGATGGCCGTGCAGAAGGGGACATGACGGCGCCCAATATCAACCTCTTTTTTGCGCATCTGATCGCCGATTATCTCGTGCGCCGGGGAATCGTATCATTTTGCCTTGCGCCCGGTTCGAGGTCCGCCCCGCTGGCGATAGCGGCCGGAGAACAGGCTAGGGCGAAGGTACGGGTAATTATCGACGAACGGGCGGCCGGGTACTTCGCTGTCGGGTATGCGCGAGCGACCGGAAATCCGGCGGCCGTCATCTGCACCTCCGGCACCGCCGCGGCTAATCTTTATCCGGCGGTGGTGGAGGCCTATCACTCTCGTCTGCCGCTGATTCTCTTGACCGCCGACCGTCCCGAGGAATTGCAGCGGTGCGGCGCCAATCAAACTATCGATCAAAGGCATCTGTTCGGGCAGTTTGTCGGCGGCGAAATGACCCTTTCGGCGCCGGACGATCACCTGGAAGCATCCGCACTGTTGGATCAGCTACAATCTCTCTTTCGCTCCCTGCCGGCCGGGCCAATTCACCTCAATTGCCGCTTTCGGGAACCACTGGCGCCGGAGCAGCAATCATTCGACTCCGGCCGCCTACAAGAGCAAGTCGACCGGTGGTACGCCGGTCGGAACTTGGATGCGGCCGACGAGATTCCGCCGGACATATCCGTTGCCGTGCGGGACCTGGCTGACCGGATAAGACGGGCGCGGCACGGCATAATCGTGGCCGGCCCGCAGTGGCCGCTCTCCAAGACGCCCAATCTGGCCGATCTGAGCCAGGCCCTTGGCTGGCCGATTATCGCCGATGTCCTGTCGCAGCAGCGTGCTCCGGATCGACTCAATTTCTGCCGACGGTATGACCTGTATCTGGACATTCCGGAGATTGCCGACCACCTGCCCGTAGACTTGGTCTTTCACGTCGGCGGTTTGCCGACTTCGAAGCGGCTCAATGAATTTCTGCGGCGTCACAAAGGGATCGAATATATCAAAATCCAGGACCATGACCGTACCATCGATCCGGATCATCTCGAAACGGTGCGGATCGTAACCGACCCCGATAGCTTGATAACGGCCCTGACAGCTTCGATGAAGAGACATCCCGCCTCCAGCGATCACCTTCAGTGGCATGAAGTTGAGACGCGAACAGATGAATCGCTGGCCTCGATCGCCGCTACCTCCCGCCTGACCGAGCCGGCGGTGGCGGCGATGATCGGCCGACTGATCGGCGAAGAAGAGGCGCTGTATCTGTCCAACAGCATGCCGGTGCGCGATGCCGACTGTTTCATGGCTCTTCATTCCAAAGATGTCATGGTCGGCTGTAACCGCGGTGTCGGAATCGACGGGGTCCTGGCCTCGGCCGGCGGCTTTGCCGCGGGTTGCAGGCGACCGACCACTCTCCTGATTGGTGATCTGGCGCTTATGCATGATCTGAATTCCATGGCCCTGGTTTCGCAATCGGAGGACCCGATTATCGTCGTCGTTCTCAACAACAACGGCGGCGGCATCTTTCACTTCCTGCCGATTTCACGGTTCGAGACGGTCTTTGAACCTTATTTCGGGACGCCGCACAACTTGACCTTCGAACGCGCCGCCGAGATGTTCAACCTGCCGTATGCGCGGCCAACCAGCGGGGATGAACTCGCCGCCGTTTATCGCCGAGCCAGGGAAAATCATCAATCGCTGGTGATCGAAATCATCACCGACCGCCGTGCCAACGTCGAGGAACATCAACGCCTTCGGGATGGCGTGCGACGGCGGCTGACCCAAAACCAGGGGTAATACAGATGCCGGGATGCATCAATAAATGGCACCACCATTCGGCCGGCGAGCCGCCCCTTCCGCCGGTTCTCTTTCTTCATGGTTTTATGGGGAGCGGGCGGGTCTGGCTGCCGACCATGAATCAACTGGCCGGACAAGTATTCGCCATCGCCCCCGACCTTCCCGGCCATGGTCAAACCGAGGCCGACCTGGAGCTGCTTGATTTCGACACCTTGGCCTCAGACCTGCTTGACCTGTGCGACCGCCACTTCGACCGGCCGCCGGTCATGGTCGGCTATTCGCTCGGCGGGCGGGTGGCGCTGTATGCCGCTCTGAAGTATCCCGATCGCTTCTCGGCGCTGGTGCTGGAATCGAGCAGTGCCGGAATCGAGGCTGAGAGCGAGCGGCAGCAGCGATTGGTGCAGGACATGCTAACGGCGGACCGGCTGCGCTCGACCGACATGGTCTCCTTTCTGACCGAATGGTACAAGCAGCCCCTGTTTGCCCATCTCTCGAGGGAAACGGTAGCCGGGATTATTCAGAAGAAAAGCGGCGGCAATCGCCATCATTTGGCCGAAGTCGTCGTGCATCTGTCGCCGGGCCGGCAACCATCTTTGTGGGACCGGCTGCCGCAATGGACCAAGCCGATCCTGATCATGGCCGGCGCCTTGGACACGAAATACAGCCAAACGGCTCAGCGGATGGCCGAGTATATGCCGCAGGCGCAGCTTGAGATCATCCCGGAGGCCGGGCATATCGTCCATTTGGAGAATAACCGGGCTTTCGTTGCGGCCTTGAAATCGTTTCTCGCGACGTGTATCTTGTAAAAACGGAAGAATTTGAAAAGGAGCAGACCATGCCGGTCGCCTGGAAAACCGCAGGGAAATTTCAGGATATTCTTTACCATAAGGCCGAGGGGATCGCCAAGATCACGATCAACCGTCCCGAAGTGCGCAATGCCTTCCGACCGTTGACGGTAATGGAGATGTCGCAGGCGCTGGCCGACGCCCGCGAGGACGCCGACATCGGCGTCGTGATCCTGACCGGCCAGGGAAAAGAAGCCTTCTGCTCCGGCGGGGATCAGAAGATCCGGGGCGAGGCCGGATATGTCGATGACCAGGGGGTACATCGGCTGAACGTGCTGGATCTGCAACGTCACATCCGCACGCTGCCGAAGCCGGTGATCGCCATGGTCGCCGGATATGCCATCGGTGGCGGCCAGGTCCTGCATCTGATGTGCGATCTGACCATCGCCGCCGACAACGCCCGCTTCGGGCAAACCGGCCCGCGCGTGGGATCATTTGATGGCGGGTATGGATCGAGCTACCTGGCCCGCGTCGTCGGTCAAAAGAAGGCGCGCGAGATCTGGTTCCTGTGCCGTCGGTACACCGCCCAGGAAGCGCTGGCGATGGGTCTGATCAACACGATCGTTCCGTACGAGCGCCTGGAAGATGAAACCATCCAGTGGTGCCGCGAGATTTTGGCCAACAGTCCCATCGCGATCCGCTGCCTGAAGGCGGCCCTCAACGCCGATTGCGACGGCCAAGCCGGGCTGCAGGAGCTGGCCGGCAACGCCACCATGTTGTTTTATATGACTGCGGAAGGACAGGAGGGACGGAAAGCCTTT
>CAZPEV010000077.1:0-13002 GCA_964585635.1 uncultured Ignavibacteriales bacterium
AGCGGCGGTAGAATAACATGGCCGACAGATTGATCATTTTTGAAGATGGCGGATATCCAAATTTCTATCCCCTTACCCTGTCTCGCCCAACCTTTGAGCTTCGCTGCGGCGTATGGGCGCTGTGGGAGCGGCTCGCTCGTTCGTTCCCGGGATATCAGTTGTTATTTGCCTGCCGAGAGGAATTGGCTCCGACCGTTCGGATACGCACCGGCCTCACCGTGAATCAGATCGATTATCTCCCCGGCGACCGATTGGTGTTTGTCAACGGGCGGCTGCGCCTGGACGATAAGCTGGCCGATGAATTGAGGACAAGCACCGCCAATCGCGTCTTTCGTCACGGCCAAGTTACGGCCGCCTGTGTCATGGCCGAGTCGCTTAAGAGCGCGCCGTCGGATACGATCCGATTTGTAGGGGAGGGGGCAGCCTTGGCCCTGGGGGACATGGCTGATGTGGTCGACGGGGAATTTGAGTTCTTTAGTTACCTCTGGGATTTGATAAACCGCAACAGGGACCAGATCGGCCTTGATTATCAATCGATCCATCAGGTGGGCGAAATCGACCGGATGCCCGGCCGGGCGCGGATCGATTCCAGCGCGCGGATAATATTGAAGGATAATCTCTATATCGCGCCCGATGCGGAAATCGGCCCCGGCGCGGTCATTGATAACCGGCATGGGCCAGTAGTTATCGACAGCCGGGCGGTCATCGGCCCCCTATCATATATCCAGGGGCCATGCGCGATTGGCGCCGGAACGCAGATTCTTCGAGGAAATATCCGCGAAGGCTGCTCGTTCGGTCCCTGCTGCCGGGTCGGGGGAGAAGTCGAGGAATCGATTTTCCAGGGATACACGAACAAGTATCACGATGGTTTCATGGGGCACGCCTATCTTGGGAGCTGGGTCAACCTGGGAGCGATGACCACCAATTCCGATTTGAAGAACAATTACCGAAATATCGCGGTTTCAGTTAAAGGACGGATGGTTGATACTGGCTCGACCAAGGTGGGAACATTTATCGGCGATCATTCGAAGACCGGGATCGGCACTTTGCTTAATACCGGTGTATCGATTGGGTTTTCCTGCAATATATTCGGCGGGACACTGGTGACCTCGCGCGAGGTACCGTCATTTAGTTGGGGAGACGAACGCGGGTATGAAGTCTATAAGCCGGAGAAAGCTCTGGAAGTGGCGCGGACGGTGATGGCCCGCCGTGGCGTGGAATTAACCGACCACGATGAATGGCTGTTTGCGTCGATCTTTGAACAAACCGCGGCTGAGAGATGATTATGGAGCGGGGGAAGATCACCGGGGAGCGGGCCGCGGCCGGTAGCTTCTTGACACCGGTCGGGTTACCCAGTATGTTGAGGTGTTGTTTTGGCGACTAGAGGAGATTATATGCCCGAACTGCGCAAGGACCCCATTATTGGCCGCTGGGTAATAATCTCGACCGAACGGGGGAAACGTCCCACGAGTTTCGGCCGGAGCGAAAAGAAAATTTCTCCCCAGGCCTGTCCGTTCTGCCCCGGAAATGAATCGGCCACGCCCCGCGAAATCATCGCCTACCGTAAAGACGGATCCGAGCCCAATAAGCCCGGGTGGTCGCTTCGGGTGGTGTCGAACAAGTACCCGGCGCTTCGAATCGAAGGGGATCTGACTCGGGAACCGGAGGGCATTTACGACCGCATGAACGGCATCGGCGCCCACGAGGTGATCATCGAGACCCCCCGGCACGATTGTGATTTGGTCGACCTATCCAACCAAGAGGTCAAAGATGTCCTTTGGGCCTACCGAGACCGCTATTTGGACCTCCAACGGGATCACCGCTTTAAGTATATTCTGATGTTCAAGAACCAGGGGGAAGCGGCCGGTGCCTCGGTCGAACATAGCCATAGCCAGCTCATCGCCACGCCGATCATTCCCAAGCGGGTGGCCGAGGAGTTGCTGGGGGCCAAGAAGTATTATGACTATAAAGAGCGTTGCATTTTTTGCGATATCATTCGTCAGGAGATCACCGATCAGGATCGGGTGATTGCCGAAACCGATTCCTATTTCGCCTTTGCGCCGTACGCCAGTCGCTTTCCCTTCGAAACTTGGCTGATGCCCAAAGCGCATATTAGTAATTATGTTGACACCGAAATCGAGATGCATGATGAACTAGCGGTGATTCTCAAGGAGATCCTGGCCCGGCTGCGGGCGGGATTGGCTGACCCGGCTTATAACTATATTTTGCATACCGCGCCGGTCGGGGATGAGTATCGGGATTTCTTCCACTGGCATATGGAAATCATTCCCAAGCTGACCAAGGTGGCGGGATTCGAATGGGGAACGGGGTTCTATATCAACCCGACGCGTCCCGAGGATGCCGCCAAATTTTTGCGGGAGCTGACCATACCCAAGGAAGCCATTTCCGTGTAGTAAGGGAGTACCATCTGATGGAACCGCTGAAGGTGCTATTGGCATCGCCCGAGGTTGTGCCGTTCAGCAAAACCGGCGGCCTGGCCGACGTGTGCGGCATGCTGCCGCGTGTTCTGGCTCAGGCTGGGCACACCGTGCGGGTGATCTCGCCTCGATATGGCAATATTTCGGAGGCCTTACTCGAGGAGGCCGAACTGGCCACCGTGACCGATTATGCCACCGGGGAGCGGCGAGATATTCTGGCGATTTATCGTCTGGTCGACAAGGAATTGCCGCTGGAATACCTGTTCGTGTCGAACAATGAATACTTTGACCGACCAGAATTGTACCGCGATCCGGAAACGGGCCTGGATTATACCGACAACGATGATCGCTTTCGATTCTTTTGCCGCGCCGTACTGGAGGGACTCAAACGGCTGGAATGGGCGCCGGATATTATTCATGCCAACGATTGGCAGACCGCGCTTCTGCCGACATATCTGGCCACCCTCTATGCCGACGATCCCTTCTTCAGAAATACACGGACGCTTCTTACGATTCATAATCTGGCCTACCAGGGGACCTTTCCCGCGGAAGCCTTTGCCCGGCTCGATCTGCCGGTCGAGTTGTTTTATCCGACCGGGCCGTTCGAGTTTTGGGGAAAAGTCAACTTCATGAAGTCCGGCATTTGGTTCGCCGATCTTATCAGCACGGTATCTGAGCGGTATGCCGCCGAAATTCAATCTTCCGGCGAGCTTGGATGTGGGCTGGAAGGGGTCCTTCGTTCACGCAATAGTGATCTTTTTGGCATTCTGAACGGAGTAGATTACGATGAATGGTCACCCGTCAGGGATGGTCATATCCCATACCGGTTCAATCCTGCCAATCTTTCGGGCAAGAAGAAATGCAAAGTGGAGTTGGCCGAACGTCTCAGGCTTCCGTACCGAGAGCAGATCCCCCTGGTCGGAATGATTACTCGTCTGGCCGACCAAAAGGGCCTAGATCTGATCGCGGCTGCGGCTGATGATCTTTTTGCCATGGATTTGCAGATGGTTATTCTTGGCACGGGCGAGACCCGCTATCATACGCTGCTTACGGAATTAGAGATGCAGTATCCTGATAAGCTCAAGGTTCTTCTTACGTATGATAATACCCTGGCCCATTGGATCGAGGCCGGCTCCGATATATATTTGATGCCCTCTCGCTACGAACCATGCGGTTTGAACCAGATGTACAGCTTGGCGTATGGCACCGTTCCGGTGGTGCGCGCCACCGGCGGACTGGCTGATACGATCATTGACGTGGGCGAGGCCGCTGGAGCCGGGACCGGTTTTGTCTTTCATGAATATGATCCGGAGAGCCTGCTCGATGCCCTGGGACGGGCGCTGGCTGCGTTTGCCCGCAAACGATCCTGGCGGGCAATTATGAAAGAAGGGATGCATCAGGACTTTTCCTGGGCGCGCTCGGCCGGCAAATATGCCGAATTGTACCAGAAGGCGTTGACCAGACACAGCGTTCGTTCGTGACCGCTCCAATGCGACATCGGAAAATCACCGCCATCAACCGACCGGCGGCGATCGGAATGGCTCTGGTCGTGCTGGCCGGGATCATTCACCTGGGCTTGGTCGTCGCCTTCAACTTTACTCAGGACGATGCCTATATCAGTTTCCGCTATGCTGCCAATTACCTCAATGGTCATGGCTTGGTATATAATGTCGGCGAACGGGTGGAGGGATATACCAATTTCCTGTGGACCATGCTTCTGATAATGGGAAGGCTGATCGGATTCGATTTTGTTCTTTTCTCTCGTCTCCTGGGAGCTGCCTGCGGTCTTGGAACGATTGCCCTCCTCTTCTTCCTGGCCAAAGAAATGTTCTCGGTTAAGTCCGGGAAATGGGGTTCGATATATGCGGGGCTAAGCTGCCTCATCCTGGGGGCAGCCTATTCGTTTGCCTATTGGGCTGTGGCAGGCCTAGAGACTGCCGCCTTCGGGCTGACGATCCTGGGAGCGATCTACGCCTATACCCGCCGCTCGGCCATGATGACCCCCTGTCTGGTCATGGCAACTTTACTCCGTCCGGAGGGAATTCTGATCTTGGCTTGCATCGCCGCCTATGACCTTTTATCCCGACGGCGACCGACCAGCTTCCTTGTACAGACAGCGGTTCTCTATGGCATTTTTGTCGCTCCTTTTCTGATCTTCAAGTGGTCATATTATCACTCGCTGCTGCCGAATCCATTCTATGCCAAAACGTCGTTCTCTCTGGAACAACTGGCCAACGGCACCGAATATGTCGGACAATTCTTTTGGCATTACCTGGCGGCGGGGATTTTTCTTATTCCCGCGCTGATGACCTTCCGAAGGGGATCGGCGGCTATGAGGATGATCATGCTCTTCCTGTTGGTCTATCTGCTCTACCTTCTGGCCATTGGAGGAGACGTACTCAAAGTACACCGCTTTATGGTTCCAATACTAGCGCCGTTGGCCGTGGTCATGGTATTTGGATTAGTCGCTGTGACGACGAAACGGCTGCTGACGGTGGGCGGAGTGGTGGTCATTCTGGCCTGGCAAAGCATCGTCCCCTACGGTCACGTGACCACTTTTCATTTCCATGAAAAGGGGTTGACAAGCAAGATGCAGAAGATTGTCGATGCTCTTCGGGCGGTCGATTCTTCGAATTTTTCCATTGCCTTGAGCACAATTGGATTGGCGGGATACAAGTTGTTGGACCATAACGTGATCGACCTGCTAGGATTGACCGATTCCACCGTGGCTCGGCATCCCGAAGCGGCCGTGGCGGGGCTAGAAAGTACCTGGCGGGAGTCGCACTTTAACAGCCGGTACGTACTAACACGGCAACCTGATTATATTCTATTTTCAACCGGTTTGAAGCCATCGGCCCCGGCCGAACGCGCCTTATACCTCTACAGCGCCTTTCTCAGCAGTTACCGAACGATCGGATTCTATTTCGGGACGGGAACACTCCACGCCGTCTATAAGCGGTACCGACCAATCCCCGGGAATATTCAGCGAGACGTCGACGTCCGGTTTGTGCAGAATTTCAACCGCGGCATCAATTTGCTTCGGGACGACAGCCGCGGCTCACTTGAGGCGATGTATGTGGCCCGGAGCTATTCTCCACAGCCGGTGTATCCGTATGTCAATTACTACATTTCGCTGGCTCAACGGGACATGGGCGACATCGAAGGGAGCTATCGCTCCCTGAAGGCAATAGTTCGCGATGACTCCCTTGTCTATCAGGGATATATGGATTTGTATCTGTACGAGTATCGGCTGCGAAACTATGATGCCGCCCGCTACTACCGAAGCAAGACGGCGGCCCTCGTGCCCTGGTATATTCCGCGCCTCGACTCGGTGGTAACACTCGGCTCCAAGGCGCCGCTCTGATCCCTGTATGCCGGTTCCTCATGGGACAGAACGCCTTAAAAAAGAGTTGACAACGTTCGACGGCGTGATATATAATAGGATTAACAAAAAGCGGGAATAGCTCAGTTGGTAGAGCACCACCTTGCCAAGGTGGCTGTCGCGAGTTCGAGCCTCGTTTCCCGCTTTTTTTTAATGGCGGCTTAGCCAA
Organism: uncultured Ignavibacteriales bacterium; assembly: GCA_964585635.1. Lineage (GTDB taxonomy): Bacteria > Zixibacteria > MSB-5A5 > GN15 > JAAZOE01 > CAZPEV01. The sequence continues at coordinate 5,990 of CAZPEV010000077.1, forward strand.
GGGGTAAGGCGAGGGTCTGCAAAACCCTTATTCTCCGGTTCGAATCCGGAAGCCGCCTTTTTTTAATAAGAAAAATTGCAGAAAATTCCACCTCCCTCTTGACAGTCACGATTTTGTCGGTATTATTTTGAATATTAATAAGGGCTCCGTGTTCGTTCTGTCATATGAAAACCATTCTTATAATTCTGGCGGGATGTATTCTCTCTGGCGCCCTAGGGGCAGTCCCGCCCGTGGCGGGTAATTTCATGACCGGGCCGAATTCGACTGTTTATGTGGTCTGGTTTCATCCGGAAATTAACTATTACAGGCAGGGTCTGAACCGGGTCGATCCGATTTACCCAATATGCGCCGGGAGTGAATCGGGGGATTTTGCTGTGGCTCAGCGGGTGGCCCTGCCGTACGGGTCGTATTTGAACGACTTTTCGGTCAACATCTATCCGCAGAGTCAATTCACGCCCTTTCGCTATGCAATTTTCGTTGAGGGCCCCGATTCCATGCCGCTTCAGCCGGCGCTGAAGAGCGGGGATGATACCCTCTGTGGCGGCTCACCATGCCCTGATCTCTGGGTCACCAATCAGGCCGGCGTATTCGACCCTACGGGCCGACCATTGTGGCTTGGTTTTATGTGGCAATTTGACACACCCTCTGAGCCGAAAATCGTGGCTCTGCCCGTGCCAGAGGCTTTCCGTTTCAACAGATTGGGGGAGGCTCAGAACGGCATCTATACTTGGAAAGAGCTTGATTATGCCCCTTTATTCGATCTGTCCTTCTTGGCCGCATTTCCTTCTGACACTGTGATTCCGATGGGTTGGAGAAGGCCCGAAATCGCCGCTAATCGGCCGGACAGCTTTCTGATCGAGGGCATAGATGGATCGTCGGATTCCACTATAAGCGTGAGCTGTTCTCCGGATACCCTCATTTGCCGGCTCGGAGGTGGGGCCATCCGTTCGGTTCTAATTCGCTCCTGTTATGGTCCACAGGTTGAGGATAAGGGACTGACGCTGGCCTTCGACAGCAGCCGAGTGCTGCCGATTTCGGCCGGCGCGGACCTTGTCAGCCATAATGCTCTCTCTCGGCAGTATCAATTCGATGTGGCGCTGCACAATGACGCTTCGCAACCCATCGCTCTAACCGCCGGATACGATTCGCGCTGGGCTGAACTTCCGACCCATATCATGGCTGAACCAGGAACGATTGTTTTCTCCGCCGTGATATCGATTCCCGACAGCATCATGGGGGAGTGGTCTCTGCCGATACTGCTTTGCGACAGCGGCAATCGCTATTACCCCTTTTTGCTGCGGCTTTCTTGCCCCTCGTTAGGCCAGACCGGGACAGACGACGAAGAGCCGATGGCGACCGAGCCGGCCTCAGTCATCGCCTACCCCAATCCTTACCGGGGCGACGGCCCGCTTCTGATGAAGATGCAGGGGAATCTCTTGAACGCCAACGTATACAATATTCTTGGGGAGCGAGTAAGCGGAGCCACGACCACCTCCGCTGGCCTCGTTATTTGGGACGGTCGCCAGACGGCAGGCGGGCAAGTACCATCGGGAGTTTATATTATTCGTGCTTTTAACAGATCCGGCCAGGCCGTTTCGAGAGCCGTCCTTCTGCTTCGTTAGCCGTTTTCGCCAAACGGCTTACCGCACTCACAAATCGCTTGACACAAGATTGAATAGCCGTATATTTATGTCGACAACAGGCTCTTCACCTCGGTTTCATATTGATGACAAGAAAGAGACGATTCCCCAGACGTCTCTTGGTGAATGCTACTCGGCGATGTGTCAGAATATAATTTTCTGTATATGCGAATAATTGCACAGGCATTTAAGTTCAATCCTTTGGGATGAGGAGAGGGTGTCATGCGAAAATTTGTTCTACTCGCCTCGGCGGTCATTCTGACCGTCGGCCTGCCTATGGAATCGGCCTGGGCCGACTGGTCACCGGGTGACGGCCATAAGATGCATTTCCCCCAGTTACCGGATGAAGCCGGCTGGGATGTGAATGCCACTCAGCCCGTTGTCCTGGCTGATGACTGGATGTGTTCGGAAACCGGCTGGGTGAAAGATATCCACTTTTGGGGTTCCTGGCGGCACGGCATGGAAAGCCCCATCATTCAATTCGTGCTGAGCATTCATAGTGATATCCCTGATCCTGATGGCCCCGGGCCTCTGTATAGTAGGCCGGGCCCGACGCTTTGGGAGCAGGAGATTCCGATTACAAAGGTGGTGGCTGTTCCGATCGATCCCCCGACACTGGAGGGGTGGTACGATCCATCGTCCGGAGCGATCTTCCCCAACGATCACCAGCATTACTACCAATATAACGTCTTCCTCGACAGCACGCTGCAGCAGTGGTTCTGGCAACAACAGGGAACCGTCTATTGGCTGAACATCTCTGCCATCGTGGCCGACCCGGTGAATACCCAATGGGGCTGGAAGTCGACTCAGAATCGTTGGAATGACGACGGCGTGTGGGCCATGTGGGGTATGCTCAATTGGCAAGAGATGCGGGAACCGCCGCTGTACCTGCAATCGCTGAATCTGGCCTTTGTGATCACCGGGGGCAGGCCGGTGGTGGAAGCCTGCTGTCTGCAAGATGGATCTTGCATTATGGCACCTCAGCCGAACTGCTTGGCCCAGGGTGGCGTTCCGCAGGGTCCGGGATCGCAATGCACTGCGCCTCAAGCCTGCTGCCTACCGGGCGGGGCGTGCCTGGATCTTGACCCACTCTGTTGTGTCCAGAAGGGTGGCGTTCCGCAGGGGGCCGGGACCCAATGCCAGGCGCCTGAGGCCTGCTGCATGCCGAACGGCGACTGCGTGATGGCCGATCCACTCTGTTGCCACCAGATGGGCGGCATGCCGCTGGGTCCGGGCACTCAGTGCACGGCGCGGGAAGCCTGCTGCCTGCCGGGTGGTGGATGCAGCAATCTTGATCCGCTCTGTTGCGCCGCCTCTCAGGGCATACCTCAGGGCATCGGTGCCACCTGTACGCAGGTAACGGCCTGTTGTCTGCCGGATGGATCCTGCATTATGGTCGATCCACTCTGTTGCAACGATATGGGCGGAACGCCTTCGCCGATCGGCGCCGCCGCCTGCATGGGTGATCTTAACCAAAACGGCATCGATGACGCCTGTGAGTCGCTGGAGCCGGATACCTGCACCTACTACAAAGCGCCCTATCCGGATTATGCCCCGGTCGGAATGCCTGATTTTGACCAGAAGCAAGACGGCTGGATGGGCGCCATGCAATCATGGTCGTTCTGCGGGCCGGTGGCGTTGGCCAACTGCTTCTGGTGGTTTGACTCCAAGTTTGAACCGAATCCCCAGCCGCAGCCCACGTATAGCGACGGGTATCCCTTGGTCCAGAGCTATGCGACCATGTTGCCGAAGTGGGACGATCACTCTGCGTCCAACGTCATTCCGCTGGTCGACTCGCTGGCCACGTATACAAACTGCAACGCAACAACCAACGGGACTTTCATCTTTGATCTCATCAATGGGGCCCAGAGTTGGATTACCTCGCGCGGTTTGAACGGACACTACACTATCACCCCTATCAAGAATCCGGCTCCAGGGCAGATCGTCGAAGAGGTACTGAGGTCACAGGATGTAATCTTGCTGCTTGGCTTCTATGAGGTGTTGCAGACGGGGGATTGCAGCCGGCTCGGCGGGCATTACGTCACGGTGGCGGGCGTATGCGAACAAGAGCCCCGGATTTGTATCTCTGATCCGTGGTTCGACAACAACGAAGGAGAGCCACCCTTCAATCCGGCCCATACTCCGGCGATGCACGATGACGCCCGGCTGATTTCCGGACCGCACGGCAGCTATCATCACGACGCCTATAACATCGGGCAAGGCCCGTTCTGTCCTAACCTGCCCGGTCCGCCGATCGAACTGCTAGATTATCCGGATAGCTGGACCTATGTGGCCAACTTCTTCCAACAGAATCCAACCGATATCTCAACCCCTCCGATTCCATACCAGGGCGGACTGATCCATACCGTGATCGAATGGGCCATTGTCATCTGTCCCGATTCCTGCGCCCTGCAGAAGCCGGGGGATGTTAACAACGATGGAACCATCAACGGCGCCGACGTGATCTATTTGACTAACTACATCAATGGCGGTCCGCTGCCACCGGTACAGGCTAATGCCGATCCGGACGGCAACTGCTGCGTCGACAAAGCCGATGTCGCCTATTTGCAGGCCTACGTCAACGGCACCGGTCCGGCACCGGTGGCTTGCACTTGCGTCAATCCGCCGCTGTGCAATTGCCGCGTCGGTGATGCCAACAACGATGCCGCCCTCAACGTCGGCGACGCCGTGTATGTCATCAACTTCATCTTCAAAGGAGGACCGCCTCCGACGCCGTACCGGTTCTGCAGCGGCGATGCCAACTGCGATTGTACCGTCAACGTTGGTGATGCCGTGTATTTGATCAATTACATCTTCAAGAGCGGTCCGGCGCCCTGCGGCTGCTGTACCTGGCTGACTTTGTGTGGCGCTCCACTGAGGATGTAGAGTTGGATTGTTCGTTCTTCAGCCTGCCTGTCGCCTGAAGCGACAGGCAGGCTGGCTTGTCGCCCGCCTCGTTCAAAAGTCGACCGATCGCCTCGCTGCCACTGGGTTGACGGTAATTGGGCTACGGGAGGGAATCCGCGGTCGTTTTGCATCGACCCGCACCTTTGGCATATTCGGCCTCCGACAACCCCATGTCGCGACGCCGATCATCGCTTAAGTCCTGATGGATCAGAGGCATTGCATAAAGCTAAGGAGGAACATATGGGCAAGGCCATCATCATCTGGTTTCTAATTCTTTCGCCGCTGTCGACGCTGGCCGGAGCGGTGTCCCAGCCGAGAGGGGACGATTTTATCCCCGTACCGATTACGGAGGAATGGACCGGCTTTCCGGTCGACAAGAGTGGCGGAACAACCTGCTATTTGACCCAAGCGGACGCGAAACCAGCCACGGCTGTGATCGGTTTCAGGACCGGCGATGTGGTCGTAAGCTATTATGATCCGGCGCTATGCGGCGCCAATCCAACCTATCCCTTTGAGGTCACCGAACTGGCATTCACGCTGTATGGCGGGGGGGCGGCGACCTTCCAATGGCCGGTGATGGTTGAGGCTGTGGTGTTTGATATGGCCACGCCCGGGAACCCCTGCGATGGTCCCGGAGCCGAACGGTGTAGCATGGCGGCGACATGCACTGAAGCCGATTTCCGCTATCCAATCGTCGGGATCGTCCAACTCGACCTTCCCTGTTGTATCGATGGGCCGTTCTTTGCTGGGATCAGATATACCGACCCCGGAACGGGAAACTTCCCATCGGTTGTATTTGATGATACCAAACCGGTAACAGCCTGCGACAACTGGGTCTATCGCAGCAGCTGGAGTGAATGGGGAAGTTTTTGGGGTAGCTTATCTCGGTATGGGTATCCTTTGTTTCAAGTCGGGGGCATCCCACATTCGTTCGCCTGTCCCGGTTCCTGCCCGGGTCAGTTTCCCGGCGACGCCAATGGGGATGGTAGAATAAATGTTGGGGATCTGAATTTCCTGTTGAACTATCTGGCCAAAACCGGCCCGGCGCCCAATCCCCCGGCCAACGGTGATCCTGACGGCGATTGCTGCGTAAGTAATGCAGATGCCCTTTATCTCCAAGCTTACATCTTTAACAATGGCCCGGCACCGGTGGCCTGTACCTGTCCCAACCCCTTGCAGACACCGGGGGACGCCGACGGCGACGGGATTATTGCGATCGGCGATGTCAACTTTTTGATGTCCTATCTTACTCTCGGGGGGCCGGCCCCGAATCCGCGGGCCAATGGCGACCCCGACGGCGATTGCTGCATCGGACCGGAAGATATCACTTACCTGAACCGGTATCTCTTCCAGGGCGGGCCGGCTCCGGTCGTTTGTACTTGCCCCGATCCGCCTGATTGCCCTGATTCCTGCGACAACCAGTATCCCGGGGATGCCAACAACAACGGCGCCATCAATGTCGGGGATGTGAATTTCTTGTTGGCTTACCTGAACAAAACCGGGCCGGCCCCCAATCCGCTATCCAATGGTGACCCCAATGGCGATTGCTGTATCGGTCAGGCGGATGTGGACTATCTCACCGCCTACATCTTTCAGGGTGGTCCCGCCCCAGTGGAATGCACCTGCCTTAATCCCAATCAAGAACCGGGGGATGCCAACAGCGACGGGCTATTCTCCGTGAACGATATAACATTTCTGGTGGCCTACCTGAACAAGAGCGGTCCGGCTCCCAGCCCGCTGGCCAACGGCGATCCCAATGGGGATTGCTGCATTAGTCAGGCCGACGTGGAATATCTGGCCGCCTTCTTGTATCAGAGCGGCCCGGCGCCGGTGGAATGCACCTGCATCAATCCCGCTCAAAGGCCGGGAGATGTTGACGGCAGCGGCACGCTTGATGTCTCCGACTTATCGGCCCTGATCGATTACCTGTACAGCAGCGGTTCGGCCCCCAATCCGCTGGCCAACGGTGATCCCAATGGCGACTGCTGGATCGACTCGGCCGACGTGAACTACTTGGCCGCTTTCCTTTATTCCGGAGGTCCCGCTCCGGTACCATGCACTTGCGTCGATCCGGCGATTCTTCCTGACAGCTGCGTTCACCAGTACCCGGGCGATCTAAACGGGGATGGGCACATCAATGTCGGTGATTTGAGTTTCTTGCTGAGTTATCTGGCCGGATCCGGACCCGCCCCGAGTCGCCCGGCCAATGGCGATCCCAACGGCGATTGCTGCATCAGTCAGGCTGACGCTGATTACCTAAGTGCCTACATCTTCCAGGATGGTCCGGCGCCGGTCACCTGTACCTGCATCGATCCCCGGCAAAAACCTGGCGACGCCGACGGTAACGGGGTAATCAACAGCCTTGATATGACCTACCTGATCAACTATTTGCATAAGGGAGGCCCGGCCCCCAACCCGCTGGCCAACGGCGATCCCAATGGTGATTGCTGTATAGGCGACGAGGAT
>CAZPEV010000077.1:13012-14272 GCA_964585635.1 uncultured Ignavibacteriales bacterium
CTAAAAGAGGACATAGTAGCTGCCGAGAAGGCGGGCGACGAGGATGTCACCTACCTCGCCAACTACATATATGGCAGCGGGGCGCCGCCGGTACCGTGCGCCTGCCGACAGCCAATTCGGTGCCCCTCTAGTTGCCTTGGACAGGGTCCCGGAGACGTCAACAATGACGGCAGCGTCAATGTCTCCGACGTCACCATCTTGATCAGCTATCTGAGCAGCAATACCTATCCGCCTTGTCCCTGCGGTTCTGATGCCAACGGCGATTGCTGCATTGACTGGAATGACGTCGATTATCTGAATGCCTTCCTTTTCAAGAGCGGCCCTGCCCCTGTTCAGTGTGGTTGTCCCGCGCCGCCGCTGTGTAATTGCCGGGTGGGGGATTCAAACTTCGACCTTGCTTGGAACGTCGGCGACGCCATCTATGTTGTGAACTATGTCTTCAAGGGCGGCCCGGCGCCGGTGAACGGCAAGTGCAGCGGTGACGCCAATGGCGATTGTAGCGTCAACGTCGGGGATGCCGTTTACTTGATCAACTATGTCTTCAAGGGAGGGCCGAAGCCGCCAACCTGCTGCGTGTGGCGTGATCGCTGTAATGGGTGGAAATAGAACGGACCTGAAACAGGAGAAGATTACATTCATTGAGTCGATGCCTGCCTGGCCGAAACGGACAGGCAGGCATTTCTATACGCGCGTTGCCTCATTGAAAGATGTTACCGAGGGGTCAGAGGCGTTTTCTCACCTGTGAGGTTACCGTAACCAGTTTAAAGATAGCTTTCAGTTGAGTGTCAATGTGTCGTTTGATAATGAAGGGGTCAAGGGTTTGGTGGCAGTTTTTGAGGATCTTCTTTTCTTGGTCTGAGACATGGGGGATTGTAGGAGTCTTTGGTAGGGGGTTTGAGGCGATTCGTACTTTTTATAGTAGGTGCTGTTGAGTCGTTTTTTTTCGAGGAGTTTGAGGGTGGGGGAGAAGTGGTTTTGGAAGAGGCTCCAGCCGTTGGCATACAGGTCATTGATGAGGTGGACCAATTGGGGATTGTCAAGGCGGTCGTATCCGAGCAGGTGCCGGACATGGCTCCAGTTTTTCTGTTCGACATGGGCGTTGTCATTTGTTTTGTAGGGTCGTGATCGGGAGAATCTGACTTTGGGTTGGTGAGTAGATAAGTATCGGACCAGGTGATGGTTAAGGAACTCGGAGCCGTTGTCGCAATCAAACCCTTTAAGCGGAAAGGGGAGCTTGGCCTCGATGTCTTTGATTTGTGC
>CAZPEV010000078.1:0-14197 GCA_964585635.1 uncultured Ignavibacteriales bacterium
ACCACCTTTTCAATCCCTGCTCACCGTACGCCCAATCGAAAGCGGCGGCCGAGTACTTGGCCCGGATGTACACCGATCAGTATCAGGTGCCGGTGATCGTCGCCCGTTGTTTCAACCATACCGGCCCGCGCCAAAATCCCGAATTCGTCATCCCGGCCTTCTGCCGCAAGATCGTGGCGGCCGAGCGGTCGCGGGGGAAAAAAGGGGTCACGGTCGGCAACCTATCCGCGCGGCGCGACCTGTCCGACGTCCGCGACATCGTCCGCGGGTACCGTCTGCTGGCGGCCAAAGGACAGATTGGCCAGACGTACCATTTATGCTCCGGGAAAGCCTATTCCATCCGGGATCTGTTAAACAAGCTGATCGCTTTCTCCGATATACCGATACACGTGCAGCCGGATAAGCGGCTGGCGCGCCAGGTGGATATTCCGGTGCTGCAGGGAAGCTTCGCCGTCACCCGCAAAGCAGTCGGCTGTAGACCGCTTTTTGCTATCGAGACGAATCTCAAAGATACGCTCGATTATTGTCGTAACATAACTGACGTGAGGTGAAACAAGTCATGGAAAAGAAATTGATCGACCGCATCAAAGATAAAAGCGCCACGATCGGCGTGATCGGCCTGGGGTATGTCGGCCTGCCGCTGGCGGTGGAATTCGCCAAGGCGGGATTTCATGTCACCGGGTTCGACATCCTGGCCGACAAGGTCAAGATGATCAACGCCGGCAAGTCGTATATCGATGATATCAGCGACGACCATCTGGCGCCGATCGTGAAATCGGGCTATCTCAAAGCCACGACCGATGACGCCCTACTGGCCAGGATGGATTGCGTCTCGATCTGCGTCCCGACACCCCTGTCCAAGACCAAAGATCCCGATATCAGCTTCATCCTGGCGTCGCTGGACTGGGTCCGCAAGCATCTGCACCGCGACATGCTTATCGTGCTGGAATCGACCACCTACCCCGGCACGACGGTCGAGGTGATTCTGCCGAAGCTGGAGGAGAGCGGCCTCAAGGTTGGGCGGGACTTCTATCTCGCTTTTTCGCCGGAACGGGTCGACCCCGGAAACCCCGTCTACACCACCATGAACACGCCGCGCGTGGTCGGCGGGACGACCAAGAAATGCACCGAGGTCGCCAAGGTGTACTACGAGCAGGTGATCCCCAATATTTATCCGGTGTCGTCGACCCAGGCGGCCGAGATGGTCAAGCTTTTGGAGAATACCTTCCGCTCGGTCAATATCGGGCTGGTCAACGAGATGGCGGTAATGTGTGATCGGCTGGGGCTGGACGTCTGGGAGATCATCGACGCCGCCGCCACCAAGCCGTTCGGCTTCATGCGCTTTTATCCCGGCCCCGGCCTGGGGGGACACTGCATTCCGATCGATCCGCATTATCTGTCGTGGAAGCTGAAATCGCTGAACTATTACGCCCGTTTCATCGAGCTGGCCGGCGACATCAACTCGCACATGCCGGAATGGGTGGTGGAGCGGATCACCTCGCTGATGAACAAGCAGGGGAAGGCGGTCAAGGGAGCCAAGGTCGTGGTGCTGGGGATCGCCTACAAGCGGGACATCCAGGACGTGCGCGAGTCGCCAGCGCTGGATGTCATCCGTCTGTTGGAGAATCTGGGGGCCAAGCTGAAATACCATGATCCCTACGTGCCGCAGATCAAGTGGCATGACGGCCTCTTGAAATCGACCAAGCTGACGACGGCGCTTCTGAGTGAGGCGGATTTGGTGGTGATCGTCACCGACCACACCGATTTCGACTACCAGTGGATCGTGGACAATGCGAAGCTGGTCTTCGACACCCGCAATGCGACCTCAAAGGTGACAAAGAACCGCGGCAAGATCACCTGCCTCTAGATTTGGATATTATGCAATCTATTTAACCGCCCGGCCGGGTCACCGACCGGGCGGTTTGCATCTCGACGCATCATTGAGCGCGCAAGAATGTATCACGCATTGCCTGCCGGTGGCTCGGTCGAACGAACCGGCATCAATCGCGGATGGATGATATGCGCCAGTTTTATGATCGATGATCCCAGCCAGACCAATGTCACTGCGATCAAAACCACGGCCGCGATCTGGCCGGGGAAAAAGTAGCGCGATCCGGCCCAGCGGAAACAGCCGATCATCGAGGCGAAGTAGAAATAGATTCCCCCCAAAATTATCCCCGTGCGAAACTGCCGCCGCCAAAGCAGAATCACCAGCCCCGCCATCGACAGAATGAAGTTGAGGTAGTTTTCCCTCGTGGCTTTGATCAGGCGCTCGATCGGAATGGTAAAGCCATCCTGCCGCGGTATCAAAATGCGGTGGAAGTAATTGATCTCGTTCAGATTTTCCCAGACGACCGACAAGTAGGTGGCGTACACCTTCCACCCCAGCGAATCGATCCCTTGGCGGGCTTTTTGGCTATAGAGTCTGAACAACTCTCCCAGGGGGACCTCGGTCTTGCCCGTGGCTTTTTGGTACTCCTGCACCCATTGCCCCAAGACCTCATTTGACCCCTTGCCGGTCAACCGTTCCATGGTAATCGCCACCAGATTGGCCGGGCCGTTGGCGCTGGTGATCGCCAGCGTGGCGACGCCGTGCACCCGGTAGTTGCGCGCCATCCAGGTCCCCATCATGACGAAGATAATCAGGACGGCCGCGCCGACCTTGATGATCAGCTCCCGCCGGCGAAATCGGTGCGTCATCGACGTATCATCGCGCCGCCAGGCAAACAGGGCGGCCAGGACGATCATCATCAGAAACCAGAACTGGCCGACCGAACGGGTCAAGACCGCCGCCCCGGTCATAAGTCCCGTCAGCACAAACATGACCCAGGAACCGCTGTCGAGCGCCTTCAGATAAACGAGCAGCGCCGACAGAAACAGGAAGAAGAAAAAGGTGTCGGACAAAGTGCAGCAACTGAGCAGGATCGAAGTATACGACAGGGCTAAAAGCCCCCCGGCAACCATGGCGACGGCATAGGATCGGATGAGGCGCATCGCCAACGAATAGATCAGCAGGCAGGACAGGGACGAAAGGATGATATTGATGATGATGATCATGACCGGGCGCGCGCCCACCAGCCAGGCGTTGAGGGCCATAAAATATCCATACCCCGGTCCGAAATAGAAGAAGCCGTTTTCGACGTCGGCCGCCTTCCCGGCGACGATCGCCTGGCCCATCTTGTAGTAGAGGTTGCAGTCGAAACACTTGTCGAAAACCCCGGCGGTGCCGACCTGATTATTGCTGGCCGCCAGCATCATCAGCCGCAACGACAAGGCTATGAGAAAGAGAATGATCAAATCTCCCCGGCGGAGCGGCGCCGGCAGCTTTATCGGCCAGTCAGGCATCGGATGGTCCTTCTGTCATAGGCGCAGGCGGCGCGGGTGCGTTGTCCCTGCTTGCGTGTGATAGTGATTCCAATATTCCGGTCACGGCCCACTTAGTCAAGGGCTAATTGGGGGACAAGGCCGCCGCCCGTGGCGGACTCCAACCGTTCCGTCCGTCTCTTATTGGAAGGGAAACCGTCCGAGCCGGCATATAAAAACGTCTTGACCGGCGTCGGCGATGGCCATATATTTCACCGCCTGAATAATGATGGATGAATTATTGATAGGATAGCGTTTGCATCATAGTCGCCGACAATTGTACGAGGAAACCTCCACACATCTGGGCGTCTACTGTCGGAAAATCGGTTTGACCCCGAATTTTCTGACCGGACTCTCGTTGGCGTGCGCCATCGCCTCGGGAATCCTCTTTTGGCGGGGGCAATTGCTCTGGGGTGTGATCGGGATGGGATTTACATCCCTGACCGATATGCTTGACGGCGCCACCGCCCGGGCCGGCAATATGGGCACCACCTTCGGCGGCATCCTCGACCACGTGTCCGACCGGTATGGCGAGTTTTTTATCCTGCTGGGACTGGGGATGTCGGGCCACAGCCACCCCGGGTCGGCGATTTTTGCCCTCTTCGGGATGTTGATCGCGTCGTATACCCGCGCCGCGGCCGAATCGATCGGCAACCTGCCCTCCTGCGCCGTTGGCTTCATGGGCAGGCTGGAGAAGTTCACGCTGATTATCGTCGGGGCGGGTCTCGAATTTTTCTACCCCGGTCGGTACATTCTTGATTATGCCCTGATCGTCGTCGGTGCGGCCTCGATTATCACCTCCGTTCAACGTCTCGTCTTCGCCCACAAGGAACTGAAACGCCGGCAATAGTATGATTCTGGCTTTGGGAAACCCGGTCTACGACTATATCGAAACCCGGCAGATCAAGACGGACGGGCGGGTGCTGTCGGGCTGCTCCACCAACGCCGCGCTGGCGTTGACCAGGCTGGGCCGTCGGGTAACTCTGGTCGGATCGATCGGGAACGATTTCGCCGCGGCCTTTGCCGCCGATATGGATAGGTACGGGATCATCGCCTCGCCGCGGCCGTCGCATGCCACGGGCGGTTTCTCGCTGATCTACTATGATGATTTCGGCAACCGCCATCTTGATCTTCTCGGTCGGGCCGATGCCATTGATGAGGTTGGTGACACTCTGCTGGGAGAGGCCGAGGCGGTGCTGGTCGGGCCGATTCTCAAAGAGATTTCGTTCGAGTTGATCCGCGATATCCGGCGGCGATTCGCCGGCCTGCTGTTTTGCGATCCCCAGGGACTGTTGCGCGGCGCCGGGGAAAACGGCCGCATCTACCATGAAAAACCGGATGGCATCGAAGAGATCCTGGCGCTGTTCGACATCGTCAAACCCAACGAGCTCGAGGCCCGGGTCTTGACCGGTATCGATTGCCGCTGCGATCCGTTTGCCGCCGCCCGGATGATCCAGGGCTGGGGGCCGAAGCTGGTGATCGTCACCTTGGCCGAACTCGGCTCGATCATATACGACGGCCGCGAGTTTATCGAGATTCCGCCGTACGAGGTTGACTTGGTCGACGCCACCGGCGCCGGCGATACCTATATGGCCGGTTTTACCCATGCCTTCGTAAACGGCGAACCGCTGCGCAGTTGCGGGACATTCGCCTCCTGCGTCAGTTCCATCATGATCGAGCAGGTCGGGCCCGGTTTTGCGCTGACCGAGGCGGCCGTGCGGGCGCGGCAGGAAACGCTGCTGGCGAAAAATGATTTCAAGGTTCAGGTGCCGGCGCCGTAGCATTATTGTCAAACGGGCGCCACGGCGCCCCAACCATGATAACCACGTTATCATAAGGAGAATCATTCGATGCGTGTCGCCGTACAAATCGATGGCGCTTATCTGGAGCGGATGCTGGCCGAGGAGCACAACTCTCCGGCGGTCGATTACGCCAAGCTGGTCAACAAGCTGGTGAATACCGTCAGCACCAACGCCGAGCATGACCTCTATCTGCTGCGCACCTATTATTACCACGCCCTCCCCTGGATCGGACGGACGCCGACCGATCAGGAACTGGAGATGCACAAGAAGAAACAGGGCTTTTTCACCCGGCTGGAGCATCTTCCCCGATTCGACGTCTACCTGGGCCGCACCCAGCGAATTCTCAACGACGACGGCTCCTTTACCTTCCAGCAAAAGGGGGTCGACGTCATGCTGGCGGCCCACATGGTGGAGATGTCCGCCCGCGGGCAGATTCAGCATCTGATTCTGGTCGCCCCCGACGGCGATTATGTCCCCGCCGTGCGGATTGTCAAGGACCTGGGCGTGATCGTCTATTTGGCGCATGGTCAGCGGCCGCAGGCGTCGTCGGAGTTGATCAAATCGGTTGATGAGCGGATCGAGCTGAACGCTGACTTCCTGATCGACTGCATGCGCGCCGTGTAGCAGGACGTTTCGTTCCCGACTATAGCAGATTCGACAGTTGCCAGGCAGCCGGGTATACGATTGTCCGGTTGTCTTGCGGCGGGCTTGAATTCGCCGCGGAAAATGTGTATACTCCCGCCTTGAAGAAATGAGAAATAGAACGCACTGGAGGATTTAATGGGCAACTATAGAATTCCGAAACCGGCCAACGAGCCGATCAAAAGCTACGCTCCCGGTACGCCGGAACGGGCGGCGCTCAAAAAAGCCCTGTCCGACCTGAAGTCGCGCCGGGTCGATATCCCGATGATTATCGGCGGCCGGAAGGTCACGACTGACAAGGTGGTTAAAATCACCGCCCCGCACGATCACACGCTGGAACTGGGCCATTATTACCAGGGCGGCCCGAAAGAGGTCGAGCTGGCGGTGTCGTCGGCCTTGGCGGCCAGGGAGGCCTGGAACGACCTGCCCTGGGAGCAGCGTGCGGCCATCTTCCTTAAGGCGGCCGACCTGATCTCCGGCCCCTGGCGGGCGTATATGAACGCCGCCGCCATGCTGGCGCACAGCAAGAACATTTTTCAAGCCGAAATCGATGCCGTCTGCGAGCTGGCCGACTTCTTTCGTTTCAACGCCTATTACATGCAGCAGATTTACGACCTGCAGCCGGATTCGGCGCCTGCTATCTGGAACTATATGGATTATCGTCCGCTGGAGGGGTTCGTCTTCGCCGTGACGCCGTTCAACTTCGTCTCCATCGCCGGTAATCTGCCGACCGCGCCGGCCATGATGGGGAACGTCGCCGTCTGGAAGCCGGCCTCGAGTGTCATCTACACCGCCCATATGATCATGACCATCCTCAAGGAAGCCGGGTTGCCGGACGGTGTCGTCAACATGATCACCGCCCGTGGGGCCGACGTCGGTGACCTGATCATGAAAAATCCGCACCTGGCCGGGATTCATTTCACCGGTTCCACGGCGGTGTTCCAGAGCATGTGGAAGACGGTCGGAGAGAATATCGCCCGGTACAAGAGCTATCCCCGGATCGTGGGGGAGACCGGCGGCAAGGATTTCGTCTTCGTGCATAACTCCGCCGTCCCGATCGAGGTGGCCACGGCGTTGACCCGCGGTGCCTTCGAGTACCAGGGGCAAAAATGCTCGGCGGCCTCGCGCGCCTATATTCCGGCCTCGCTGTGGGACGATGTCAAAAGCCTCCTGGTGAAGCAACTCGGCGAATTGAAGATGGGCACGCCCGAGGATTTCACCAACTTCATCAACGCCGTCATCGACAAGAACGCCTTTGCCGATATCACCGCCTATATCGACTACGCCAAGAAATCGGCCGACTGCGAGATCATCGCGGGCGGCAGGTATGATGAATCCCAGGGATATTTTATCGAGCCGACGGTGGTGGTCACGACCGACCCGCACTTCAAATTGATCGAGGAGGAAATCTTCGGCCCGGTGCTGACGATCTTCGTTTACCAGGACGGCGACTTCGAAAAGACGTTGCATCTGTGCAACAACACCTCCCCTTATGCCCTGACCGGGGCGATCTTCGCCCGCGACCGGCAGGTGACGGCGCTGGCGTCGAAAATCTTGCGCAACGCCGCCGGCAATTTCTATATCAACGACAAGCCGACCGGGGCGGTGGTGGGACAGCAGCCGTTCGGCGGGGCGAGGGCGTCCGGCACCAACGACAAGGCCGGGTCGCTTCTGAACATGATCCGTTGGACCTCGCCGCGCACGATCAAGGAGACGCTGGTCTCTCCGACGGATTACCGCTACCCCTTCATGCAGGCGGATTGAGCGAGGTGCGGCGAGTTTAATGATACGAACATCTGTGGGCGGCGGATGTCCTCATCCGCTGCCTTTTTTGTGCATCCGATTCTACTGTAAAAGCGCGGTGCGCTAAGCATAGATCCCCTGTCATTCCCGCGCACGCGGAAATCCATGCCGCCATAACATCACGTGTGCGCATCTTGCTATCCCTGTTCTGCCTGGGCCCCCGCGTTCGCGGGGGTGGCATTGGTGGCTGGTGCACGCCTTTGTGCACCAGAGCTTTGTTTTAGGAAGTACCTTTGGCGCACGGGGGAGTGCGCCAGGCACAGGGCAGCTTTTGGCGGCGGGAAAGGGTTCCCGCCGCCTCACAAATCGGTTCCTGTGCCCATAAGATAACCAAGCATCCCGGCCCAGAGGGCCGGGGCACCACAATCATTGACATCCCGGGGCCGGGCCGCCTCTGAAAATGTAATTGACGATGGAAACAGCGTCGCCGACGTTAATGGCGCGGTCGCAGTTGGCATCGCCGGCCTGCAGCGGATACGGCGGAGGTCCACCTCTGAAGACATACTGGACCACATAGACGCCGTCGCCGATGTTCACCGCCTTATCGCCGTTGGCGTCGCCGAATTGAAAAGTCGAATCGGCTTCAAGGTAAGCCCGCTTGCCACCGCTCCCCAGAATGGCCGCCGCGAGCGGTATCGGTTGGTCCCCCTGGTAGACCAATTCCATCACCGGAACATAAGCGCTTCCCGGCGGGATCTCCTCCATGCCCGTAATGAGCACTGACAGCGACCGACCGGCCTCGGCATATCCCAGCGAAATCGACCCGCCGGTCGCCAGCAGACGCGGGGCATATGTTGTCGCGCCGGGGGACTTGAATTGCAGGTACATTGATGCCGGCGAGACGCCAAATATGGCCGACACGATCAGCGATGAATCGGTAAATCCATAGACGACAGTCGAGGGAAAGGTGTCGGCCGAGGACGGCGGTGGATCGCCCTCACCCATCTCTAAGCGGACCATCATGACATAATCGGCCACCGTCAGCGTAAGGCCATCCATATTGATGTCGGTCGCGGCGATCTGCCTCTCCGGTTCAATGAAAAAACAGGGGATGCCTGAGGCGAAATAGTCGGCGTAAATGGCGAGGTCTGCCAGTTCGAAGGGAAGGCCGTTCAGGTTCAGGTCCCCCCGATCTTCCCATTGGGCGACGCTCGGCGAAAAACACACCAGGGTCAGGGCGGCCACGAAAAGAGCGCCCATCATGACCCTGCCGAGCTTTGCTGTGTTGCTCATACTCAACCTCCGCGGGTTAGGCCTTATTGTTCTAATAGTCAATCGATATAATCACCGGTGGCAGTTGGTACGATCTGTAGTTTGGTCGGTACTGCCTTAAATCAGCGTTTATAATATACAGCCATGCTTTGATTTTGTCAATCACAAAGCGGGCTTCATATGCGTTGCCGGTCAGTCGGGCCGGGCAAGCGGACAACCTCGGGGCGTGCGCCAAGCACGGCTAGGAATTATTCCAATCGCTTCAGCCTCGTTCAAGCGGCAATGTCAGGCAATGAGGGCCGCCATAGCCGCGACGCAGGTTCGCCCCCGGGAATACCTGTATGTCGATGCCGGCGGCGCGCAACGCTTCGTGCGTTTTCGGACAATGATCGAAGGAGAGTATATGTCCCGGGCTGGTGGCAACGACGTTTGCAGCCTGGAAGAGGTGTTCCCGATAGACAACGTCAAAGAAGTAATCTATGTCGGCATCGGGCGGCGGCGGCCCGCCGACATAGCTGATGCGATAGCCGTCGGCCCGCAGATAATCCACCAGTTTGACATCGGTAACCTTTGGGTCGACCTCGCCTGATCCGGCCAGGTACCGCTTCACCTTGCCCATTTCCACGAGCCATGACAAGGCTTCCTCGGCCTCTTCCTCCTTGACATGAGGATGCCGCGCAATACCCTTCAATACACGAACGAACGGATTCTTGTCGACAGCCTCATTCTCAAAGAACCAGGGCAGAACGATAACGTGTTTGTCATTGACATGCGTGCAGCAGGTGTCGAGATGCAGGAACATCGTGGCGAGTCCCAGCGGCGCTTCCTTGGGCGGGCGCTTTACATAATCGGCCTTTCGCAACCGCACGGCGATTACATTCATATTCAACCGCCGGGCGAGGTGCCGCGCCGCGCTTGGTTCGCTGCGGTACCCGACTCCCATCAACAGAGTATCGTTGTCGACCACCTGGATATCGCCGCCTTCTACCAGTACCTGCTCCTCTATGGCGTCGAACGCGACCGGGTAGCGCGCCAGCGATGGCGCGTATTCCGCCGCAAAACGCATCAGATGCGCCGAGAACACCCGACGCTCGCTGACGAAGTTACAGATGAGCAATCCGGTTGGGAGCATCACGGCAACGTCACGGGGCCAGGTCACGGTGTCAGCGTTGACAAGGTACCGGTAGTTGCCGTCTTCGTCCTGGGGGTATAGCCGCTCGCGCGCGGCTCCCATTAGCGCCGCGGCGGTCACCTTCTTCTCATCGCCCGATAGAGCCGGCGCCATAGCCCGCAACCAGGTGCGGAAGTCTCCTTTGGCGCGGGCCGCGTCGATGGCCTCATCGAGAACGCGCTCAAAGGTCAAAACTTCGGCGCCGCTCTTCTCGAGAAGAGCGCGCATGACCGCGTGATCGTTCAGCCAATCTTCCCGATCGATCCAGGGTTCCAGCCCCAGACTCGGATCCTCAAGGTTGAGGCCTTCATCGTGATCCGGCGGGCTGATGATAACGCGTCGCAGCGTTGCCACGTCGGAGCTGACCCAGGGCGCCGAGCGGCGCGCGCCTGCAGGTCGCTGGTCCGCTGCGATAATCGATGAAAACGGTTGCGTGATGCCCATAAGCGCGGTGCCGGCAAGGCAGCGTGCGGTTGTCCTGAGGAACTCACGGCGCTGGACAAGGGAGGCGTTTGTCATTGATCCCCTCCGAGAAAAATAGTAATCGTCTGTCGGGTGCCATCCATATCCCGTCCAATCATGTAGTCGTCTGCTGCTCCCAGATTCGTCCGGGAGTGTTTCGCCAGAATTGCCCAACCGGCAATCTGCAGTGTGCCATGGGAATCGATGGATGCATTCGAAACCCCGACTTGTCTCATATCATCAATTCAATGATCCACCTGCCGATTTTCTGGCACTAACGCCAGTCTATGGCAATTCGTTTACAATATCAATGGTATTTTAGGATGCGGTGCTATTATTGGCAGAATTATTGGCGGTAATGCCTGTGCCCTCTCTGTTTCCGGCAGATATCCATGAGATGCCTCGACAGAGTCCCGCGTCAGGTGGCGCGACGGATGGATCTTCTGTGCCCGACCGATGTCCCGATCGGCCGGGTGAATTCTATTCGCTCAGATGTAGACCCGCCGCGGCGGGCTCTGCGCGGAATCTCTGGTCGAAAGGTGATAGAAAACAGGCGAATGCGACGAAGGGCAGATTTCGATTGCTTTTTCTTTTAATTGGTCTAATTTGTTGTCATTAAGGCGATATAATCGCTGATGGGCATTGCATCTCTTCGGCCATTGGCGAGCGGCGGCAAATTATGTGCAAATCAGAGTCTCCAGACTTGACAATAGCACCTTGGAATCATCGCCCTCTGGGTTTCAATCGTGGAGATGGCTCGACCTGGACAGTTGGAAGAAAGGATGTCCTATGAAATTGATAGCTATTATTTTGTCGGCGCTTCTGACTTGCGGCGTCTGTGCCACGGCCGAGGAGTACGTCAAGGGCATCACGGGCAAAGGAATCAGACTCGGCGGCGGCTGGCGCTCCTTGAGCACCAACAGCGATGCCTTCGAGGAAGGCAGCTCCGGCGGGTTTATGGCCGGGGTGTTTGTGACGTATAACCTGTCACCCAAGGCGGCCATCCAGCCGGAACTGGTTTACGCCGAGAAGGGAGGGGCCACCAGCAATCTTTTCTATTCCGCGGGGCTTGAGTCCAACTATTTGGAGCTTCCGGTGCTGTTTAAATATACCCTGACCCCCCCGCGCCGGTTGACTCCCAGTCTTTTTGTTGGACCGGCGGTAAGTACGCTGCTGTCTGCGAATCTCTTTTCCCACCTATTCTTCGGCGATGAGGAACACGATATCAAAGACGGCCTGAAGAGCATGGATGTCAGCGTCGTCCTCGGCGGCGATCTGGAGTTTCAATCATTCAAATCATTGAATTTCGTGCTTGATGTGCGCTACACGCTGGGCTTGGTCAATGTCGTTGACCCGGCCAAATGGAATGCGGGCCGCAAGGTGGTGGACGAAGGGGACATCGGGCCGATTCACTGGACCGATCATAACCGGCCGCTGCTCGCATCAGACGCTTCGGCCAAGAATCGTATGTTCTCGTTCATGGTAGGTGTCAAGTTCCTATGAGTCTGGTGGGCGTGGGGAGACCGCCCGCGAGCCGCTTGATTGATGGCATATATGTACCGAAGGCCGTAGGCATATGGCCCGGCAATCACACAGGAAAGAGAGGTTCTGTATGCATCGTGCGATAAGGATGCTTTTGATGTTGGTATTCGCCATTTGCCTGACTGCCATTATCCCCGGCAGCGTGCACGCATACTCCGGGAAACTCCAGATCCCCCCGGAGGGCACGAACCAGATGATTACACTGGAGGACGGCACAACCCTGGTCGGAAGAATAACCGAAGTCGGGGACAATGAAATCAAGTTTCAAACCGATTTGGGGGAAATGACGATCGCCACCACCAAGATCAAACAAATCAAGGAGATTTCCGCCTCATCGGTGAAGAGCGGCAAATACTGGTTCCCGAATCCCAACCGGACCCGTCTGCTGGTTGGCCCGACGGCCCGGACGCTGAAAGCGGGTAAAGGATATTTTTATGATTTGTGGATATTCTTCCCGGGACTGGCCTATGGCATAACCGATAACTTCATGATCTCCGGGGGCGCATCGATAATCCCCGGGGCGGATGATCAAATGTTCTATGTCATGCCCAAATACAGGTTTTCCGCGGGCAAAGATGTAGACCTGGCCGCCACGGTCATCGCCTTTCGGCTCTGGGAGGAGACCTTCTATTTCGGGATGGGCAACCTGACGTACGGTACGGATGACAGAAGTGTCTCCTGCGCCCTGGGCATCGCTTTCACGGAGGATAGAATGGCCGAAAAACCGGCTGCCATGCTGGGCGGGGAATATCGGTTAAGCCGGGTGTCGTCACTGGTCGGCGAGGGCTGGTTTATCCCGGGAGAGACGGACGAGGGTATGATCGGCTTCGGCGGCTTGAGACTCTTCGGCGAACAAATGGCGGTCGATTTGGGCTTCGGGCTTTCCTATGATAGCCACAGCGGGGAAGTGGACTATTATACTGATGAACCGGTAGAGGCTGAAGTCCACTGGCTTCCATATATAGATTTTGTTTGGAATTTCTAAAAGAGGTGTCTTGGGAACGACGGTTTTGTTGATGCGACGATAGGCTTCGCTTGGCATGACAGCAGGCGAGTGAGCACGGGAGGTTGATGCCATGATATCCGTGGCCCGATATATAGCCGTTCTTTATTGGCTCTTTTTCTTAATCGTTCTGTTAGCGGCGGCGTCCGGCGCGGCGGACCCGGTCGAGAATTTCCAGTTTACACGGGAGGGGTCCGGCCTGACGCTGCATAAAGAAATGTTCATGTTGCCGGTCACCATCTCCAATAAATACGACGGCGCCCAAACGGAGGCGGTTTTCCAGATCAGCGCCAAACACCGCATCTTCGGCACACCGTTCTATTTCGCCTATACCCAGATTTCATTCTGGCAGGCCTATGATGAAAACAACTCTGCGCCGTTTCGGGAAACGGATTATAATCCGGAGCTTTTCTACCGCACCAAGCGGTTTGACTTCTACTCGGGACGGATCGGCGGGGATGTGGGGTTCGAGCATGAATCGAACGGCCAGAAGCCTCCGATTTCACGAAGCTGGAATCTGCTCTACGCGGCCCCGTACTATTATCGTACCGACATCCTCATCTATCTTAAGCTGCGCTATCGCATACCCGAAGAGAAAAAAACATCTCCGGACGCTGCCCTTGGTGACGACAACCCCGATATCACCGATTATTTGGGCTATAGCGACCTCCATCTGTATTACCGATTCCCCTGGAATCACGCCGCGCATATCATGCTCCGGGGCAACTTGCATACGGGCAAGGGCGGGGTGGTTGTCAATTACAGTTGGCTGATCCCCAAAGGTAAGTTCAGCTTCTTTTGCATACGGATATCCCACGGCTATGGCGAAAGCCTGGTGGATTATAACAGGTCCTTGACGAGGGTCGGTTTCGGCATCCTGTTTGCCAGATGATTGTTCGACGATGGACGGCCCGGACATTCGGCCGGGTCTCAGAAATATTAGCATTACTTATCGATGGGTGCCGTCTATATATAATTATATAATTCAAAATCTTTATTCGGGTAGCGCCCTCACACCGCGCATCCGGCAGCAAGCTGTGAGTTACCGCTTATCTGAGGCCAGGGCGCGGAAGTCCTCGCGCACCGGATGGAAAACGTCGATGACGTAGCAGGCTGATACGGTCTTGGCCGAATGCGGTACCATAGGCGGCAGCACCATCGCCTGCCCAGGCGTGAGACGCTTTGTTTCACCGCCGA
>CAZPEV010000079.1:0-14139 GCA_964585635.1 uncultured Ignavibacteriales bacterium
CGTCCATAGCGGGTGTCAAGACCGATGCTGATTATCGCCGATGCCCGCCGCAAGTCGGCATATTCCGCCGCCAGATGGAACAGCCTCAGGTAGGCGTCGAACCCATCGCCGTAATACCGCCGGGCGATGGTATCGATCTGGTTCGATCCCATCGCCGTCCGCGCGAATTTCTGGGCGACATACAGGTCTTCGTTGCTGCAGTTGGGGGAAATCAGCAGGCCGAACTCATCCGGCCGGCAGCCGTTCAGCTTCTCGGCGGCCACGGCCAGCCCCTTATCCGGCGTCACCTCGATCGGCATCCCCTCTTCCAGCTTTTGATACCGTTTCAGGCGGCGGTAGGTGTTGACCAGCTCGGGGATGGCGAAGCGTCCTTTGACGCAGAGCTGGCCGTCGTTCAGTTGCTTTTCTTCGGCGGGAAGCGCCCCCATCACCTCATCTTGCTTGACCAGGATTTTCACCTGACAGCCGATCCCGCACAGCGCGCAGCTGGTAGTGACCGCACGATCTTCTTTGCCTCGCCATTTGCGGGATTTCTCCTACAGCGCGCCGGTGGGGCAGACCGAAACACAGGCGCCGCAAAATTCGCAACCGGCCTCGAGATGGGTGCGCTTGAAGGCCGGGCCGATGACCGTGTGGCGGCCGCGCTGGTTGAAGGAGATGGCGTTGGCGGCGCGAACCTCCTGGCAGATGCGAACACACCGGCCGCACAGTATGCAAAGATTATAGTCGCGATCGTAAAACGGGTCTTCCTTCTCCACCCGCAGGTTGCGGTAATAGATGGGGTAATTCAACTCCGTGACCCCGATCTTGGCCGCCACCTCCTGCAGCTCGCATTGCCCGTCGTTGGAACAGAACCGGCAGCCGGTGGTAACGCCGACCTTGCGAACCGTCAGCGAATATTGCCGGCATTCGTCCTTTTCATCGCAAATCAAACAACTGCAGGGATGCTCGCTCAGCATCAGGTTGAGGATTTCGTTGCGCACCGATTGAATCTGAGCCGTCTGCGTCCGGACCACCATGCCCTCTTCCGCCGGGGTCGTGCAGGCCGTGGGGAATCCCCGCATCCCTTCGACCTCGACGATGCACATCCGGCAGCCGCCGTACGGGGTCAGGTCCTTATGGGCGCAGAGGGTGGGAATGTAGATGCCGTGGGCATTCGCCGCCTCCAGGATGGTCGCGCCGCGCGCCGTCTCGACCGGCTGATTGTCGATGGTCACATGGAGTTTACCGTTCCGGCTGTTCATCGGCGATTCTCCCTCTGGATCTGATAATGATAGCGTCGCCGGCGATGGCATCGAACCGGCAGATTTCGTAGCAGGCTCGACACTTGATGCACTTGCCGGGGTCGAGATTATGCGGTTCCGACCGCGGGCCGGTGATGGCGCCGGTGGGACAAACGCTGACGCACCGCTGGCAGCCGGTGCATTTGCCCTGAACGACGCGATACTCGATCAGCTCGCGGCAGACGGCGGCAGAGCAATGCTTATCGGTCACATGCATCAGATATTCCGGCCGAAAATATTTTAGGGTCGTCAAAACCGGATTGGGCGCCGTCTGGCCCAATCCGCACAGCGAGCCCCGCTTGACCGTCTCACCCAGCACCTGCAGTTTGATCAGATCTTCCGGCTTCCCTTCGCCTCGCGTAATGCCTTCCAATATCTCGACCATATGACGCGACCCGACCCGGCAAGGGGTGCATTTCCCGCACGATTCTTTCTGGGTAAAATCCAGGAAATACCGGGCCACATCCACCACGCAGGTATCCTCATCCATGATGATCAGGCCACCCGAACCCATGATCGAACCGGCCGCCGTCAGCGACTCGTAATCCACCGCCAGATCCAGAAACTCGCTCGACAGGCAACCGCCGGAGGGCCCGCCGGTTTGAACCGCTTTGAACGGCTTGCGGGTGCCGCCGCCGATGTCGAAAATGATCTGCCGCAGCGTCATTCCCAACGGCACCTCGATGAGGCCGGAGCGGCGCACCTTGCCGACCAAGGAAAACGTCTTGGTGCCATGGCTCCCCTGGGTGCCGAACTGATTATACCAGGCGGCGCCGTGGCGCAAGATGTTGGGCAGCGTCCCCAGCGTCTCGACGTTATTGATGATCGTCGGCTTGCCGTGCAATCCGGCGATGGCCGGAAACGGCGGTCGCGATCGCGGCATGCCCCGCTTGCCCTCGATCGAGGCGATGAGGGCGGTCTCCTCGCCGCAGACGAAGGCGCCGGCTCCCTCTTTGATCGTGATCTCGAAGTCAAAGCCGCAGCCCAAGATATTCTTTCCCAACAGACCATAGTCGCGCATTTGCGCCAGCGCCTTCTTCAGACGAACGATAGCGAGCGGGTACTCGGCGCGGATATAGACATAGCCGTGGGTGGCGCCGATGGCATAGGCGGCGATCAGCATCCCCTCCAGGACGGCGTGGGGATCACCCTCGATCAGGGAGCGGTTCATGAAGGCGCCGGGGTCCCCCTCGTCGGCGTTACAGATCATATACTTGGCGTCGCCGGGCGCCTTGCGGCAGATTTCCCATTTCTTGAAGGTGGGAAATCCAGCCCCGCCCCGACCGCGCAACCCGGCCTCTTTGACCTCGGCAATGACTCCCTCCGGCCCGTTACGGAAGGCGTTCTGCAGACCAACGTAGCCGTCATTGGCCAGATACTGATCGATGTCCTCGGGGTCGATGAAGCCGCAGTTTCTCAGGACGATGCGCACCTGCGGCTTGAGCATCGGCAGGTCAAAGAAGCGGGCGATGCCCTCGAACGTCTCGCCGTCATGATCCCCGATAAATCCCACCGCCGTCTTGGGCAGAGGATCGCCGCGAAGAAGGTAAGCTTTGACGATGATGCGGGCCTTGTCCGGGGTGACGTTGGCGTAGCTGACGCGCGGTTTTCCAGGAAGGGCGATATCCATAAGCGGTTCCAGATAGCAGGGGCCGATGCACCCCACCTGGACGATTTCCGCCGCCAGAGAGTTTTCCTTAAGGGTCTCCTGAACCGCCGCGAGGACGTCCATGGCGCCGGCCGCCCGGCCGCAGGAGGCGGTCCCGATATAAATCACCGGGTTCGAGCGGGCCGCCCGAAGCTCCCATTTCCGCTGTGCCTGCCGTCGTAGGTTGTCGAAGCTATTCATATTTGGCCAGTATCTCCTTCAGGCGGATTACCGTCATCCGGCTGTAAATGTCCTCGTCGATCTGGATGACCGGCGCCAGGGCGCAGCAGCCCAGGCAGGCCACCCGCTGCAAGTCAAAGCGTCCGTCGCTGGTCGTCTCGCCGGGGGCGACGTCGAGCTCCCGCGACACGGCCTCGGCCAGAATCTGTCCGCCGCGAACATGGCAGGCCGTGCCCAGGCAAACCTTGATGGCATGACGGCCGGGCGGCGTAAACCGAAACTGGGAATAGAACGAGGCGACGCCGTAGATCTGGTTTTCCGAGATGCGCAGGAAAGGGGCGATTCCGCTGACGGCCGCCTCCGGAATGTAGCCGACTTCCCGCTGGACGGCTTGCAGGATCGGGATCAATTCGCCCTCCTGGCCGGCATACTCCGACAGCAGCTTCGGCAGATACTCTGTGCTCACAGCACCTCCTTCCGGGTGACCTTCATGATTTCCACCGCTCATTTATCGTCGGCGCCGTGCGCCAGGAAGATGCAATCGGTCAACTGGGCCTCTCCGCGGACGAGGTCCTCGGCAAAGGCCAGGCAGGTGGGCGCCCCGCAGCAGCCGCAGTCCGACTGCCGCAGCTTCTGGTAAATCCGCTCCCGTTCCTTCATCCGCTTGATGGACGTCTCCAGATCGGTATCGAAGTACTTGGTGGGACGGGGCAGGATGTGGCTCTCCATATAGAAGTAGCCCGCCTCCAACTGCCGTTCGATTTCACCGTCGTCGATCGGCGGCCGGTTGTCGTACCGCGCCGCCTGCCGCAGAATGTTGGCGCGCGCCACGTACATGTTCTCCACGCAGAGGGTGCCCCCGATACATCCCAGCATGCAGGCCAGGGCCTCGACAAAATCGATATTCCGCAGGCGCGAATTTTCGATATCGTCGAATATCTTCATAACGTGATCGATGCCCGAAACGATCAGCCAGTTCTCGCCTTCGATGCTCCGCACCGATCCGCCCAGCGTGGTCCAATCGACGTTGAAGGTGTAATCCTTGGGCACCCGGCGTTCGTCGAATTCCTCCCGAAGCGCCACGACGTGGGGCAACATGATGGGATAGACGTCGGTTACGGAAACCGCGCCATCAAACCAGGATCTCATCTTCTCGGCCGGCTGCTTGATCGAGACGATCTTGGCCGGACAGGGCGCGACATAGAAGATCCCGATATCCTCCGGCTTCAGCCCCAGTTTGGCCGAAAGGCGGCGCCTGATCTCGCGGGCCGTGATTTCCCGGGGAACGTCCAGCGGCACGACCAACTCGACCAGGTCCGGGTACTTGACCTGAATCAGGCGAATAATCGACGGACAATGCGACGAGATCAGCGGCAGACGGCTCCGGTTGCGGGCGATATATTTCTTCAGCGCCGCCGCCCACTCCGAATAGGACGTATCCACGTCGATCACCTCGTCGAACCCCAGCTTCTTGAAGGCCAGATGGATGATATAGGGATGAATGCCGGGATCGAACTGCGTGTACAGCACCGCCGACGGCACCACCACCTTGTACTTGAAGTGAGAGATTTCTCCCAGCGGATCGGTGATCGGGACGATGGCCTTGTCGGGGCAGACCGAGATGCACATGCCGCAGTCAACGCACAGTTCTTCGGAAATGGTTGCTTTTCCCGACCGTATCCGGATCGCTTGGGTGGGGCACCGCCGCAGGCAGGTCGAGTGCCCTCGACACCGGTCGGTCAGGACCTGATGGGCATGATAATACTGTGCCACCCTATCATCCTCTCTGCGAGCCCTGGCTCGTTAGATGTTGAAGCGCATGACGAGGGTCGTGCCTTTTCCCACCTCGCTGTCTATCATTAGCTCGTCGCTGTTGCGATTGATGTTGGGCAATCCCATCCCCGAACCGAAACCCATGGCCCGCATTTCCTCGGTGGCGGTCGTGTAGCCCTCCTGCATGGCCAGGTTGATGTCGGGAATACCCTTGCCCTCATCGGCGATGATGACCTCAATCAACCGGGGGGTTACGGACAGATTGACCTTGGCCCGTTTGGCGTGCATGACCACGTTCATCTCCCCCTCGTAGGTCGAGATCGCCACCCGTCGCACCAGTTTGGGATCCAGGCCGATCTTTTTGAGGATCGACTTCACTTCCGTGGATACCATCCCGGCGCCGGCAAAGTCGTTGCCCCGGATGAGCAGCTCCCGGCACAGCAGCAGTTCATCGCTGACCGGTTTGGCCGGGGTCGTATCACCCAGCGCCAGGCCGCCCCGCTTCACGGCGTCGATTTTAAGGCAGGCGTCGTACATGTCCAGATGGGTCGAAAGCAGGATCATATGATGCTCTCGCGCGAAACGCTCGGAGCCGTCCTTGGGCCGCTTGCCGCGGATGAAGACAACCCCTTTGAACTCGGCCATATGGGCCGAGATGACCGCCTGCCGGGTCGCCAGGCCTGTGAGGAGTATGGAATTGGGTTTTCCGAAGGCCAGCACGTCGCTCATCAGGTCGGAGGCATAGACATGCTCCACCCTGGCGTCGAGGCCGTTCTCGGCCTCGATAACGACGGCCTCCAGGGCCTCTTTTACTTTGCCGATTTCCATAGCCGCGCTCTGATGCCTGCCGTTGTCGTATCCGCTGCCCAGTCAGGACGCCCCACCCCGATGTTTATATCCCATCCGGCCACGGGCTATTTCTTGAAGGATTCTAACGCATACAGCTTGCCGACCAGCTCGAACGTCGGCAGATTGGATGCGAGGATGGCAATGTTATATTTGCTGGCGATGTCGATCGTCTCCTGCGGCACCTGCTTGCCGCTGGTGACGATGATGGCCGCCACGTCGACCAGGTTGGCCGCCGGCACGATGCTCTTGTGCGTCTGCACCGTCAGCCAGAGGTTGCCCGATTTCGCTCCCGCCATCACGTCACTCAGCATGTCGGACACGAATACGCCGTTAACGTCGCGGTCGTCAAAAGTGCTCAGCGGCCGAAGGCCGAGTTTGTCAATCACGTCTTTCGTGGTCATCCATTTTCTCCTGCTTTACGTGCTGCACGTCTATTCCTGAAATCAAAACAGGTGTTTTCTTTCCTCCGGGGGCTCCAGCGAGAGCATGCCGACGTCATGAATGAAGTCGCCCCGGCAAACCGACAGGTCCTTGATCAGGTCGAACGAGACGATCTTGATCCGGGAACGAGCGGTGTCGCGCCGCTGGTTGAAATAGTCCGTCAGGATGTCGACCTTCCCCGGCGGCAGCGGTTGCCGCTTGTCCTTATAGATGAATCCGAAGGCCACCAGAAGCCAGGTCTTATCTCGCTCGTACTTCTTCTGCATCGCCTCCACCTCGCAATCGGCTAGGCAGCCGGTGCAGTGCATCAGCCCCATCAGGTCGCCGAACTTTTCTTGTCGGCCGCAGGCGCGGCATTGCAGGTCGAAGCGAAACGTCTGGGCGTTTTCCACCCGGCTCCAGTAGCAATCCCCCTCCCGATACTTGTCGCCCAGAATAGGCGTATCTTCGGCCGAGAAATAGGTCCCCAGGCTGTTGCAGTGGAAGCATTTTTCAAAAACCACGAACCCGAATTGCACGTTGGTCATGTTCCATTGATGCAGACACTCCGACATGGCACACGCTCCCCATCAGGATGCAGTTGTAAAGAAGATCAGCCGTCAGCCCCGCCTCTATCCGGATCCGGTACAATCGCCGCCGAAGGCCAGGCTGTCGGGACAAATGGTAACCCCCCCGTCGGAAGGCAGGCAATTACCACTCACCCCGAAATGTCAATCCGGCCTAAATATATGTCTATTCCGCTTATATGTCAAATGGAACGTCGCGCCGCAGGGCACATATATGGAAATGACACCTTCGGTCCGGTCGGCTCCGAATTGGCTTAGGCGAAGGCCGCGGCCGCACGGCAAACTCCCGGGATCGGGTAATCGGCTGAAATACAATGGATTCTAACGGAGCCGGGGCGTGCGAAGAGCCTTTCTTTCGCCCTGCCGATGGGACCAAGACTGCGTCATTCTGCGACAAGCCCGGCGACGCCAATGGCGACAACGCCGTGAACCTGGGCGATGCTGTCTTCGTCATCAATTACATCTTCAAAGGTGGCCCGATTCTATGCTTGGCCCGCCGCGGGCATATTCGTGATTGATATAACATTTGCAGAGATTATAATAAGGGGTGGCACCCCCAAGCCGCAGCTTGGGGGTGAAGAATAAGGGCACAGCCATGGCGAGAAATCCATCCGATGGAAGCATACGCAAAACCTGTCGTCGTTTCAATATAGCCGGACATTTCCATGAACTCACCTTTTCATGCTATGGCAGTCAGGATCTTCTGTCCCAAGGCGATAGCTGCCATTATCTGGCCGACGCAATAATCCACGCAAAGTCACGGCGACGATTTCACCTGCGGGCCTACGTCTTCATGCCTGAGCATGTGCACCTGCTCATTCAACCTGAATTGGATGAGAATTCCATCTCCGAGATTCTTCAATCGATCAAGCAGTCGGTCGCTCGCAGGACACTGGCTTATGCGCGGCAAAACGATCCCGCGATGTTGGCATGTATGACAACGGGCCAAAAGCACACTGTCTATCGCTTCTGGCAGGATGGCGGCGGATATGACCGAAACCTGTTCGGTCCGGCGACCATTTACAGCGCCATCAATTATATTCACAATAATCCTGTGCGGCGGGGGTTGGTTACTCTGCCGGAAGATTGGATCTGGTCAAGCGCGCGAGAATACGCGGGTCTTGGACAAGGGCCGATCCCTGTTGATAATGAATCTCTGCCTATGGTGTGATGCTCTGGCAGATCACCCCCAAGCCGAAGCTTGGAGGTGACACCCAGAGGTTATGTTTGAAAACATAGCGGGCACCCGGCGTTTAATGTCCATATTCCAAGACGAAGTAATTAGCATTGACGCTGCAAGGACCTGGGTCGACAGATGCAGTGATTTTAATCTCAAATGGGAGTGACGGGTTAAGCTGTATCCAAAAACCATTTACATTGTAAAGGTCGACTGACGCTCTTGTGCCAGTCAATACCATGACGGTACGATATCCATCCCCTTGGCTGACATATTGATTGTTGATATACATATCAGTATGCAGATATTGACAATCCGCAAAATTAGTCGTGTAAATTCGGAAAAAGCTGCTAATCGTCCCCCCCGGTATGGTTATCGTCCGGAATGTTACTTCAACATGACCGCCAGGTATAGTCATACTCTGATAGGAAGAATCTACGAAGAATTCTGTCCCATGATTCGAATGAGTGTGGTCACCTTGCGCTACTTGATCCGGATTTGAGCCAATTTTATTTTCGTTAACCAGATCTTCATAGGCGCTATATCTTGCCGTATCAAGAGTTCCTGCTGTCAGCTCCGACGCACTTATTGTTTTGTCAAGAGAGTGCCTTGCAGTATCCGAAAGTTGCGCTAATTGCGATTTGAAAGAGTATAGAGAACTCACCAATCGTGTGCGGGGTGTCATTTCAGCATCAAGACCAACCGTAATGCCTAGCCAAAGGGAATCGTATTTGGCCAAGCTATCAGGAATACCATTAGTTGATCCTAACAGGTGCCAGAACATACCATTCTGAACCTGAATTGGCACAAATCCCAGCGTTGTCCAAAGCTGATCCCCGCCTGTGGCCGCATCATAAATAGCAAATTTCAATGAGTATACATTGTCTGGTGCCGGGTTACCGTTGGCATCAGTCAATCGGCCTTGATAACTGATTTGGCTTGGAATACATAGGGCAGCCTGGACAAAGAATAACGTGAAAGCCACTAGGCAGGCAAAATACATTGATGGATTCTTCATGTTTTCCTCCAAAACGAAATATTATTCCGAGTCAGGGCCTCTTCTCCCATTCAATTCCTTGCCCGATCATTCATCAGTGTACTCCCTTCGTGGTCGAACTTCTACTCATTACTTATCGTATTGTCGCTCTACTGGCAAATCGGATTTGCTAGGTTACAGATCGGCGGCGGACCCCCCTTAAAGACGTAGTTGACGTTATAAACGGCGTCACCAACGTTGATGGCATCATCTCCGTTGGCATCCCCCTCACATTTACACGGAGGCACTGGGCCACCCTTGAAAATATAATTAATGATGTAGACCGCATCACCAACATTAGCGGCATTGTCGTTGTTGGCATCGCCCGGTTTATTGCAGCATGAAAAATCCTGCCAGAAACCATGATTCAAATGGTAACTGGCCGAGGTCCCCAGCCCAACTGCGGTTTGACCGACTGTCCCGCTGAGCTTGTAGCTGCCGGACATGCCAATGTTGGTTCCCCCGCTGGAAATGACATGCCAGTCAATCTGTTCGCCGCCCGCAGATATTACCGAAATAGATTGATATCCGGATTCCAATGCGGCGACTGGATTTGGCTGCGCTGCCTGTCCAGCGGTGGGCGAAATATCTTGGGTTTTGGGCGTATTCTTTTTGGCAACCTGCGTCTCCCGCTTCAATGGCGATTCCTTGCTGTCGGAAGCACCGCTATAACCGCCAGCCAGTAGGGTAATGCATATAAACGTGGCCAATAGGAAAGGCCTGGGTTCTCGATTTATCATAACTATATCCCTCTATCATGATCCGTGGCTGATATTCACTCTTTATACTCTACTACCAATGTGCCTACTCTTAGTTGAAATGTGCATGTCCCTACGGCCTGGGCGGTAATCTTGATCTCTACAGGTTCAGACGGATCAATTTCGATTTGCCTAGGGGGCGTAACTCCAGCGCCTTCGAAGCCCCCCATGCTTAGTGGCATAAACTGAACGGTATTTGGCGGATTGTAAAAGCTTGCCGTTCGCAAGAACGCGATTCCCTCGACTTGCGTCGATGATTCCTCGATTAAGTCATCATTGGCCAGCAATTTCACTTGAATCTGACCATCGCCACAATTTGATGAGCCAAAAAGCCATACATACCAGAATATTCGAAAATGGCCCTAGATACCACCCGCAGGAAGTGTGATTGATTTGAGTGTCATGTTGCCGTCCGCAGCAGTTACATAGACATCGATCCATGTCGTATCTTCCGCCCATACGATTCCGGAGACAATGTGAGAATGGTTTCCAGGGGCAACTTGGTCGTTTCCCTCCCCTATTCGATTCTCGCTTAACAGGTCGTTGTAGGCGCTGTACCTGGCCGTATCCAGGTCGCCAGCTATCAACTCTGACGCATTAGTCGTTTTGTCAAGGGAATGCCTGGCAGTATCCGCATAGCGTGACTGTTTTGCTTTGAATGAATACATAGAGCTTGCCAAGCGGGTGCGCGGAGTCATCTCAGGGTCGAGTCCGACCGTTATGCCGAGCCATAGAGAATCGTATTCGGCCAAAGTATCCGGCATGGGATTGGTTGATCCGAGCATATGGCTGAAGAGCCCGTCTTTGACGTCGATGGGAACGAATCCTATCGACGACCAAAGCTGATTTCCACCTACTGGTGCATCATAAACTGCGAACTTGAATGCGTACACGTTGTCTACAACTGGATTACCTTCGGTGTTGGTTAGACGCCCTTGATAACTTATTTGGCTGGAATCGCCGAACGCTCCACCCGTAAGAACCACCATGGACATTGCCACGCAAGCCAGGAATGACCTTAACAGTCTCATGATCTCCCCCCTGAGGTTGGGTTTGATGGTCAATTAGCCGGTCACCATGCTCCCGACTGAGGCCATGGTAGACATACTCAGAAGCCGCATATTCCCTCCCTTGCCCTATACGCATAGCGACGCGTCACGATACAATAATCACCCTC
Organism: uncultured Ignavibacteriales bacterium; assembly: GCA_964585635.1. Classification (GTDB taxonomy): domain Bacteria; phylum Zixibacteria; class MSB-5A5; order GN15; family JAAZOE01; genus CAZPEV01. The sequence continues at coordinate 10,889 of CAZPEV010000079.1, forward strand.
GGAGTAGAACCACTGCAGGAATACTGGATTAATATACCGCAATTTGCGGAATTGTCAACTTGGTTTCAGGGGGCTTTTGTCAACGTCACGGGCAATAGGCTGGTGGCCCAACCGTTCGTCCGGGTCTTTGGATGACGCTACGCTCCCGCATCTCCATACTGGAATTTAAGTTAATACGAAATCCCATCGTCAATTTCACACCTAAATCGGTGGTGATCGTCCCTGCGCCCTCTATTATGTGAGCCACAAGCCTGGGAATGACTTACTGTCTTCGGCGCGGTCGGGAAGCCTCCAAATATCCCGCCCGGAAACATCGCCGGACGCCTGTCACCACAATATTGTCAACCGCTTGTCAGGGAATAAATTGCAGACGATGACTAAGAAAATAACCGAAGGAACCCATTTTTGCCATAACCCCAACAACGGCAAACCGATACGGCCTCCCCCCCCGCCCCGAGAGTCTTCCCTTGCTTTTCACCCCGGAATGTCGTACGAATGCGTGATGATCTGGTTGACTGAGGACAGCGTATGCTCATGAAATCCCGACGGACGAAATGGTTTCTCGCCGCGATCGCATTCCCCTGTCTGCTCTATGCCCTGCTGTTTATTCCCGACTCTCCCCCCCCGGTTCCACAGGCGGGAAATAACCAACCTTTTGCCTGGAGCCGAGATCAGTACTGGTCGCTTCTGGAGGCGCGGTTCCGGGAAGCACGGTCCCTCGGCTGCGAGCAGCTTTCGACTCAAATTTCCGCCGGTTTTTCCGACATGGAAAACCTTCTCGCCCGGCTGCGTTCGGAGACGCTTGAGGCCGAGGCGCCCGAATTCGGCAGGATCGAAGACCGTTTCTTTGACCTTGGGGTGTTTTTGGCCGCCTGCCCGAAGCGGCTGCCGGAATATATTACGACCTTCGGCCGGTTGCGCACGGCTGTCAAGGATCAGTCGCGCCGCTGGGATATGAACTCTGAAGCGGCGCGGGACGCCTTATACCAGATCCTGTACGGCGGCCGGGCCGCCCTCGAAGAGGTCATGCTGCAATCGCCGCGCGAGGAACTGCCCGAGGTCGCCCGGGAAGACGACGAGCCGTCGGTGACGCCGTCGGCCGCAATCTTGGGGGTGACGATCCACAGCGGCGACATTCTCGTTTCGCGCGGAGGGGCGCCGACCTCCGCCCTGATCGCGCGCGGCAACGACTACCCCGGCAATTTCTCGCATATTGCCCTCGTCCATGTGGCTGAGAACGGGGGCGTCGTTTCGATCATCGAATCCCATATTGAAAAAGGGGTGGCCGTAGCGGACGTCGATACCTATTTGCGGGACACCAAGCTGCGAATCATGGTTTTGCGCCTTCGCTCCGACCTCCCCTGCATGCAGGCCGACCCTCTGCTACCGCACAAGGCCGCCGCCTATGCCCTCGGCAGAGCCAAGACCGAGCATATCTCATATGATTTCGCCATGGATTCCCAGGATTCCGCCGAGCTATTCTGTTCCGAGGTGGTCTCGGAAGCGTACGGCCGCTTCGGGGTCAGGCTATGGGCGGGACTCTCGCATATGTCCAGCCCAGGGATCAAGGCCTGGTTATCCGCTTTTGGCGTCAGGAATTTCACCACCCAGGAACCGTCGGATCTGGAGTACGACCCCCAGCTTCGCGTGGTGGCAGAGTGGCGGGATTATGAAACCCTCTACAAGGACCGCCTTGACAACGCTGTCGTTGACATTATGCTTGAGGCGGCCGACCGGGGCGCGCCGCTCGATTATGATCGGCCGCTGCTGCCGTGGGCCAGAATCGTCAAAGCCTATAGCCTGGCCAAGAACATAATCGGCGCCGTCGGCCCGATCCCCGAAGGGATGAGCGCCACCGCCGCGTTGCGCAACAGGTGGTTCACGCGCCGACATCAAGAAGTAAAGGAGAGGCTGTCGATTCTGGCGGACGAATTCCGACGGGCCAACGGCTACTCCCCCCCCTATTGGGAATTAATCAAGCTCGCCCGGCAGGCCTACTCGCCATGAGTTATCGCAGGATGCAATCGTCGGCATTCGCGCCGCCGCCTGGAGGCTCACCCGCCCTGATTCGAATAGTAGCTGTCCCCTCGATGACGAACGATCTCGCCGTCAATCATATAGACGACGTCCTCGGCGATATTGGTGGCATGGTCGGCGATCCGCTCCAGTTGCCGGGAGACGGCCAGCAGGTTGATATAATTGTCGAGTCCATCCGGATGACGGCGAATGCCGTCGGCAATCTGAGAATACATTTCCTTGTGCAGCTCGTCGACGCGATCGTCGGCGGCCATCACCTCGTGGGCCAGTCGCGGGTCGAGATGCACCAGCGCGTCAAGGCTTCGCCGCAGCATCGACTGCGACAGCTCCGACATTCCCGGAAAATCAAACGGAATATCGACCTTCTCCCGCGTGGCCAGGAAGGCCGCCCGTTCGGCGATATTGGCCGCCAAATCACCGATCCGCTCCAGGTCGTTGTTGATTTTCAGCACGGCGATGATGAAACGCAGATCGATGGCCACCGGTTGATGGAGGGCCAATATCTTAAGGCATTCCTCCTCGACCTCAACTTCCATGTCGTCGATATCGTGGTCGGCGTCGATCACAGTCTGGGCCAGCCGGGCGTCCCGCTCGGCGATCGATTTTACCGCTTTGTGAACCGACTCTTCCACGACGGCGCTCAGCGCCAAGATCCGTTTCTTCAGTTTCTCTATCTCCCGCTGCAGGTGCCTGGGCATGTCAGTCTCCCCGATATCATCCGAACCGGCCGGTGATATAATCTTCCGTTCGCTTCAGATTCGGCTTGGTGAATATCTTCTTGGTCGGCCCGAACTCGACCATGTATCCCTCGTAGAAAAAGGCCGTGTAATCGGAAATCCGGGCCGCCTGCTGCATATTATGGGTCACAATGACAATCGTGTACTGGTTTTTCAGCTCCGCAATCAAGTCCTCGATTTTGGAGGTCGAGATCGGATCAAGAGCCGACGCCGGCTCATCCATCAACAACACCTCCGGTCGGACCGCCAGTGCCCGCGCGATGCACAGCCGCTGCTGCTGGCCGCCGGAGAGCATATAGGCGCTGTGAATCAGCTTGTCCTTGACTTCCTCCCAGAGAAACGCCCGTTTCAAGGCCTCCTCCACCGCCTCGTTGACAATTTGGCGGTCGGTGATGCCGTTGACCCTGAGGCCATAGGCGACGTTGTCGAAGATCGATTTCGGGAAAGGAGTGGATTTTTGGAACACCATGCCGACTC
>CAZPEV010000080.1:0-8909 GCA_964585635.1 uncultured Ignavibacteriales bacterium
GCAGGGTCCCTTTTTGAACCAGCAGCGTCACGACCGGCCCACGGCCCTTTTCCACCCGGGCCGCGATCACCGCTCCCTGAGCGCGAATCGTGTGGTCGGCCTTCAGCTCCATCATCTGAGCCTGCAACAATACCATCTCCAAAAGGCGGTCGATCCCCAGACCGGTTTTGGCGGAGATCTCGACCATGATCGTTTTGCCGCCCCAGGATTCATCCAGCAGATTGTAATTGGCCAGTTGCTGCCGAACGGCGTCCGGGTTCGCTCCCGGAAGATCCATTTTATTGATAGCGACGATGATGGGGACGCCCGCCGCGCGAGCATGATTGATGGCCTCGATCGTCTGCGGCATGACCGCCTCGGTCGCCGACACGACCAGAATGACAATATCGGTCACCTGAGCGCCGCGGGCGCGCATGGCGGAAAAAGCCTCATGACCGGGAGTATCCAAGAAGGTAACCGTGCCCGCCGATGACGCCACTGAATAGGCGCCGATATGCTGGGTTATTTCGCCCGCCTCGGTCGAGACGATATTCGACTTGCGGATATGATCCAGAAGGGTGGTTTTCCCATGATCAACATGCCCCATAATCGTCACCACCGGCGGCCGCTGCTGCAGGTTGGATTCGACCTCCTCTTCCATGACATCGGTGCCCACCTCTTCCACTTCCGACACGTTGAATCCGAATTCAAGGGCCAACATCTCGATCGTATCCATATCGAGCCGTTGGTTGATCGATGCCAGCGTGCCGAGTTCCAGGCATTTGCCAACCAATTCCGCGGGTCGTTTGTCCAACACCTTGGCCAACTCCGACAAGGTCATGAATTCGGTGACCTCAACGGTCGGAGCGCTATCGTCGACCACTTCGTCTTCCCTGGTCCGTTTCTTGTATTTTAGCGGACGCTTGGTTCCGTCAAGGGTAGCCATCGTTTTTTTGAAGGCCAAATTGACAGCCACCTGATCGACCACATGCGTGGCGCGTCCCTTCTTTCCCCGATCCCGCTTTTTGCGACGTTTGTCGGCCTTGGACACAGCGGCGCTCTGCTGCAACTGCTTTTCTATCTTGCGGGCGGCGTCCGGCGTCACGCTGATGCGCGTAACGGCTTCGGCCGGCTTTCGCTGCGGGGCCTGAGTCGGACCGGCGGCTCGGGCCGGTTTCGGCAGATGTCCGACGGGGCCTGTTCTCGCAGGAGGACCGACCCCCGTCGCTCTGATCACTCGGCGCTTCTGCTCCGCTGGCGGAATAACTGTCCTGGCAGTCGGGTGCAGGGGCGCTTCCTTTGGGTGAACCTTGATCTCTTTCTCTTCAGCAACAGTCTCCAGGGGTGCCTCTTTCTTGGTTTTCGCCAGTTCTATGATCGCGCGTTCTTTGGCCGTCTTCGCAATCTGCGCTTTGCGTTTCTTGTCTTGCGCCTCCGCCTTTCGCTGCAATGCCGCCTTTTCCGCGTCCTCGCGCCGCTTATGAGCCTCAAGCTCCAAAAGCCGGCGCTTGCGCGCCTCGTCGTCCTTCTTGACTTCCTCGATCTCGCGTTTGAATTTATTGGCAATTGCCTCAAGCATGTCGTCCGAAGCGATCGACATGTGCGACTTGATCGTAAATCCCAGTCCGCGCAACACCTTTAGGAGTGCATCACTGGATATCTTGTATTCTTTTGCAATATCATAGATGCGCATGCGGTTCGGTTTAGTATCCAATGTACGCCTCCACCCTAAGCTCGACCTTTGGTCTGGCCATGATCATTCCCTGATCGCCGGATTGGAATACCCTCATTCCTTGGCGTTGTCCTTTGCCCGTTCACCTTCGTTGTCGTCACCGGGTTCCGGGCGGTCAATCTCGCCGGCTTCCTCAGATTCCGCCGTCGCAGGTTCGGCGTCGACGACTTCGGCTGCCGCGCCGGCCACGGCCGCCGCTTCCTCTTCTTCGCGGCGCCGCTTCTCTTCGACTTCGATCACATATTCTTGTGCACGGGCAATCAATCGCTCGGCGATCTTCTCGCCGATGCCTTCAATTTCCATCAAATCCTCGACGGTTGCCTTGGCCAGATCCTGAACGGTGGTGATGTCGGCCTCGACCAGTCGCTCTTCGAGGACGTCGCCGACGCCGCTCAGCATTCCGATGGGAACCATCATTTCGGCCTCACGGCGCTTCATATTGTTGTAGTCGGTCTCGGACATAATATTGATTTTCCAACCGGTCAGACGCGAGGCCAGCCGGGCGTTCTGCCCATTCTTGCCGATCGCCAGCGACAACTTGTCGTCCTCGACGGCCACCGTCATGGCCCGCTCATCCAGGAAGACATCCATCGTCACCACCTTGGCCGGCGCCAGCGCGCGCGTGACAAACACCTCGGGGTTGGACGTGTACGCGACGATATCGATCCGTTCGTTGCTCAACTCGCGGACGATTGACTGCACCCGCACGCCTTTGATCCCGACGCACGCCCCGACTGGATCAATCCGTTCATCGCCCGAATAGACCGCCAACTTGGTGCGTTCACCGGGCTCGCGGGCCAAGGCCCTGATCTCAATAATCTTTTCAAAGATCTCCGGTACCTCGAGTTCAAAGAGGCGCACGATAAATTCGGTACTGACGCGGGACAACACGATCTGCGGCCCTTTCAGCGACTTCTGCACGTCAATGATAATGGCCCGGATGCGGTCTCCCTGACGGTATTTTTCGCGCGAGATCTGCTCGCGCACGGGGAGGATCGCCTCGGCCCGGCCGAGGTTGACGATGACGTTTCCTTTGTCGACCTGTTGCACTGAACCGGAGACCAGTTGGCCGACCCGTGAAATGTACTCGTCGTAGATCCGATCCCGCTCCGCCTCGCGAATGCGCTGAATCAGAATTTGCTTGGCGGAGGCGATGGCGTTGCGACCGAATTCTTCGACGGGATCGATGAAGATCTCCATCTGATCATCCAGAGCTGCCTCGGGATCAAGCTCACGCGCTTCATCGAGCGATATCTCGGTGACCGGGTCGGTGACCTTCTCCACCACGGTGCGAAGGGAGATCATGGTCAGTTCCCCCTCCTTCCGTTCAAACTTGAACGACAGGTTGTCGATATAGCCGTACTTCTTGCGTGCGGCCGCCAGGAGACTGGCCTCGATTGTCTCGATAACCAGGTCCATATCGATATTCTTTTCCCGTGCGATAAGCGTTATCGCTTCCAGTGCGTCAAACCCCATCCGTACGTCTCCGCTTAGATGATTATCCTACCCTGGCGAACCTTGGCAAGCGCAATCTCGACAAGGCCGTCGTCTCGCGACACGATCAGGTTGCCATTCTCAATCCCGGTCAAATCCCCTCGGATGAGGTGCTCGCGGCCGTCGTCGACCATCTGTATCTCGACGCATTTGCCGATCCGCCGACGAAAATCGCGGTCGAGGAGCAACGGCCGATCGAGACCGGGCGATGAAACCTCGAGGACATAGCCGCCGTCGAACAGATCGGCGATGTCCAGCGCCGTGCCCATCAGGCCCGACATATGCGCGCAGTCGCCGAGCGTCACCCCATGATCTGCATCCATAAAAACCTGCAGACGGAAATTTCGTTTGAACCGGGATAGCTTTATCTCGACAAGATCATATCCTTCGCCGGCCAGTATCGGCGTTATGACTTTTTCCACTTCTGTCTTCAAGTCTGTCAACATACCCGTCAAGTACTCCGGCTGGAGTGAGTCGAAGATTAGAGCAAACTCCACCTATTGGCCGGAGTCATTCTCCCGGCCAAATCAAAAAGTGGGATTATCCCCACCTAAAGCTTGGAAATATAACAAATTAGCGACTAAAAGCAATGGAAAAATACTAAATCGCCCGCTCCAGCCACTCCCCTGCAGCCTCAACCGCCCGGCTCAGCGCCAACGCTTCAACCTCTGGTCGACACCGCAATTTTAATTCTACTTTCCCATCTGCCAACGACTTATCGCCGATGGCGATCCGCAGCGGAATACCGATCAGATCGGCGTCATTCAGCTTGACCCCGGTCCGCTCCGGGCGATCATCATATAATACCTCAAATCCGGCCGCTTGAAGCTCCCGATAGAGCCGCTCGGCCGCCTCCTGCTGAGCCGGTTTGGCTGCGTTCAAGGTCGTCACAATGATCTGATAGGGGGCAATCGCTTTGGGCCAGATGATCCCTTTGTCGTCGTGGCATTTTTCGATAGCCGCCTGAGTAGTGCGGGTGATGCCGATCCCGTACGATCCCATGATGTACGGCTTTTCCTGCCCTTGCTGATCGAGAAAACTGCCACCGAGCGCTGCGGAGTATTTCGTCCCCAGCATGAAGGTGTTTCCGACCTCAATACCCAGCGATTGTGCCAGTATCCCCGAACAACGGGGGCACCCCTCGCCGGCCGCCGCATTCTTGATGTCGATGACGGCAGTCGGTTTGAAGTCGCGTTCGATATTAACATTCAATATATGCGCGTCCTTCTTATTGGCCCCGACCACGAAATTGGTCATCGCCACAACTTCCGGATCGACGACGAGCGGGATAGTAAGGCCAATCGGGCCGGCAAATCCGACCGGGGCCTTGGTGGTCGCCTCCACGACCTCCGAACCAGCCATCTCAAGCTGAAGACAGCGCAAATGATTTCGGAGCTTGACCTCGTTTATCTGTCGATCGCCGCGAATCAGCGCCGCCACCGGCCCGCCGTCGGCGATAAGCAGCAATGTCTTGACAAACTTCGTGGCCGGCAGTCTCAGAAAGGCCGTTATTTCTTCGATCGTGGCCGCATTCGGCGTGGCGACTTCTTGGATCGGTTTCAGTTCCTTGTCCTGCGACGGCGGATTGAGTTCGCGGAAGATCGCCTTTTCTATGTTGGCGGCATAATCACAGGTATCGCATGAAAGGATAATATTCTCGCCGCCATCGGTCGCGACCGGAACCATGAATTCATGGGCCGCCTTTCCTCCCATGGCGCCGGTATCCGATTCGACCTTTTTGGCCGGCAGGCCGCACCGCTTGAAAATCTTGAAATAGGCGTCAACCATCTTCTGGTAAGCAATCTTATGCGCCGCCTCGTCAACGTCAAAGGTATAGGCGTCTTTCATAAGAAACTCCCGCCCGCGCATGAGGCCGAAACGAGGGCGAATCTCATCACGGAACTTGGTTTGGATCTGATACAGATTCAGGGGAAGCTGCTTGTAGCTTTTCAGTTCGCCCGCCAAAAGATCGGTGACGACCTCCTCGTGGGTACCGCCGAGAACCATGTCATGCAGATGGCGGTCCTTCATTCGCATCTGCTCTTTCCCCATCGTCTCCCAGCGGCCCGAGCGCTGCCACAACTCGGCTGGATGCAGCACCGGCATCAGAATCTCGATGGCGCCGGCGGTGTTCATTTCCTCCCGTACAATCCGCGAGACCTTCTCGATAACCCGTTGCATGAGAGGCAGATAGGTATATACTCCCGCCGCCAGGCGGCGCATGTATCCCGCCCGCAATAGATACTGGTGGGAAATAAGTTCGGCCTCGGCCGGAACTTCACGCAAGGTCGGTATATAGGTTTGGCTCCAACGCATCGTTATCCGCCTGTTCGGTCAGATGTCCACAGATAAACGGTAAAAGTTAATCGTTTCCGGCGCATTGTCAATTTTTTATTTGAATCGTTTCGAAAGCGAACTGTTCAAAAGAGTTGACAAGCGAGGGACATTTATCGTAACATAACAAGCGGGAGCCGAGGATGGTTCCCGTATCATTTTGCACCGGTGTGCCCCCGTGGCGTAATGGATAGCGCAACAGCCTCCGGAGCTGTTGGTCCAGGTTCAATTCCTGGCGGGGGTACCAATAATCCCTAAAATCTTGGCAATGATATATCGCTTGCATAACGGATAGATAGTACTATGGTTCCCTGCATGGGGGGGCAGACGCCAACTGTGACTGCGCTATCAATGTCGGCGATGCCGTTTACATCATCAACTATATCTTTAGGGGTCGCCTACCGCCGATATGCCGTCCGTTGTGTTGGTGACTAAGTCCCGGCACATCGACACGCTTGCCCACCGTAAGATGAAGGCCCCGCTGCCGACGGAACGTTTCATATTACCTGTCAGACGGAGATACGATGAGCAAACGCAGGTGTTAGGTGAAGGTTACGATCAGGGCGCCGGCGACGCCCAAAATGATTCCGATGACCCGCGTTCGACTGATCGGCTCCCGCAAAAACCAGGCGGCAAAAATGAAGACAAAGATATTGCTGGTCTGATTCAACGACGCCGCAATGGAGGCCTGAGTAAATTTCATTCCAATCAGCCAAAATATCAGCGACAAGTAGGTTCCGACAAACGCCGCGGAGATCGTGTATTTCCAGCCGGAGCGATGGATTAAGGAACCGACAATCGGCCGCCTTCGAGGATGAAACAGCAGCACCACCGCCAGAACCAGCATGCCGCCCAGCAGGCGGTATTCGGTCACCCATAAGAGTGGCGAGCGATCCAACAGCGGCTTGACGATGACAAAGCCGACGGCATTGATCCCCATCGCCAAGCCGCCGAAAAGAATGCCGAGCCAGAGGTTTTTCCTCCCCAACCGGCTGCTTTCCTGGCGACTGGTGGCGGTTAGGACCGCTGAAATAATCATGACCACACCGAACACTTGCCAAAAGTTGAGCGACTCATCCAAAAATAACATGGATAATCCGATGATAAACGGGCTGTACAGGCAATCGACGATCGCCGACAGTCCTGCCCCCAGACGGTTCAGGCTCATAAAGAAGAGCGTATCGGCGACGCCGATTCCCAAGGCGCCGCTGACCAGCAGTAGGAGATATTGATCCGTCCCGGCCGGACGAAACAAAGTCTCGCCAAAGAGCCACATGGTCGGCAGAATGAGAACCATGGCCACAAAATTCTTGAATAGATTCAGCCCGATCGGGTGAGCCGTCTCACCGCTTTTCTTGAACAAGATGACGGCCAGCGACCAGGTGACGGCCGTCACGAGGGCAAAGGTCTCTCCCATATCCGGCAGCGCCAGGGCGATGTGTATCAGCGGAAGGTGCGGCAATCTGTTATTCTCGTACTTGAATCCACAACCAAGGCGTTTGTATAGCCAATCGCCGTCGTCATGTCAACCGTAATATGAGAGGACCGGACGGCAATCAGCGGATTTTGGATAGGTACGCTTGGAGACCATCGGCGATGGCGCGGGCCACCCGATTTTGAAATCGCTCGGTCCTCAATTGCGCTTCCTGCTCGGGAATCATCATAAAGCTGCACTCGACCAGGATCGCCGGATATCGGGTTGGGCGATCGACTGCCAGATTGGCAAAATACAATCCGAAGTCCGCGAGGCCCAAACTGCCTGCCAGCGAGCGCTGTATCTCGCGGGCCAACGGTTCCGAGTGAGGATGATAATAGTATGTTGAAACGCCGTTATTGACAAAGGGATTGACGCCATCGGGCAGGGCATTGTTATGAATTGAAATGAAAAGGTCGGCCCTTTCCGCAACCGCAATCTTCGGGCGGTCATAAAGCGGTAGGGCGGAACTGTCGGATCGGGTCAGGATCACCCTGGCCCCATCCCGTTCCAGCACTTTCTTTAATTGGAAAGCAATCGACAGATTGGCTTCTTTTTCGGTGAGGCCGGTCGGTCCGACCGCGCCGGCATCGGGAGAATGGCCCGGATCGACGACGATCCGCAGACCGGACAATCCGGCGGGACAATGCGGCGGTCGTATGAGGTCGAGGTGAAGCACATTCCCGACATAGTAGGCATCATATCCCCAGACCGGGAGGTCCGTTAAGAAGATCTTCAATAAATAAAGACCTGACTCGGGTTGCGACCAAACCATCTGATCGATTAGACTGTCACGCATATCGTACCGAATCCAATCCGTTTCAGAATCGGCGCCGTACAGGTGAAGCGTCAATGACTTGGCGGCGGGATCCTCATCTATGCGGAATGGTAACTTGGCCCCGACCGATACCCTGACCGTGGTTTTGCCTGTATCTGCAATCGTTTGAATGAATTTAACGTACGAATGCGGAAGGGCTGTTCCAAGAGGCATAAACATTACCGCCGTGTCCGGCACCCAGCCGAAATGATTGTCCGACAGTCGCAGCTTCAACCATCTTCCCCACCGGCCCGACATCTCGGCGCGAATGCCGGCTGGTTGCTGAAGAAGCAAGAAACTCTTTTGTGGTCCGGTACGCACATTGGTGAAACTGTCTTTGAATTCGACCACGTTCGGAATGGTGCTGTCTAATATGCGAATGGGAAACGGCCCGATTATCTTGGCCGAGGAACCGGCCTGCGACAGGCGTCGCAGCCGCACTGCCGATGATTCGCTGGCGGCGTCTTCTCCTGGAAGGCGGTCAATGGCGCTGTCCGAAGGAAGAATAATATGGAAGGAAAGGCTGATCGACTTAGACACTGCCGCGGGTAATCGGTATGTTCCGCGATAACGGCCCCGGATGGTATCCCTGGATATCATTCGCGGCGGCTCCTGCTTCCGGAATATAGTTCCACCGCCATAAAAGGGCTGCGGTGGAGTCTCCAGAATCGGAATCGTATCGCCCATTGGTTCGATGATGCAATAGGTGCGGCAGAACGGCGTCGCGGTAACGGCCAAATCAAGGATGTCGCCGGCTTGCATCCACATCGAATCGATCGGCCATGGCGACTCCGGAATAATGAAAAGGCTATCCAAGAGATCATTTATCGGCGGGAAATTGACCGCTATAGTCAGACTATCATGGATTCCTTTCCTGTCTGCCCCAAGCTGAAATGCGAACCGACCGGGTCTGACGGGCAAGAAAGCCAGCCAGCCGCCTTCCTTATGAACGGGAATTGCCGTACCATTGATGGCCAGGCGGGAGCCGGGCTGCACGGAGCCAAAGACAAAGGTGGATTCCACCGTCGGAAGGTCTTGCCCCTCGGTCGGATATATAACCCTCAGATCAAGCGGCCGGG
>CAZPEV010000080.1:8919-14130 GCA_964585635.1 uncultured Ignavibacteriales bacterium
CAAAGACCCGTCGCCAGAAAAAGGCACATCAGGCACCATCTACGACAGCGAAACGCCATGTCCGCTTCTCCCTGAAACATGCAAAGATCCATTTTGATACATCAGCCCCGAGAAGGGATCATTCTCGATCAGAAGCCGGCCGTCCAGATCAAGCCAGTCGGCCAGCGACGATAATTGATAGGCCGCGGCCACCCCGACTGACGACTCTATCATGCATCCGAGCATGATTTTCAGCCCCAACCGGCGAGCTATTGTCATCGCCTCCACCGCCGTTTCCAGCCGTCCCGATTTCTGTAGTTTGACATTGACGCCATCAACATAGCCGGCGGCGCGTTCAACATCTACAGCAGTCTCTATCGATTCATCCATGACCAGAGGAACGGTTGTTTGTGCTCTCATCCTAAGCCAATCGTCAACGGCATCCGAAGGAAACGGCTGCTCCAGGAGCTGCACCTGTTCTGCCGGCAGGAGCGCCATGATCCGCGTTGCTTCGGCAAAGGTCCAGCTTCCGTTGGCGTCGATGCGAAAGGAAATATCGGGAAATCGCCGCATGGCGGCCCCCACCATGCGGGCCAGGCCCAGATCAGCGTCCATTTTGACCTTGATAGCAGCAAACCCCTGGTTGATCCATTCCTGAATAGCCCCGATGTCTCCCACCGACGCCGTAACGGAAGTCTTGAGAGTGGGCGGCGACGGGATATCAAAACCGGCAGACAAAGGACGGCTTGCCATACGCGCTTGAAAATCATCGTAGGCCATCGACAGAGCGCACATGGCCGGGCGGCAGATCATTCCGTCGGCATGATCTAGATATGCGGGCATGGCCTCCAGGCTCAGCCTTCCGATCTCGTCAGCCGCTCCGGTCAGATCCCCCTCAATCTGACCCGCCGTTGCTCCATAGTGTACCGAGCCGGCGGCCTCGCCCAGTGCGTATCCTTCCAGAACAACGATATAATTCCGTTTCACCGAAGCGCGTCCACCGGCAGTGACAAAATCGCGCTTGAGCCTCAGATCGATCGGCCGGATTTCACATATCATAGTGACAACCGACGGACGGTTTGCAGATCCCTGTCCAAATCCTCGCGATAATTGGGTGATGACTTGTCCAGGGAATCGATCATCACCATGCCGCGCGAGGCCGAAGCGTGGATATATCCTTTGCCGCCGCACGATATCGCCACATGTCCGGGAAAAAAGAGGAGGTCGCCCGGTTGCAGCGAGGCCCGGTCGACCGCAAATCCCTCCATGATTTGGTCTTTCGTATCGCGCGGTAGGGCGATGCCGTGGAAACGGAAAACCGTCTGCACCAGACCGCTGCAATCGAAGCCGGCGGGAGTGATCCCCCCCCAGAGATAGGGAGCGCCAAGGAAACGCTGGGCGGTTCCCACGATCTGGCGGCCAGTCGCCCCCTTGGTGCGCTTCTCTTGCGGCGCCGCCAGGCCGGCGGCGCTGACCGGGCCCTGCAGGCCGTTGGGCAACTCCCAGCGCAGTGCCTGTTGGCCCCCCATGATTGCCAATTCGGTGCCGAAATGAAGGCGAAAGGGGTAGACAAAGGCCGTGGCGGATGCCTTCACCAGGATGGCCTCCGCTCTTACCCTGTGCTTTGCCCGAGCGACATATTTCCTCCACGGGCCGAAGGCCACCTGATCGACGTGCCCGATTCGACACCATCCGCTATATCGATCCAGCAAGGCAATTTCGGCAAAATCCTTTCGCACCTCCCGGATTTCGACCGGCGTGCCAAACAGCGCCTGATTGACCCGCTCCGATTTTCCGTCCGGCAACGCCCTCAGGTCGGTCACGGGAACTTTTACCACACCATGCAGCATGGCGGTATGTATATCGTCACCCGGGCCGGTTCGCAAGACAAAAACGTGGGGATCAACAAGATGGGAGTGCATCCATCTTCAAAGAAAAAAGGCGCCACACAGGGCGCCTTTCATCCTGACCGTGGAGTTAATCCCTACTTCTGTACCGGCTCCTTGATCAGCGCCGGCATGGCCTCTTTTATACGCTTGAGGGCGGTCTTGATATTTTCGATCGAATTGGCGTAGGAAAACCGCAGATATCCCTGGCCGCAGGCACCGAACGCCGGCCCGGCCAGCCCAGCCACACCCAACTCGGTCAAGAAATGCTCGGCCAGTTCACGGGAATCCCAACCGGTCTTCTTGATATTCGGCCAGACATAGAAGGCCCCATGCGGCATCTGGCAGGAGAATCCCTCGATCTGGTTGAGACCATCGACAAAGAAATCCCGGCGGCGCCTGAATTCCTCGACCATCTTGGCCGGGGCATCCTGAGATCCCAGCAGAGCCTCGACTGTGGCTTGCTGGATAAACGAGGTGGCGCAGGAGGTGATGTTGGTTTGCAGCCTGGCAACGGCCGGAGCCAGTACCTTGGGCAAGAGGCCCCAACCGAGGCGCCAGCCGCACATGGCATAGACTTTTGACAGGCCGTCCAGTATGATAACCCGTTCCTGCTTCGAATCCAGTTGCGAGATCGAATCATACTGGATGTCATAGATTATCCGCGAATAGATTTCGTCCGCCATTATCGGGAAATCGTACTCACAGGCCAACCGGTAAATCTCCTCCAAGTCTGTTCGGGTAAGCACGGATCCGGTTGGATTCTGCGGAGAATTGATGATGAGCAGCTTGGTCTTGGGGGTCACCAGGCGTCGGAGTTCCTTGACATCCATCCGGAATTGATTTTCCTCGCGTAGAGGAATCGGCACCGGCGTGGCCCCGGTGAAATCGATCACCGATTTATAGATCGGATACCCCGGATCGGGATAAATGATCTCTTCTCCCGGCTCGGCCAGTATCATGATGACCGAAAACATGACCAGCTTGCTCCCAGGTGTAACCACGACCTGATCGGGATGGTACTTGACGCCTCGCAGGCGGTAATAATACTCGGAGATGGCCTCTCGGACCTCCGGGATGCCGGCCGGCATCGTATAATGGGTCATCCCCTTGTTGATGGCATTGATCGCCTCGTCGCGGATATTGCGCGGGGTGTCAAAGTCCGGCTCTCCGATCTGGAGGTGGATGACCTTGATTCCTTTTTCCCGTTCCAGTTTTTGCGCCCGGGCCAGCGTTTCAAACGCCGATTCCGTTCCCAGGCGCGACATTCTCGACGCAAATCTCATATCCACACACCTTGCTAGTTGGTTATCTGGTATCCATCAATTTCTTCGCCCGGGCGGCAATATGCTCCGCCGATAATCCGAATTCCTTAATCAACTGCCAGGGCTTGCCCGACTCCCCGAATCGGTCATCGACACCCAGCATATCAAAAGGTATGCTGCGATTGACCGTCAATCCGTGGGAAAGCACCGTAGAGGCAATCCAGTTTCCCATGCCGCCGACCTGATGTTCTTCACAAGTCAGAATAGCTCCGGTTTCCTGCGCGGCGCGGATAATTGCCGTCCGATCGAGCGGCTTTATTGTATGCAGATTGATCACCCGCGTTTCATAGCCATATTCCATCTTGAGAATCCAGGCCGCTCGCAAGGCTTCGGCCGTCTCCGGTCCGCAGGCGATGAGCGTCAGATCCTCATGCTCATTGATATAATCATCGCCGAGGGAGATATCAAAAGCGTCGAGGAATCGCTCCTTTTCGCCGCGGAAACGATAGATATTCCCTCGTCCGAAAACGAAGGGTGTCTCCTCATGGCTGATGATCGGAGTCGCCTCGCGCGCAAAGCGGATATATTTCGGCCCGACGACGTCAAAGAGCATCGCTCGGACCGCCTTTCTGGCCTCAATCGAGTCCGCCGGTACGGCCACATGCATGTTGGGGAGACCGCACATTTGAAAGAGCGCCTCCAGCTCCTGGTGCGTCGCACCGTCTGGACCGACCGATATGCCGCCATGGGCACCGACGATCAGGACGTTAAAATTCCCATAGCAGACCGAGACCCGCAATTGATCCAGGTTGCGGGCGGAGGCAAAGACGCCGTAGGTGCCGAAAACCGGGATCTTCCCTTCTTTGGCCAGGCCGGCGGCGACCGTGGTTCCCCCCTGCTCGGCTACGCCGACCGAAAACCAGCGCGCCTTGCGCTCCGGATGTTTTTTGTAGAAATCTGAGATGGTAATGGAATCGGAAATATCGGCGCCGATGCATACCACTCGCTCATCGTCTCCCCACTCATCAAGTGCCCGCCCCAGGCCCTTACGGTTCGGATCCATCTCGGCCTTCATGACGGCGCCCGAGTTCCACCAATAGTCGCGGGAGAATTTCGGCATTTTGTCGGCCAGCTTCTTTTCGATCTTCTTCTGATAATCGGCGGCTAGTCCGAAATATTTCTCCAGGTCAAAGGCGTCCGACAGGCCCAATTCGGCCAGGGCTTTGGTCAGTTCCTCGCGATTCGGTGGCTTGCCGTGCCAGCCGACGACGTTCTCCATAAAACTGACGCCTCTTCCCTTGATCGTCTTGGCAATGATACAGAACGGTTTCCCAGTCGCATTGGTCCGCGCTTTTTCCAGCGCGGCAACAATCTCCGCCATATTGTGGCCGTCGATCTCCAGGACGTCCCAGCCGAAGGCACGGTATTTATCAGCCAGTGGCTCCAACGCCATGATATCTTCCGTCTTGCCATCGATCTGCAGGTGATTGCGGTCAAGGATGAGGACGAGGTTGTTCAGCTTATAATTGGCGGCGCACATGGCCGCCTCCCACATGGAACCCTCCTGGTGCTCGCCATCGGAAGATATGATAAAGACCCGATGATCCTTATGGTTCAACCTGGCGGCCAGCGCTACGCCGACCCCGACGGAGAATCCCTGACCCAAGGAGCCTGAGGTAATCTCAACCCCTGGCAGGTAGCGCCAGTGAGGATGCCCCTGATACGGCGCCCAGAGGGCCCGCAGCTTGACAACCTCTTCCTCCGGATAATACCCCGTGACCGCCAGCGAGACGTACAAGGCCGGGGCCTTATGGCCTGCCGACCAGATGATTCGGTCGCGATCTTCCCAGAACGGATTGCGGGGATCATGCCGCGCCACCCGAAAATATAGTGCCGCCAGAATGTCCATCATTGACAGCGTGCCGCCGGAATGGCCCGACTCGGCGCAGCAGAGCGACACCAGATTCAGCCCCCGCATGTAATTGGCGCGCTCCTTGAGTTGCTCGATCGTCAGGTTGGCTCCGATGGCCACGGTCTCGGAATTGACAACTTTCATCGATCCTCCTGAACGTGAAGTACGT
>CAZPEV010000081.1:0-14101 GCA_964585635.1 uncultured Ignavibacteriales bacterium
TTTTGAAAGTGGTCACAATCCAAATCTGCCGCATGATCACATATCAGGAAAGCGGAGGTGATTACGGTGTCGGCATTACCGACAGTGTCTTGGGAGATCAGACGCAAATAGCAGACAGGAGTGGGGGGGGACGAGGCGACCCATGAATAGAATCCGATTGTATCCCAAATGGATTGGAAATGCCAGACCGCCAAATCACTCCATGTCCCGGACCTGTTTATGCTAATGGTGACCTTTGTTGTTGTGTCTACCCCAGGGTCGGTTCGCCAAACGATTGAGATTGTATCGCCGATATTGACATTCCGGACCGTGCTTGCTTCGTGCAAGGAAATGTTGTATGGACCGCCTCGAAAATAGGCAACATAATAATGCACGCTGTCCCATTCCACCGGTGGAGCGTTCATGGTGTCCAGCCAGACTCGGTCCTCATGAGTCTCCCATGTCCATTGTCCCGTATACCACCGCCGTTCCCAATGATGAAAGGCATAGTGATAATCCACGTATTGGCCGCCTTCATAGAAGGACTGGACAAAGTCATCGGCTTCCAACCGCCGCCATTCGCCGATCAGCCAGCACGATTCATAGGGCAATTCGCAAGCGTTGGCGGCATGGCAACAAAAGGTGTCGATGTACACCTTGGGCGGCGGGCTGGAGGTATAGAGGTTGGGCTGAATGTAGTGATATTCTACTCGGCCAATGCCGCCATTCGTCAGGTAGCTGGTAATTCCCGTATAGAGGGCATAGGCTTCACGATATGCATGATTTCCCCAGTCATAGTAGAAGCTATCGGCTTCCGGGGGATTGGTAATATAAGAAGCCTCGGTGATGGCAGAAGCCATATTCGAGCAGTATAGAACGGTTTTAGTACTATGCACATCACGGGGCGAGCCGCTTAGATGCTTGCCAAAGTTATCCTGTATTCGCCAACCCAACTTGCGCGCCAATAGTGATGATGTATCTCGTTGGATTGCGCTATCGCTTCGCAAGGAATCACTGGAATAGAGAACAACTGCATATTGTATGGTCGTATCGAGATCACCATTATGATGAATGGAAACCAATATTTTCGCATTCAATTCGTTCGCCCTATAGGCACGGCGGCTGCGTGTGACATATATGTCAGAATACCTTGTCAATTCATAATCCCAGTACCATGTCCAGGGAATGGGAGGATTATAAAGTATATTTTGCAGTTCAAAACCAACTTCTAGATTAACCTCCTTTTCACAATATCGGGTACCGCAGCAACTTGAATTATTAATATAAGTACATGAACTGCAATAATTGCTTCCGGAGCAGCCACCGTGGCCTGGATCTACCATTACATCAATTTCATCCATTAATGCATCCGTTTTTCCATTGATAAGAATCGTGCAGGCTGCAGAAAGAAGGATAAGAATAGTGGTACCAGATCTAGTCGCCATCATGGGGTCCCACTTCTATAGACGATGTACAATCGACTCTGATGAAGGAAGGCAATTTTAAGTCCATCGGGGGCACACGCGGGGGCTTTACCGCCTGGCTGACCCGCTAAGGAATCAAGAACTTCAAAATTATTGGTGGCATAGTTATAGGTGCCTATGCCGAAGATTTCATTTTCATCGTCGCCTTCCCGAATGAAATTAAATAGCACTTCAGGATAATTCGGATTGAAGGAATAATAGAGGAAATCAAACAGGCAGGCGAGACCCAGCGATTGCCTAATGATTGAATCGAGATCAATTATTGATGAATCTGGGAGCCTGAATATCCGCCCGCAGATCATTATATGGGAAAGGTCATGGCTGGCCAAAGGTGTCATTGGAATGTAAGGATCTGGACGCGGCCAAAGCTGTACTGAATCAGTCATGTCGCCCCTCATTAGGAATATCCCGTTCCTAGTAAGTGTCAACAAATGATCATCTTTGAGGAGAGGCATGGAACCTTTGGCACGATATAAGCTTTTGGGCATCAAAGCATACTCGGCACCGTTCCTTAACCTACCGAGTACGTTTTTCATATAGAATAAATTTCCTTCCACCGTGAGTGCCGGGCCACTAAATGATTTGGGATCGCCATCTGGGTGATATCCGGTCCCTCGGGTGTATTCTTCCAAGACATCCTGTTGGCGGGAGGCAATATCTACTCGAACTAAGCGATTGTAATCGCTGGGACCCCGGGTGCCGGAACTACGCTCTTTTAAATATATTACCAATTCATAGTTGGACAGCCAGTCATATCGATATGGGTGAATATTGAACGGAATCACAGTCAGGTTCTTGCCCAGAGTATCGCAAATATTCAGCACCCCATCATAGAAATAGGCCAGTTTGGTGCCGTCGGGGGACCATTTTAGCGGCCAGACCATCGGATCCAAGTCGGCCGGGCCGACATCGATGACCTTGGTAATCTTATATCCACCGGCAAAAATCGGGGCGGTCACGGCCAGGCATATAATCATGGCCAAAATACCGCAAGTGATTGTCCGCATACCAGTCTCCCTGTTTGAATGCCGCCCAAGATGAAAGCCCACAACAAAGGTGCCCATAATGCTATGGATACCGTATCTTATATTTTCTTATACACCCTTGTCAAGTCTTATTTTGAAAATATTTATTCATTCAGGCGGGTGGCCCCGCGGATGTGGATATGGTATATAATGATAAGTGCATGCTTGCCGCAGCAGGAGGCCTAGCGACGTATCCCCACAAGCCACTAAAGCCCTCCCGTCAAAGGACTGTTGAAAGACCTCAGCAAGCCGGGAGTGGCCGGTTATCCTTTGAATTTGGCCGTCACGTGAGTTCCATCGCAGAACGGCTTATTATGGGAGTGGCCGCAGCGGCAGAAGGTGGTCACCCGGTCGAGATATTTTTCGGTGCCGTCGGTATCCTTGACGATGATATTCCCGCGCACGATAAGCGGCCCATTCGCTGAGACCTCTACGATAGTCCGCGTGGCGGCAGCCATCGGTTTCGGCTTCGTATCGTTGCGGAAGTAACTCAGCGCACCCGAGGGACATTCGTCGACCTGAGCGATGATCGCATCCGAAGCGGCGGCAGCCATATTGATCCACGGCCTTTTCCGGGGATTGAAAACGGCGCCTAAGCCATTCCAGCAGATGGCGGAATGGATGCACAGATTCGGTTTCCACACTACGGTCACTTCCCCGTTCGTGTATTCTTTGGTGGTTTTGTCTCTCATGGCGGCGATCCTTTCGGTTATTGAAGCAACACGTCGGCGAATTCAGGGTTCTTATCGAATTCCGCCTTAGCGAACGGACAAAGCGGCAGAATCTTTAATTGACGCTGCCGGGCATAATCAACCACCGCCCGCACCAGTTGTCGGCCGACCCCCCGGCCCTTCAGCGCCGAGGATACGCCGGTATGGTCAATAATGAGGGACGATGTCCCGGATAACAGATATGTCATCTCGGCGAGTTGCCGGCCTTCTTCTTCGATGAAGAACATGCCTTTGGATCCGTCAGACTGATGTTTGATTTCCATAATCACCCTTGGCTGCATTTAGACAAATAGGACATATAACAATCGCGGCCTCTGAATGTTTCCCGGCCTCGGCGCAAAATTCGGTGCAGGGCCGGGCTGGTCGTGTCGCCAATTCGTCGAAGCCCCCCATCAAGGTGCGAACTTCCGGCCAAAATATAATTGATATCGGACGGAGCTCGCTCTATTTTTTGATAAATATTCCCTTTCTCACGGGGAGATCAATTCGTCGATTTTGCCTAAGGACATGCCATCAATGAATCTGATGCGAGAAGAATTTGTCTAATGTGACCGCTGCCGGATCGCTAATTGATTATTCCACACCCTTTGGGCCATGCCTGGTCATCATCGAAAAACCCATCGCTGCATGGAATGCTGCGGCACGATGACTTCCTCCGCCACCGGCTGCTGTTCCGGATGGCCGCCGGGTCTGTGGCCCGGCGACAGATGCATCAGGATCACCCGATCCGGGTGGATGACGTCCCGAACGAGCTTCTGGCGGAAGGTCAGCATTTCCCCGGCACTCCACCATTGGACAAAGGCGAGGTCAATCGAATCCGTGCCATATTCATACGCCTTGTACCTGAGGAGATCATGCATGCCGGCGTCACCCGAATGATAGACCACCCATCCCGCGACTGAGAACAAATACTCCAGATGCTGGACATTCCGATGGCGATCGACCGATACCCCCGTTGATTCGTCTTCTTCCAAGTATGGCGAATGCGGGGTTCTCCTAGCTTTAATCGCCACTCCCGCAATGGTGATCGTCACGGCTGAATCCAGCGATGGGGAAACGACGCGGAGGCGGTCCCGTATTTCATCATAATGGGCCGATCCGGCCAGCGCCTGCGCCACATCAGGAGGACAGACGAGTATCCCCGAGCGGTTATGCCTCAGGTGATCGATGACAATCCCGGCGTTGAAATGATCCACGTGGGCATGGGTGACCGCGACAATATCGACGTCGTCGAAGGGCGGCCGGGCGCCGACCATCAGGTCAACCACGCTGTCGGATGGAACGAAGCACCAGTCACTCTCAAAATTGCCAAACAGCGCATCGATCAGGATCTTCTTTTGGTCACACTCGATGAGAAATCCCGTGTTGGCGACGTATGTAACGGCCAGCGGCGCCCGCGGTGCCGGTTGGGTGCAGGCTGCAGAAACAAGCGCAAATATCAGTAACGCCACTCGGCCCAAGTACATGAGATCTCCTTTTCCATAATAGACGGCCGTCATGGCCGAAAGTTCAGTCCCGAGAAAAGCTGGCCTGGTGGCAGGGGGGGCGTTGGGCTTGGGCGGCGTTTTGTATCGGCATAACCATGATTTTAGCCCGCCTAAACCGCCGGCAAACGCATTTTCGGGCTTCGGGGGCCGGCATATGGAAGAATTGGCTTGCCATCTCCTTGATCCGAATTCCCGTACTGATGAGAATCGCGTACGGAACGACATCCCCTTATGCGCCTAGCACAAGATGAAGTTTTCTTGCCATCGATGTAGCGGGCGGCCATCCCCATGCGGTACGCATGGGCGATTGTCCACGAAACCGACGGCACTTTTTCCCCCTAACTCATTGAATTTCAACATAAATAAGGAAGCAGGCTGGTTCCGAATGTTCGAATACTGAACAGTTCCAAAATTACGATAGATTTCCAAGAGACCAAACCATCCACATTGATCGTTGTAACTTGCGCAATATCAACCAATTAGTGTATTTCATTATTATTTATAAAAAGGGGGGTGGATGGTATCAGTTTTGCTTAAGGGTAGGGTTGCGTAAAGATTGAACAAACCAAAGGACCCATAGGGACTTGTTAGGAGGATGCGCAATGAAGAAATTCACCATGTTTTTCCTGGTCGCTGTCACGTTTATAGCCGTGACCGGCACAGCCAACGCGCTAAGCTGGACCACCAATGTGGCCCACATATATGCAGCCGGCGGGCTGGATGTGGCGGTACCAGGACTTGAAGGTAGCTTGATTAATTCGCTGGCCGATCCCTTCGGCGGCACGATCGGATTTTCCACCCCGGTTGAGATTCGGACCGGGAATGTTACTTGGAACCCCTGGCGTTCCGGTTCCAACGCTCCGGTGCTGTGGAGCGGCATGGGGCAGAACTCGGTTACATTGACTTTTGACCACTCTCCTATCGCTTTTGGCATGTATGCCATGCCGAATCTGCTGTCCTCGCCATTCGACGTGACTCTCGGTCTGGAGGATGGCTCCGAACTGACGCAGACAATCGACGGACTTGATGGGCCGTCGTTCTTCGGCTTTAGGAACGGGGTTGGCGTTGATTGGATGACGATCAGCGTTGACGAACCGACATATGGCCTTGGATTTGGCGAGATGGTTATGGCGGCCGAATCTGCACCTACCGTTCCCGAACCGGCCACACTGTTGCTGTTTGGCTTGGGGCTGGTTGGCGCCGGCGCGGTGAGAAAATTCCGGCGATAGAATAGCGTTACGAGTATAGGACCCGCAATCGCTCCGATTGCGGGTTTTTTTTTGCCCGGAAGCAAGGCCTGCTTTTGCTTCCCGCCAATATAGGCCCGATGCAGGCGGGGTCATTAGACGTTGGTGCAAGCCGGCGGGCGCCGGGCAGAACAAAACCGACTCCGAATATAAATAATGCGAAATCGATGGGACTTCACTATCGGCCGCGCGGAGGATCGACGCCAAATTTCGTTGGATTAGCATGGTACGGTTGGGGTTGCGGGAAATTGCGTTCGTGTGTTCATTTTGTTGTTCTTCATGATTTCCCCCGGCATTTGATGGTGATTGGGTGTGTCCGGCGGATGGCCTGATCGGCCGGGCGATTGAACCTTGGCACACGAGGGCGTGTGGCAAGCACAAGAAGAGGTCGTGTCAACCCGCGGCCGATGTGGACCTGCCGCGGCGGGCCGCGCACGGAATTAAATGTGTATTATCTCCAGCCTGTTTCCGCCATATTCTTTGATTCTATCTGCGACGATAGAGCGGTGACATTGATCAGAGGAAAGCTCAAGACACATCAGGCAGGTATTTCCATCAGAGATGCATTCGTGAACCTCTTTTACCGCTTCAATATTTTGGGATAGGTGTTCGGAAAATGCTTTGAAGAAGTAGCCGTAATCCCGATCGGATTTCAACTTATTGCGGATAGTTGACGGGCAGCCGAGGGCTTTTATATGAACATAATCAATATGCTCATCCTGAAGCCGTTCCCGCAGGGCCGATTTCGAAAACGCTTTCTTCCTTGAGAAAGGAATCTCTCTTACATCAACCAAGCGAGAAATATGGAACTGCTTCAGGAGTGCGACAAACTCGTCGATGTCCCGCCCTTCATACCCGATCGTGAATAGCTCATACTTCTTCATAAGGCGTGATTATGATATATACTATAGCGATATAAAGGAAGGAAATTTTCGATTGTAGAGGCAAAGCTGACACACAGCGCAGGCCATACCTTCTCTCTGAAAATGCGGGCCACCCGTCTCACAAATTGAGGTAACGCTCCAACCTTAGTTCGCGGCCATCTTTGAAACGAACAACCGCTGCCACATTGAATTCCCCCCAGACCACTACGACAAGTTCGAAGGAATTGCGCCGGTTACGAATCGTCATCACTGGCTCCTTAAATGTCTCGTGCAGGAAGTACGTTATTTCTGTGACTTGGTCAAGGATGCCTGGGTCGTCGGCGTCAACGAAAATCCGAACCTCGAATAATTGACGGTGGTCGTCCGGATAAAGATTCCTTGAAGCTGGGTGTGCCGTATGAACAAGGTAAATGTCACTCGGAGGTAGGTCGACACCGGACTTATGGGCATTGGTCGTCTTCGACACCAATGGCGAACTGGCCATTTCCGCGAGTTTCGGTACAGCCCCAACTCTAATACCGCTGGTGCCGGCTTCGAACTCCGCTCCGGCCGCCACCCGGTCCTCAAAAGCCTTTAGCAGTCGCTTCAATGGACCACGTGCTAACAACACCAGAACCGCCAGGAAAAGGGGCCACACGAGCTCTTGTAGGAATGGAATCCACTCCTTCATTTCTCTATCTCCTGGGCAGGAAGGTTACCCAATTCTATAGGCTGAGATTGTGCGCCTTGACATCACAAGCATTTCATTCGAACTGAATTACACCCCGCCTATCACCACATTTCACGGCCAAAGCCATCAGTCACGCATAAGCTGCATATTGCTGTTATCCACTCTATCCTGGCATGGCCACTTGTTGGGCAACATGAATAAATGCATTGCCCTCTTGGTTTTCAATGATCTTAATAGCCATAGTCGCACCCAAAGTATGGATACACATGTGGTGCACCGATAACACGGCGTCCTGCAAGTCCGGCGTATCTTCCATAAGCGTAATGTTAAGACCTATCCTTTTACAGTATTCAAATGAGAGGTGACGGGCATGCGATTTGGTCACTGCGTGATCACTGAGTCCTTTTACTATTTCTGGGACTCCCGCCTGAGCTTCCGGGTTATTTTCGAACATGCCGCTCTGCAGCCATTGTGTCACCATCTCATTTGTCCAAGCAATGACCTTCTCACATTCCCCGACGAAGGCCGGTGGGTACTTGGCCACCATCGCCTGCACAACGGGCAGGCAAACTGGATCGCGCCTAGCAATATCGAGCGCCCGTTGGAATTCCTCGAGCACGCCATGAGCAGGAATTCCATTGAACTGGGGATCTATGGGGCCAAGGCTGGATTGCTTACCCATAACAATCTCGCGGCAGGCGCAGGCAATCTGGGTACCGGCAGATAGAGCGATTTGCGGGATGATGGCGCGAATATTGGTTCCGAACATTGAGCGAAGATAATCAACCAAGGATTCGGTTGCGGCAGTGTCACCGCCCGGCGTATGAAGGATAAGATCAAGTCCTTTACTGCGGTCGAGTTTGTGTATGGCATTCATAAATCCATTCTTATCCGCATCATTTACTTCCAAGCCTTGGATGCCACGCTTCTGAAGCCAACCAGAATAGTAAACAATCACGTTGCGGCCTGTGATGTCTGCAAGTTGTCTGATGTATTTGCGTCGGAACAAATCATGTATGCTTCCGCTTTTCTTGATTTCCTCATGTAGTTGGCCCCAGTCAGGCATTCTCCACCTCCGACTTCTGTATGGGCACTGTGTATGATTGTGCACTCATAAAGATGGCTTCAAGATTTTCCATTGGGGCGAGGGTGGCCAGATTAGCGAGATTTTTCAATTGATTGCGGACTTGAATGTCTAGACCAAGTTCTTCGAACAGCGCACCAAGCCTCTGCGTATCCTCTTTATGCTCCATCATTACCTCCGGCTGTGGTGAATCCAATAATGTATATGTCTATTTGCGTGGTATTTTAGAAGCAGCGGGGCTACCATGGGTGCCCTGCGTTGTTCCCTAATCATCCCCTTGCGGCTGCTTTATTAAGCGTCTGCCACCTTGGCATGACTGTACCCTCTAGGCCAATGTCAATAAATCCCGCAGGAGTAATATAGCAAAATCCAAACTAATAACAAGGGTCATTTTCACGCCGGAGATGCCGGCACACAATATAAAAGGGTCGACCGAGGGTCGACCCGTTCTTCCAGAATAGGAAAGGAGGGGGGAAACTTTTCCGTGTGCCTGCTTCGTGTCTCCTATCTTTATTGTCGTCTTTTCAGGAAAAAAGGTAAGGGCAAAACGATAAAAAGTACGATCACCCCTATCGCCACCCAATCTCCTATGGAATTAATCGCCATTCCCGCCAATCCTCCTGCTATCTGATTAGACATACCAACCGTGCCGAAGGTTTATTCAATCTTGCCGGAGGGGAAAATCGGCCCGGAAGGCCGGCGACCGATCAACGGCCGGACGCATTTGGCGTCGGGGTCAGCCGGGCGGTCGGCATGGACGGATAAGTGATTGTAAATCAGCTATTTAAGCCCGTGATAGAGGGTAAAATACTTGATAGTGGTGGTGCTCATAACGTCAAAGGTGGTATTGAGCGTCACATAGGTTGGTTTGGAGACCGAGATCGAATGCCGGATCCGCTTCAGAGCAAAGCGGCACTCGCCTGATGGATCCGGGGTCGTACAGGAGAGATCGCCGTCATTATCGATGATGAGGTCGGCGCCGGGCAGCCGCGTGTCGGTCCCGCTGTCGGTTACCACGATAGTAACGTGCTGCAGGTCGACGGCGTCGGACCCGACGGTTTTTTCCTCGCAGGAATTGCAGAGAACGGCGGCAGTCATTGCCAATGCGGCCAGCGCCGCCGCTCGCAGATATCTGATCATGGTCTGACCCCTCTCCTTATGCATACGCCCCGATACCGGGTCTCCCCGCCCTCAATTCTGGGACGGATGGAGCGGCTCAATCATGCAACCGAAACATAACGGGTCAATTGCCGTCCGGCAAGATATGATCGAGCCCCTTGACCCGGCGGCGGCCAGGCGGTATATTTGATCCATGCTTCTGGCTATCGACATCGGCAACACCGACACCGTGGTCGGCCTCTTTGACCGGGAGAAGCTGGTCACGCATTTTCGGATAGCATCCACCCGGAACCTGACCTCCGACGAGGCCGGGCTGACGGTTTCATCGCTTCTGGCGCACCATACCGGTAAGACGGCGTTGAAAATCGGCCGGGTGGCGGTCTGCTCGGTGGTGCCTCCCCTGACCGGCATATACGAGCGGATGGTACGGCGATACTTTGATCTCGAACCGTTGACGATCAGCTCGCGAGTCCGGCTGCCGTTTGCGGTTGCCTATACCGATCCCTCCGAGGTCGGCGCCGACCGGCTGGCCAACGCCGCCGCCGGTTTCGCCCGATACAAAAAGGGTATGGTGGTGGTCGACATCGGCACCGCCACCACGTTCGACATAATTGCCGATAATGGCGACTACCTGGGCGGCCTGATCGCTCCCGGACCGCACACCGCGGCCGCCAATCTGACACAGAAGGCGGCGAGGCTGTTCGAGGTCAGAATCGAAAAACCGGCCGGTATTATCGGGAAGACGACCGCCGAGGCCCTCAAGTCGGGATTATATTATGGCACTATCGGCATGATTGACAACATCTTAGGGGTGATTTTCAAGGACCTTGGACATCCGGTCCCGGTGGTCGCCACTGGCGGCGAGGCGGAAACCTTTGCCTCGGGGTCAAAATATATCGGCGAGGTGCTTCCGACGCTGACGCTTGAGGGAATCCGTATCATAACCGACTTCAACGCCTGACAGGTTCGGGACAACCTTTTGTGGTTCATAAGGGAACTTTCGCCCCGCAATGACGTTAAATGTGGAGAATTCGCTTGACAGATTTGGGGCGGTTTTTTTTATTAGCTGACTGTTAGCACTCGATCGGTTTGAGTGCTAATAAGCGAGAGATCGAAGAAGTCAACAATCTGAAAGAGATAGAACCAACGCGGCAACGCGTAAACTTAAGGAGGAGTACGTTATGGCAATAAAACCATTGGCCGATCGGGTTCTGGTGAAGCCGATTGAGTCGGCGGAAGTCAAGAAGGGCGGGATTATCATTCCCGACACCGCCAAGGAAAAGCCGATGCAGGGCCAGGTCGTGGCCGTCGGCACCGGTCGTCAGACCGATGAAGGGAAGATCATCCCCATGACCGTCAAGAAGGGGGACAAGATTCTGTACGGCAAATACTCCGGGACGGAGATTTCGGCGATCGATGAGGATTTGCTCATCATGCGCGAATCGGATGTTCTGGCGATCATTGAATAAGCAGAGAGGAGATGACAGAAATGGCTAAACTCATAGAATACGATGCCAAGGCCCGCGAGAAACTTCGCCGGGGTGTGGACAAGCTGGCCGACGCCGTGAAGGTAACTTTGGGACCGCGGGGCCGCAACGTATCGCTCGACAAGAAATTCGGTTCGCCGACGATCACCAAGGACGGCGTCACGGTCGCCAAGGAGATCGAGCTCGAAGACGTTTTCGAAAACATGGGGGCGCAGATGGTCAAGGAGGTCGCCTCCAAGACCTCCGACATCGCCGGCGACGGCACCACCACCGCCACCGTGCTGGCGCAATCGATTTACGCCGAGGGGATCAAGCATGTCACGGCCGGCGCCAATCCCATGGCAGTCAAGCGCGGCATCGATAAAGCGGTGGCGCTCGTGGTTGAGGATATCAAGAAGATGTCGCAGCAGGTGCGCGGCAACATGGAAGCGATCAAGCAGGTCGGGGCACAGTCGGCCAATAATGACCTGTTCATCGGCGAGACGATCGCCAAGGCGATGGAGAAGGTCGGCAATGACGGCGTTATCACGGTCGAGGAATCGAAGACCGCCGAGACCTATCTGGACGTGGTGGAGGGGATGCAGTTCGACCGCGGCTACCTGTCGCCGTACTTCGTCACCGATCCCGACAGCATGGAAGCGGTGCTGGAAGACAGCCTGGTGCTGATTCACGATAAGAAGATTTCCAACATGAAGGACCTTCTGCCGGTTCTGGAGAAGGTGGCGCAGATGGGCAAGCCATTGCTCATCATCTCCGAGGATATCGAGGGTGAGGCGCTGGCGACGCTGGTCGTCAACAAGCTGCGCGGCACGATCAAGGTGTGCGGCGTGAAGGCCCCCGGCTTCGGCGACCGCCGCAAGGCGATGCTGGAGGATGTCGGCGTCCTGACCGCCGGCCAGGTGATTTCCGAGGAGCTCGGCTTCAAGCTCGAAAACGTCGTCGTCAGCGATTTGGGCCGGGCCAAGAAGATCACCATCGACAAGGACAACACCACTATCGTCGAGGGGGCCGGCGACAACGCCAAGATCAAAGCCCGGATCGATCAGATCCGCAAGCAGATCGATGAAACCACCTCCGACTACGACCGCGAGAAGCTGCAGGAGCGGCTGGCGAAATTGGCCGGCGGCGTGGCGGTGATCAACGTCGGCGCGGCGACCGAGACCGAGATGAAGGAGAAGAAGGCGCGTGTCGAGGACGCTCTTCATGCCACCCGCGCTGCCGTCGAAGAGGGAATCGTTCCCGGCGGCGGCGTGGCGATGCTGCGCGCCATCAAGGTCCTGGACAAGATCACCAACCTTGAGGGTGACGAGCGGTTGGGCGTGCTGATCATCAAGCGCGCGCTGGAGGAGCCGATCCGTCAGATCGCGGCCAACGCCGGCGCGGAGCCGTCGATCGTGGTCAACAAGGTGCGCGAGAAGGACGGCGCCTATGGGTACAATGCCTTGACCGACGTCTTCGAGGACCTGATCAAGGCCGGCGTGCCGGATCCGACCAAGGTGGTTCGGACGGCGCTGGAAAACGCCAGTTCGATCGCCGGACTGCTTCTGACGACGGCGGCCATTGTGGCCGAGAAGCCGGAAGAGAAGAAGGCGATGCCTCCGATGCCGGGCGGCGGCATGGGCGGCATGGACATGTACTAAGCCGATTTCGGCGACGCATCATAGTATTGGTTTCACCACGAGAGGGATCGGCGCAGTGCCATCCCTCTCGTATTGCTTGGAGGGGACAATTATGGCAATATCCGAACTGCTTACCGAAGCGGCAAACCTGGCTGAAAAACATCACGAATCTGAATTGCATAGCAAGTTAATGGCCGCACGCAAGAAATACTTCCCGATCAAATCAAAGGAAAATATGGAAGATATTATGCAAAGAGTGGAATCGGCGGTCGACCAATTCCATTATCCCAACAGCCTCTATGAGACTCGCACTCTTTGCCGCTGTTTTCTATCATCAATTTTTTCGATGATAAGAGCCGCATATGGTGTAGCCGAAATCAGAGAATACATGGCGATCAATGTCCTTGCGCGGAGTATCGCAGAGCATATCATTGACTTGCGGTATATTGCACTCAAGAATGATAGACGAATGAATCGCCGTTTCACGAATTACTATAAGTTGTCTCGATACTGGTATCGCGATTTCATCCAATATCGTAAAAATGATCTTCCCCGTATCGAATCTGAATATCGAGATTACGTTCTATCTGATTTTCAGGACGCAGTCGTAGACGCAGCTTTCCTTCCGCTCGTGTCAAATGCAGGATGGAAGCAAATAGACAAGTGTATTAAGGATCGCTACCGGCGAGGCTGGTCAGGACTTAGTTCAACTGCCCGTATTCGGGAAATTGAGGATATGCGCAGCCTTCCCATGTTTCAAGAAATTGTTCCTAGATGGTTCAATTATATGTCCAGCTATACTCATCCAACTTCGTATAGCATTCCCCATTTCAATCTGGAGAACCAGTCATTTTCAGTTGCATATGATAAATCAAGAGCCCCTCTCATTGATCCCGAGGAGTTCCTCTATCTCGCTATCGACCTGACCATCGAATCATTTTGTATTAGCCTTGAAGAGGCCGAAAGCAAGGTCATAAATGACCTCTTCAGGAGACTGGTAGTGAAAGCGCGAGGATTGAATTGAAATCTCCGTGGATGGAGCACACCTTTGTTTCGTGCGCGGCGGTCGTCCCGAAGCGGGCGCGGTGTGTGGGAATCCGGGCGCGGAAACCGCGCCCCTACGCAGAATTCGGGTCAATACCAGGTGATAAATAATCCATTCGAGATTTATGCCATTCCATTCGTAGGGGCCGGGTTGCCCGGCCCGTCCGAACCAACAACGACATCTAAGACCGCAGGCCCTGCCAAGGCAATCTCCCACCGGGCGCGGAAACCGCGCCCCTAC
>CAZPEV010000082.1:0-9026 GCA_964585635.1 uncultured Ignavibacteriales bacterium
AAGGAAGATGGGTGAAGACGGCCAGGGGACTTGAAGCGGCAAAGGTGATACGCGTCGAGTCGCCGGGTGGCAGGTCAATCGCCTGACGGTCCGGGCGCACCGCCCAGCCGCTGTCGGCATTCCATATCAAGGTGTCTCGAAGCGGCTGCGAGGAAAGGTTGTGCACGGTCACGGTGAGCTGCTGCTCGGCAACCCGCAAAGAGTCACCCACGAGCACTTTACTGCAGGACAGGCCGATATTTTTCATCCGATCCACCTGCCGCAAGTCGGCCGCGGTGACCTCATCCCAGGGCAGGACCGAACCCAGCTTGATGGGCGCGATGGCGATCCCCTTGTCATCGACCGTAACCCAGCAGAAATGGTACGCCAAGCCGGTTGGGCCGGCCCCGGCCTCGCCACCGGACGATCCGATGCCGGTGTAGATGATGCCGTCATAGGTACCGGAAAAGTATTCATGATAGTGCCCGGTGAAAACGGCGTCGACGCCATAGGCCCGAAACAGGGAATGAAGCGTGTCGGCTTTTCCCAGGGCGGTGGTGTTGTACCAGAACGGTTGGTGCATAAAGACCAACGTCTGGCGGGCGTTTTGGCTCTTTTGCAGGTCGTCGGCCAGCCAGGCCAGCTCTTCGGACGGCAGTTCGCTGCTTTTTCCCCAGACGGCGTTGTCGCAAACGACAAAATGGATGCCTTTGTAGTCGAATGAATAATTCGGCTTACCGATCTGCCGTAGATAGATGTCGCGTTCCGTTTGATTGAGGACGTCGTGATTGCCGGGCGTCAGATACAGCGGAACGTCAAGACCCTGGACCAGGAGCTTGTATTCCTGCCACTCCTGATTCAACTGCGCTGTATCTTCCGTGTATCCCTCGATATGATCGCCGACGGTGATGATCAGTTCCGGTTTCAGCCACTCGATCTCCGCCAACGCCTGTTCATACAGGCCCGGCTGATGATTGCCGGTGCGATCGCCGATGATGGCGAACCGGACCGGCTCATGACCGGCCGCTTGTCCATAAGCGGCTCCGCCGGCGGCGATCAGGGTCGCCGCCGTAAGGATCATCATTCCCCGCTGCAATGCCTTTCCTCGCCGCATACTTGACCTCCCCGGCGACGGTTTGATCTGCCGCCGGATGCTCCCTGAGCCTGTGAATAATCGAAGGCCCAATATATACAATTTGCGGGATATATCAATAGTTTTTGGGTTGTATTCCCCTCCGGGCTATCGTTCCGGAGGGGAATACAATCGAATTAGGCGCGGGGATGGTCGGCGGGCGGATCGGATGGGGCACCCGGTTTGCCTTATTCCTGCTGATTGCACCACTTCTTGCCAGAGGCAATCTTGGGCAGCAGTGGTGACTGGTCCAATTTGAAGATAGGACGGAGGTTAGCCGCGCAAACCGCCTTTTATTGCGCCTGGCTTGCCAACCAATCCTTCATGGCAGGAGAGGGTGAACGCGAAAGGTCCTCCCAACCTAAGAGTCTCAATAAAATCCGCTCGACAACGGCTTCAAGTCGAGCAGTATGCCTGAAAAGGGTGCCGGGATCTATCTCTGAATCAGTATGGAGTAAGGTGTTTCGCGTTATTATGAAACGTAGCGGGTCGCCACCTTCGCACACCAAGTCCGAGCAACTTATCGACAGATTACTCAGAAGAGATTCTATGACTGATCTTACTGCAGGTCTATTTAACTCTGAAAGCTTACTCTTTATGTTGTCCGCTATCTCAGGATCGGTGATAGCTTGATCTATAATGGGTTCTATGGCGCCTTTCAACCGGCTAAAACTTGCAGAATCTAATATTCGATTCTTGCCCTTTTCTTTTCTAAATGAATCCGACAACTGCTCAAGGGATAGGAAAAGAGATATAAACCTCTCCTTAGGCGGTAGATTTGGGTCGCAACCATTGATGAAATAGGTCATCGGTATGATAATGTCCCTATTTTCTTTACGCAAATTAGCCAATAGTGATAGCGATGACGCAAAGAACTCTCTAATCATAAGCGGGTTTATTGGGGTTTCATCGATGGATATTTCTCTTGGCCCCGGGTCGCGGGTAGTCCTGCGAAAGGCTACTGATGACCTATCTGTCCGCAGTTGGTATCCGTACCATAGCACCCATCGTTTCACGAGAAATGATGCCAACATCGTAAGCCCGTTAGCAATTTCTTTTCCTATTTGCAGAAACTCATCGTCTGGAAATTCGTCAAGGCCTTTTGTTGTCTGAAAACGAATAGCCGTAATCGCCGTTTGCAAATCATAATGATCAGGATCACCTACCTCTTGCCTAAAGAACCAGGGGACAAATTCAATGATAAATCGATCATCCGTGGTAACCTCGAATCTTGAATTATGAACTTCGACTTTACAATTGCCCGTATAAGAGTCGTCCTTAATCCAATATATCCCCCATACACTTTTCGGCCCAGCTAGAAAAAAAGTCAAAAACCTTTTGGGCAAATCCCCGGCTACTGGTTCCCAAGGGTATGTTGGGCCGAAACTATCTGTCCTTCGGAATTCGTCAAATCTAAGATCAGCCACTATATAATTCGCCCCTGGCGGCTCAGATCGAGTAGTTATACGTACACAATAAACCTTATCCGACGATATGGTGTATTGATAAGGGATACCAGGCCGCCCTTGCGCAAATAGAGACATATAACGAATGCCCGCGTCCGTAATCTGTTCTATCTCGGCCGCTGTATCCATTGTTCCTAATACTTTCCCGATGATTGTCCCGGGCTTCTCAATCGGATATTGTATTATAACATTTAGATTATCGACTTTTTGGGTTCCTGCAGACAGGGTTGCAACGACTTCCACTCTATCGTGAAATAGTTTTTGGGGATAGATCCTATGCTCATCTTCGCGTTCAAAATCCATAATCTCTTCCCAAACGATGGCCCGCCCCGCTGATGGCAAGGCGGGCTTCATCATGCCCGAACTTATGCTTTTGGGGTTCCCGGGGTTGGCTTATCGCCCGGCTGGCTTTCACCCCGGTGTTCACCGAAGCCCTTGCCGGAGGCGAGGGCTTCCACGGCGGCGCCGAGCGAGCCCAGGATCTTCGAGGCCTCGATCGGCAGGAAGACTTTGGTGGCCTTGCCGTCGGCGATTTTGCCCAGCGATTCCAGGTACTTGATGGTGATGACGTCCTCGGTGGCGCGGCCTTCATGAATGGCGGTGAAGACGTTGATAATCGCCTTGCCCTCCCCCTCGGCGACGGCAATCTGGCGGTACTTGTCGGCGTCGGCCACCCGCTTGATCGCCTCAGCTTTGCCCTCGGCCTCCAAAATGGCGGCCTGCTTGGCCCCTTCAGCCTTTAGAATCGCCGCCTGGCGCAATCCCTCGGCCTCCAGAATATTGGAGCGCTTGAGCCGTTCCGCTTTCATCTGCTGGCTCATGGCATCGGTGATATCCTGGGGCGGGTCGATCCGCTGCAGCTCTACCCGGTTGACCCGGACGCCCCATTTGTCGGTGGCGGTGTCGAGCACCTCGCGCAACTGGGTGTTGATGGCGTCGCGGGAGGTCAACGATTGATCCAATTCCATATCGCCGATAATATTACGCAAATTCGTCTGCGCCAGCTTGGTGGCGGCGTAGATGTAGTTGGCGATCTCGTAGCGCGACCGCACCGGGTCGGTCACCTGGGCGTAGATGACGGCGTCGACCTCGACCCCGACGTTGTCCTTGGTGATCACCATCTGGGAGGGGACGTCCAGCACCACCTCCCGCATGTCGACCTTGATGACGGTATCGAAAAAGGGCAGAATAACGTTCAATCCGGAATCGAGCGTTCGCTGATACTTGCCCAGCCGTTCCACCAGCCCCTTTTCATAAGGCCGGATGATGCGGAACGACATGCCGGTCATGACGAAAGCAAAGAAGATCAGCACGCCGACAAAGACTAACAAACCTTGCATGGAATACCTCCGTGCGTAACGGTCATATATCGGTTCATTGTTCTTTCACTTTCAATTTGGTCCCTTCCGAGGCCACGATGGTCACCATATGGTCGATGGGGATGGTCGTCTCGGCCCGGGCCTGCCAAACCTGATCATCGACGACCACCTGGCCCCCCTGCGGTGAGACCTCCTTTTTGACCTGGCCGGTCTTGCCGATGAGGGCATCCATGTTGCTGGCGACCGGCGAGGGTTTGGTAATCCTGGCCGCCAGCGGCCGTGTCAGAGGAATCAGAACCAGGGAGACGACGGCAAAAACCGCTCCCTGCAACACGTAGGAATCGACAACGAGGGAGGTGATTCCGGCGGCAGCCGCGCCGACGACGAAGCAGGCAAAGATAAACCCCGGCGCAAAGATCTCAAAAATGATAAAGATGACTGCCAGTGCCAGCCAGACAAAAAACACCGGTTCCATAGAAATCCCTCCACGCTTAGACGGCTATTAGTTCACCCATACGAAGTTACAATTCCCCGAGTTCCCAGAATATACCAGCCGCCGAGCCGATTATTCAATCAAAAACCGCCGGCAACCGGAGTAAGTCGCACTAACGCTCGACGAACCGCGCAGCGTCAAAGAAATCGTATCGGCCTTGTCGCGCGCCCTCAAATCGATTGACAAATAAGGGGTTATGCAGTAAATTAGAAGTTGCAGGAGGCGGCTGTGCATCTATCGGGTGGGCCGGGATAATAATTCCGATCCTGCATATCGAAAATGGTCATACCAGTTTCGGGAGTCCTCGTGAATGGTCTTATTCGGCCTTGCGGGGGGGCGATATCAATGCCGCCGTGGCAGGTGTCGCCGTCGGCCGATTTACCCGTCACCGGCATTGATCCGCCGCAGAGATTATGAAGATAAAAACATATCTATTGGAGGGAATATGACTCGGCAATCATTAACGTCTGATGCCGCGCACGAAAGCCGTCGCGGTTTGTGGGCAGCGCTGGCCATAGCTCTGGTGCTCGGCCTGGCCGCTCTGCCGCTTTATGCCATCGATCTGTCCCGGGGAGTGCTGCTCGATATTCCGCCGGACGCGGCCGCGCGACAGTTCGGCCGGATTCCACCCCTGCGAATATCCTACGAAGACAGCGTCAATATGGTCAGTTATCGATTTACGGCCGACACGCTACGGGTCCTGGCGATTCCGATAGAGTGGGGCAACCGCATGCACCACTACCCCAAGGAGTACTTCGACAGCCTTCTGTTTTCACGGAACGTCTTTCCCGGCGGCTCGGTGGCGGATTATTATGCCGAGGTATCGTACGGGAAGCTGATCGTGACCGGCGTAGTGCTCGATTGGTATAGTGCCGGGGACATTTACTATCCGGAATATAACGATTTTGAAGATCTGCTGTATGAGCTTAATCCCGTGATCGATTACTCCCAGTACGACGGTGACCATAACGGCGACGTCGATGCGGTGGTGTTCATCCGCGCCGGCAACGGGCAGGAGGATTCCCAGAATTTGGATGACATCTGGTCCTTTGCCATGGTGTATTCGCCGGGCGGCGGCCCCGGTCCCGTTGACGGTATGCATGTTCCCCAGTGGAACACCTCGCCCGAGACGGTGCCGTTGCACAATCCCGCCGATCCCCGGTTCTTCTCGGGCGTGGATACCCTGAGTCGGATTCGGGTCTTCGCCCACGAGATGTCCCATAACATCGGCTTGCCCGACCTGTACGATTACGACGACAAACTGACCGTGCCCACCTTCTACACCCCTGCCGACGCCAACGATCACCCGATGTATGACTGGTGCCTGATGGGGTACGGCGGATACGGCATTCTTTCGATCGGATCGGACGTGCCTTCTCATCTCTCCGGCTGGTGCAAAAAAGAAGCCGGCTGGGTGACGCCGATCACCCTCGGTCCGGGCGAATACCACGATCTGGTGCTGTACGATATCGAAACGCACACCGACAGCTCGCTCTACCGTCTGCCGATCAATCTGTCGCGGGGGGAATATTTTCTGCTGGAATATCGCAATCCCCGCTCGACCGGAAGATTCGACAAGCTGGATTCCGATTTCAGTTGCTTCTTCTTTCCCGACCTCACCTATGGCTGCGACACCCTTGATCGGGGTCTCATGATTACTCACGTGTACGATTCATCCGGTGCCTATTATTGGCGAATAAACAGCGGTATCACCAATTATACCGTCTCCGTCGAGGACGCCGGCTATAATCCCGGGCGTGATTACACGACCAACCCGGGAGGTCGCGTGGCCGATAGGGCCCAGTGGTGGTACCCGTATGAATCGCGCAAAGGGGCCATGTTCTCCAACGACGTTCCGGGACAGGAGGAATTTTCGCCTACCACCTACCCCAACAGCAACGGGTATTTCCTGCCGACCGGCATCACCGTCCGGGTCGACTCGATTGTCGGCGAGCGGTTGTATGTCTACGTGAACCTGCCGATGGATCTGGACGGCGACGGTGTTACTGACGACGTTGATAATTGCCCGTCGGTGTACAATCCCGACCAGGCCGACAGCGACCACAACGGTATCGGCGATGCCTGCCAGAACAGCTATATCACGCGCGACACCATCGCCACATCGTGTATCAGTCTGGTAGTCGGCAACGACGGCAACTTCGGCAACCAAGGTTCGCAAGGCGTCGGCCGGGTGAATCTGGATTATCAGAATTCAGGCGACTGCGATCCCACCGCCATCACCTATCTCTATGACGGTTCCCACGTGATTTTGTACCGAAACGGAGCGGATACCGTGCTCAACGGTTCCGTCTTTACCGCGCACAGCCTGCGGCGATTGAACAGCAGTAGCCCAACCGTGCCGGTCCAGGACATGGGCGCGTATCAGGTTTATCATACGGGGCAGTTTGTGACGGCCGATTCCATGCTGGTTTTGGAGAAGACATGGTATGCTCCCACACAGCCGGACAGCTGCAGCTTCATGATCCAGAAACTCAAACTATACTCGCGCACGGGATCGGTTCCCCTGGGATTGATTTTTGGCGAGGCGGTCGATTGGGATGTGCCGTCGGATTACTCTTCGGTAAATTCGTCCTCGTATAACGCGCCGCTCAAGCTGGTCTACCAGGTCGGCGTCGAGGTCGGCGGCAGCGGATGCCAGCGCAACGATCATCGCTTTGCCGGGATGGCGTTTTTGGGCAAGTTCGCCAACGATTCCTGCGACCTCGACACGGCGGCCAGCCCTTACGGCGGCTATACCGCGACCAACCAGGATTATGTGTACTACGGCATCGATCCCGGCGCGTGGTATCAGAAGATGCATACGCCGGGATATGTCGCCGATCCGTTGACGACCGACCTGCACTCGGTCATGACCTATGTGGCCGATTACCCCTTGGGAGCGGCCGAAACGCTGGTAGTATATACCGCGGTCACGACCGTAAAGAACGGCACCAGCGGCGACCTGTTCGCCAACGTGGCCAAAGCCAAGCGCTGGTTTGCCGATCACTTGATCCCCGCCTGCCTGGTCACCTACAAGTGCGGCGACGCCAACG
This sequence comes from uncultured Ignavibacteriales bacterium, assembly GCA_964585635.1. Classification (GTDB taxonomy): domain Bacteria; phylum Zixibacteria; class MSB-5A5; order GN15; family JAAZOE01; genus CAZPEV01. Next base: position 7,443 of record CAZPEV010000082.1, read on the forward strand.
GCGACAAGGCGGTCAACGTCGGCGACGCCGTCTATGTGATCAATTACATCTTCAAGAGTGGTCCGGCGCCGACGCCGCTGGCGGCGGGTGACGCCAACTGCGATCACGCGGTGAACGTGGGTGACGCCGTCTATGTGGTCAATTATATCTTTAAGGGAGGTCCGGCGCCCTGCTGTCCGTGAGGTGGCGGAGATAATCTGAGTTCTGCCGGGTCGTGTTGCTCATAGAGCGAAACATGGCCCGGCAGAGGATTTGGAGCTGACACGACTGAGTCCCATGTGTCTGATGGGACAAGACACCGTCCAGGGAAGAAGAGACTCCTTCAGGACGGCGCTCTGTTTTCTTCATCACCATGACACGCAGAGCGGCGAACAAGGGGCGAGGGTTTTTTGATCCGGAGGCCGCCGTATTTTGAGTTGACGACAATATTGTCAATGATGCATCTTGGTTTGAAACGCTGCAATTTCGGGTATGCGGGGAGACGATATGAAACCATGGATTTCTATGGCGGCGATCGCGGCGCTGTTATCAATCATGGCAGGCGCAGCCGTTGCCCAAGGGGAGACGGAACAGTCGGGAAATTGTCTGACCTGCCACCAGGAGCAATCGCCGGGGCTGTATCGCCAGTGGAGCAGCTCCAAGCATGGCGCCAACGGCGTTGCCTGCCTGGAGTGCCATGCCGCCGTCGCCGGCGAGCCTGATGCCTTCATGCACGAGGGCTCCCTTATCGCGACGCTGGTCACCCCCGGAGACTGCAGCCGGTGCCATCCTGATGAAGCGGCGCAGGTGCAGGCTTCTTATCATGCCACCGCCGGAGAAATTCTGGAATCACAGGACGCCTACCTGGCGCAGGCGGCCGGGGGGGAGCCGGTGGCGATCACCGGGTGCGAGAGTTGCCATGGTTGCAAGGTGCAGCTTGACCCGTCGACCCCGAACCGGCTGGCCCGCAAAAGCTGGCCCAACTCCGGCATCGGGCGGATCAATCCCGACGGCTCGAAAGGGTCCTGTAACGCCTGCCACACGCGCCATTCCTTCTCGGCCGCTCAGGCGCGCCAGCCGCAATCATGCGCCAAATGCCATATCGGCCCGGATCATCCCCAGCGCGAGGTGTACGAGGAATCGAAGCACGGCAACGCCTACCTAACCCATATCGACGACATGAATCTTGACGCCGACCCTTGGGTGGTCGGCCAGGATTATTTTGTCGCCCCCACCTGCGCCACCTGCCATATGGGGGCGACGCCGTCCCTAGCGGCGACGCATGATGTCGGCACCCGGCTGAGCTGGACCTTGCGTCCTCCGGTCTCGACGCATAAAGCCGACTGGCAGGCCAAGCGGGAGACGATGAAGAAGGTGTGTGTCGCCTGCCACGGCCGGGCCTTCGCCGACGGCCATTTCTACCAGTACGACGCCGTCGTCAATCTCTATGACGAGAAATTCGCCAAGCCGGCCGGCGCCATCATGGATATCATCCGCCGGAACAAATTGCTGGAGAACCCGGCTGATTTCAGCAACAATATCGAGTGGACCTACTGGGAACTGTGGCACCATGAGGGCAGAAGAGCACGGCACGGCGCTGCCATG
>CAZPEV010000082.1:9036-13958 GCA_964585635.1 uncultured Ignavibacteriales bacterium
CCGCCGCCTGCGGCATGGCGCGGCCATGATGGGTCCCGATTACACCTGGTGGCACGGCGCCTATGAGGTCGCCAAGCATTTCTACTTCGAGTTGATCCCCCAGGCGCGGGAGTACGACAATCCCGGGGTGAACGCCTATATCGACAGCCTGCTGACCAACGACCCGATGCACCGCTGGTTGAAGACGGCCACGGCCGACCTGAAGCGCGACATCCGCTCCGGAAGACTACAGGAGACCTACCAAAGGATGTTTGACCAGCAATAGGAGATGATCTCTTTGGACGGCATCAGAGCGTTGGGCGTTGCCACTCGCTCTTGCGAAGGAGCGGAATAGGTATCTCACGGCAGCTCTCGACCGGACGTGCGTTATCGCTCCAGCCGCCTGATCGTAAGCCAGATCAGCACCGCCAAAAGCGTGATGAAAATGGTCGAAATACCCAACCCGGTGCGGCGGAAGTTGTACTCACCGAGAAGGTCGAGTCCCTGCCGGTAGGTTGCGGCGGCCAGTTGAATTCCCTTATCAAGCTCCGGCTTGATTCTATCCAGGGTGAAGGTGTGCACCAATGTCCGCGATTCCACCAGCGAGGTGTGTATATCCTTAAGGGCGAACAGTTGATCGGTGACCGCCATTCCCTTCTTTTCCCCCTGGTCTATGACGTCCGAGGCCTCCTGCTCCAGGCGCACCAGGGAATCGAGCAGGGCCGACACTATGGCGCTCGTTTCATATCCTTTATTGCCGTCATCCTTGCTGTGGCATCCGCTGCACAGCGACGTCTGGCCGGTGCCGATCATGGCATCGCTGGGCGACACGATATCATGGTTGGAGTGGCAGGTTTCGCATTGGGGGAGACCCTGGGCTTCGAAGGCTTTCTTGTGCGGCGACTCGGCGAACAGCATGGCGTTTTTGGCATGGCAGGTGCCGCAGACGGCGGAGATATCGTCCACTCCCGGCGGCAACGCGCCATGATTGCCGTGGCAGTCGTTGCAGGCCGGCGCGGCGATGTCCTCCTTTTGCAGCAGGGCGACGCCATGGACGGACTTGGCGAATTTATCGTACTGGTCCGTCGGGATGTTGTATCCGGCCATGTAGGCGGAGTCGGCGTGACAGGCGGCGCAGGTCTTCGGCAAATTTACCGCATAGACGGTCGAGGTGGGGGCGTTGGCGGGGGCGATATTGTGCACCGAATGGCATGACACGCAAGTGGCGACTTTTTTGTCGCCCGTGGCCAGACGGATTCCATGCATCGAGGTCTTATACTTTTCGAGCTGGTCGATCGGCAGCGAGGGGTTGAATCTCTTCATATAGGCGGCGTCGGAATGACAACGGCCGCAGAAGCCGGGAATGTCGCTGGCAGCGGGAACGCCCCGATATCCCTTTGTTGCTCGGACGGCATCCATGTCATCCAGAGTCGGATCGCCGCCATGGCAGTCGGCGCAAGACAGGCCGGCCTCTTTATGAATATCAGACAGCCATCGCTTGGACGGTGTGCCGGCCCCCTCTTCCCAGTCGTTATGGCAGGTGAAGCACTGGTTGTCATCGGCGGCCGCCGGTCCTGCGATCGAGAGGAGGGCGGCGCACGCGATCAGTCGAAATATAATTTTGCCTTTCACTCCCGCCTCCTATTCCAGAATGTATCCCAGGATGGTCATGATCAGTATGAATATGACCGCCGCCAGCCCGATGCCGCCGATCAGGCGGGCGCGCCGGCCCGAGGCCGTGTCGGGATCGAAGAATGGTATCAGGGTCCAGAAAATCCCGGCCAGGCCGAAACCGACGATTCCGACCACCTCACCTTCGATCATAAGGATTTTGGCCGGGAGAAATTTCAGCGTCTGGAAAACAAACATGAAATACCATTCCGGCCGGATGTGCGCCGGCGGCGATGAGAATGGGTCGGCCTTAATTCCCAAATCCCAATGGAACGGTCCCACGCCGAAGGGAAAGAAGACCGCCAGCACGGCCAGGATGTTGAGCGCAATCAGCCAGAGGAGAAGGTCGCGCAGCAGGAAATTCGGAAAGAAAGGCATATAGGGACGTTGCGAGGGATCTCTCTTTTCCCATGACACCGGTTCGGAAATCCCCTGGCGCTGAATCAAGAGAAGATGGATGGTCAGGATCACGGTGAACAGGGCCGGCAGAACGGCAACGTGGAGGCCGAAGAAGCGGGTGATAGTCGCGCCGGTGACCTCCTCGGAGCCGCGCATAAGCTTGAGAACTAAACTGCCGACCAGCGGCACCGCCCCGGCCATGCCGGTGCCGACCTTGGTGGCAAAGAAAGCCAGCTCATTCCACGGCAGCAGGTACCCGGAAAAGCCGAAAAACAGCGCCAGCCCCAGAAGCGCGATGCCGGTCACCCAGGTGATCTCGCGCGGCTTGCGATAGGCTCGGGTGAAAAACACGGAGAACATATGAATGAACACCGCCAGGATCATCAGGTTGGCCGACCAGGAATGGATGGCGCGAATAAGCCAACCGAATTGCACCTTGCTGATGATAAACTGTACCGATTCGTAGGCCGAATCGGCGCCGGGGCGATAATACAACAAAAGCAGGATGCCGGTGCAGACCTGAACGATAAAGAAGAAGAGGGACAATCCGCCGAAGTAATACCAGATCGCATGCTCATGCCTGGGGACGGTTTTCCCGGCCATGTATTCGACCAGGGACCTGATTTTGACCCGTTCGTCGATCCACTCAAAGAGGGCGCCGCCCCATGACCTCAGCCCTGACATGCTAGGCCCCCTCATTCTTCGACACGAAGATGTTGTCGGTCGCCGTGTCGTGATGCGCCACCCATTGCTCCAGCGGGCGGGGCGGCGGGCCGGCGATGTTTCGCCCGGACAGATCATATTTGCCGTTGTGGCACGGGCACCACATCACGTTCAGGTCGGGACGGTACTGGACGATGCAGTCCAGGTGGGTGCAGGTCGCCGAGAAAGCCCGGATTTCGTTGTTCGGCATCAGCACCACGATGCCCGGTTTGCGCCCGAACTTGAAAATCTTATAGCGCTGTTCAGTTGCTTTCAATTCTGCCAGCGTGCAGGCGGTGACCTGAGACTGGGCGGCCTCGGGGGTTTCCGGAGGTTTCAGGTACTTGTAGATGGGATACCCGATCGCCCCCAGCACGGCGAGGACGCCCCCGCCCAGCAGATAATTCATAAAGGAACGCCGCGTCAGGTTGGTATTTTCCACCGCGCCCTCCGTGGTTATGATAACGGCTCTTCGGCCCCGATGACTGACACAGTCCGTAATTACCAGGCGAATATATGACAAAAGTTGACCTGAATCAAGTCAATGGCAAATTTCGTCGTCAATCGGTCATTGGTGGCCAGTAATTGCCCTAAATAGATGAGGCAATAGCATGCATACAATCCTGGTGTTCAAACCGGACGACCCAGAACGACAAGCAGTGTATATTGGAGGTTGGATTAAGGTACAATGCCGAGGATCACTAGGGGAACTGCCGGCACACCCCTTCCTTGCCGGATAACATTGTATAATTCACCTTCATAATACGGCACGCCAGAACTCATTTGTGCCTGAAGAATCTTCATTGGCAATATTTCTATTCCAACATCAATTTGATCGCCAATATAAAAGGCGAGATGTTTGACAAAAAGATCATAGGCGACGAAGGCATACTTGCCGAACTGGACCTCCAAGGCCACCCGCTCCTTGACAAAATCAGTCTGGTTGTAGCTGAAAATCGGGGTTCCTCCCGCAGCTTCGATTTCCTGCTTCTGCTCATTGGGGTCCATCGTCAGAGTTTTTCTGATCAATTTTTCGTCTTTGGTGACCCAGTAGCTGACACGACTTTCTTCCCAACCAGCGGCTGCGAGAAGCTTCTTGAACCGTGCGTTCATTGCAATGGGACTGTAAAGGAGCTTCCCCTTCATCGTCTTTTCTTTTGAGACCTTCGTCTTGCAAGCCTCGGCATCGACGGCACTTATAACATTCTTTACTTCCTTCCACAGGCTTTTCTTATGCACAAGGAGAAATTCCAGTCCATTGAGATGGGAATAGGTTTCTCTGATCTGCATCGCAAAGCTTTCTCTATCAGTCATCCAATAATGAGGGAATTCGTTCGGTCCTGTGACTTGCCGGCCAGGGCGATTGAGTGAGGCTGCTGCCGGCGTTCTTAGGATCAAAAACCGGCTTGTTCATGGGGCGCGTCTTGAGGGTTCCCTGTGCTTCCCGCCGGATTCTATCCACGGCGATGTCAACATAGCTCTCGACGATCTCAGCGCCGGCGCCGCGGCGGCCATGGCGAATTGCGGCGACGATGGATGTCCCTGTTCCCAAAAAGGGATCCAATACCCAATCATCCTCATTCGTCATCGAAAGAACCAATCGCTCGATCAGTTCGACCGGAAATTGGCAGGGGTGCATCGTCTTTTCTATGTGATTGTTCTTTACATTCGGAATCGTCCAAATATCCCCCGGGTTCTTTCCCATCGGATTGCAGGAATATTGCCCGGCCTTTGGCCCTTTGAAATGCTTCTTCCCGGGATATTTTTGGGGCACGCGGACGGGATTCAGGTCAAACAGATAATCCTTCGATTTGGTGAACCAGATGATAGTTTCATATCGTCCGGAAAAGCGTCGAGAGCAATGCAGGCCATGCTCAAAATGCCAAATAATCCGGTTGCGCATTCTTAAATGATTGTGAGAGAATATAGGGTACAAGACCGTATCCAGCGGAACGATAGCACCGTCCTCCACGTAGTTGCCGACCTGCCAGCAAATGCTACCTCGCGAGGTCAACACGCGAGCACATTCGGAAATAACCTTGGCCTGCTGATCCAAGTACAGACTGAGATTAAGTCGCCGTTCGTACTCCTTGCCAATATTATAGGGAGGGGACGTGACGATCAGTTGTATTGTGTGATCGGGAATTTGCCCCAGCAGTTCCAGGCAATCA
>CAZPEV010000083.1:0-13609 GCA_964585635.1 uncultured Ignavibacteriales bacterium
CCATGACGGCAAAGGGCATCGCGCCCACCATCGACGCCAACGAGATCAAACGGAATGCCGGCAAGAAGATCAGAAAAACCGACAAGGTGGCGGCGATTTCCAGGGGCATCAGCGTGACAAAGACCCCCAGAGCCGTACTCACCCCTTTTCCGCCGCGCAGCCGCAGGTATGGGGAGAAGGTATGGCCCAAGATGGCGGCCAGGCCGGCAGCCAGGGCGCCGCCGGCCAGCGATACCGGCCAGGTCGGTTGGTACAGGAGGCGACTCAGCAGCACGGCGGCCACTCCCTTGCCGATGTCGCAGACAAAGGCTATGATGCCCCACCCGGCCCCCGCCACCCGCCAAACGTTGGTGGCACCGATATTCTTTGACCCCTGGGTGCGAATGTTGCCGACCCCGGCCAAGTATCCGGTGAACAGCCCAAAGGGAATCCCGCCGACAAGATAGCACGCTATGAGGGACAGATAGAAGTTCATCACCGCCATCGACCGCTGTCAAGTCAGGCGGGAATGCAATATCCACTCCCCGCCTGTGAGACTCAAGCCCCGATCATGATACAGTTCAAAGACGGCGCCGCCGATCGTTTCCACGCGATACCAGTTCCGATGACGGCGCATCCGCCAATTCTTCCTTTTTGGCGATCCTGCCGAAAACCCCCAATCCTGCCAGGCGGCAATCACCTGGCTAATCGTGTACTCACGCTCGTCCCAGCAGAAAGAGATCGGCTGCCCCATGGTTTCATCCCGGGCGACCGTGATCGGTCGTCCAATGAATTGTCCCGGGTCATCCGGCATTACAGCGAATCCGGCGCCAGCCGGGCGGAGTCGGACGGAACATTCATGATGCTGTCGGCGGTCATTCCCGGTTCCCGTCCCAGCGCCTTCTGCATCATCTCCAGGATTCGCCGCCCCTCGACGCTGTCGATGGTTTTGTCAGCCATGGCGGTTTGAAAGGCCATGGCAATTTCCTGGATGGCCGCCGGGCCGACGGCTCGAGCCTTTATTCCCGCCTGAAAATCGGCCGCGATTTGGCGCACCCTCTCGGGGGTGTACCCATCCGGCATATTCTTGCTGATTTCCTGCGTCATCGCCCCGGACATGTAATTCATGCCGACTTCAACAATCTTGTCTTTATTAATCCAAACGACAACGAGAAAGATGATGATCAGGAGAAAGATGATTCCCAGGATGATGAGCCCGATAGTGCATCCTTTGGACAACGCCATATTGCCTCCATGCGGTTGATGCGAAAAAGTTTGCCCTTGTGCTCCCCCGCCGCTGTAACCCGTGGTTATTGGGCCTATTCCCGCGCAAAATTAACAGAATCCTTGAACCAAGATAATATGTCCCTGCCACGAAGGCAACTGTTTTTTGCGGCGGCATCGATTTTGGGGTAAAAAGAAACAGGCGACCGTAACCGGCCGCCTGCACAATTTCATGAATCAACCGCTGCGCGGGCGGTATCAGGCCTTTTTGGCGGCCTGCTTTTTGCTCTTTTCTTTTTCCTTGGCGGTCTCCACCTTGGGCTTCGGGGTTAGCAGTTCAACCAGCGACAGCGAAGCGCCGTCCCCTTTGCGGTAGCCGATCTTAAGCACGCGCGTGAATCCCGACGGCCGATCCGCAAAATGGGGCACGATATCGTCGAACAGCTTTTTGACGACGGTTTCATTCTGGAGGACGGCATAGGCCTGCCGACGCGCCGCCACGGAATTGGTTTTGGCGGTGGTAATAAGACGGTCGGTCAGGCGACGCAGCTCCTTAGCCTTTACCTCGGTGGTACGAATGGTGCGATGCATAAACAGCGAGGCCGCCATATTTGACAGCATCGCCTCCCGGTGTGGTTTTGTCCGGGACAGTTTTTTGGTTTTGACCTGATGTTTCATCGTCTACCTGTCCGTTATGATTTCTTGTCAGCGAAGGGGCTGACATCCATGCCGAAAGCGAGTCCCAATTCTTCCAGGATCGTGGTTAGCTCGTTGAGCGATTTACGGCCGAAATTGCGATATTTGAGCATCTCCGATTCGGTTTTCGACACCAGTTCGCCCAGGGTCTGGATGTTGGCCGCCCGCAGGCAGTTCGATGAGCGCACCGACAGTTCCAGTTCGTCGACGCGTGTCTTGAGCAACTGCCGCATGCGAACCACTTCCTCGTCTTCCTCTTCCTCCACGGCGATCTCCAGCGCCTCATCCATGTGAATGAAGAGCTGCATATGGTCCTTGATGATCTTAGCGGCGTAGCTGAGGGCATCCTCGGGCGTGATCGAGCGATCGGTCCAGATATCGACCAGGAGACGGTCGTAGTCGGTCTTTTGACCGACGCGGGTGTTTTCGATCTCGTAGTTGACCTTGACCACCGGGGAAAAGAGCGAATCCAGGAAGATGGTTCCAAGGGGCGCGTCGTCGCGTTTGTTATGCTCGGCCAGGATATACCCGCGCCCGTAATCGAAATCGACCTCCATCGTCAATTCCCGGTCGTCGGTCAGTTCCACGATATGCAGATCGGGGTTGAGAATTTCCAGGTCGGGATTGGGTTCGAACATGCCGGCCGACACCTTGCCCTTGGTGTTGATTTTGAGGCGCAGGGTCCGCCGTTCATCGGCGTGAAACCGGACCCGGATCTGTTTCAGATTGAGGATAATGTCGGTAATATCCTCATAGACCCCATCGATGGCCCCAAACTCGTGCAGCACCCCGTCAATCCTAACGGCGGTTGCGGCGCCTCCCTGTATCGACGAAAGAAGAACCCGCCGCAGGACATGGCCGACGGTGGCGCCGAATCCGCGCTCCAACGGCTCGATCACGAATCGGGCGTACCCTTCTTCCGGATGGGCCTGATCGGTCACGATTTCCCTGGGCATCGTCAGGCTTTTCCACTTCATGCGCACATCCCCCAAATAAGGAGTACCTTTCCCATCGGGAAAGCGGTTACTTGGAATACAATTCGACGATCAGCTGTTCCTGGGCCGGTGTCGGAATGTCTTCCCGTTTTGGAATTTCCAACAGTTCTCCCTCGAGGCTGGCCTTATTCAGGCGCAACCATGGGATTTCCTCTCCCCGCGTGTCCTTGAGCGCAGAATGGATCACATCCAGGCTTTTCGATTTATCTTTCACCCGGATAACGTCGTGCACCCGCAACTGAAAGGAGGGGACGTCAACATTCCGATCGTTGACTAAAAAATGGCGATGGCGGACCAACTGCCGCGCCGCCTTCCGCGACGGCGCGAAACCCAGACGATAGACGATGTTGTCGAGGCGGCATTCCAGGAGTTGAAAGAGCGTCTCGCCGGTTATGCCTTTCCTCCGATCCGCTTCCCGGAAATAGGTCCGGAATTGCCGTTCCAGGATGCCGTAAATTCGGCGGACTTTCTGTTTCTCACGCAATTGCAGGCCGAACTCCGAGACCTTTCTCCGGATGTTCTGCCCGTGCTGGCCGGGGGCGTACCCGCGGCGCTCGAAGGCGCACTTTTCACTCAGGCACCGGCTGCCTTTGAGAAACAGTTTTTCGTTTTCCCGCCGGCACAACTTGCAGTTTGCGTCGGTATATCGTGCCATTCAGACTTCCTCTATTTCGTGACCACTCGTTTCCTGCGCCGGTTGCCTTTACACCCGGCGACGCTTGGGCGGACGGCACCCATTATGCGGAATGGGTGTCACGTCCTTGATGCTCATAACTTCCATTCCGGCGGCCGAGATTGACCGGATGGCCGCCTCGCGCCCGCCGCCGGGGCCTTTCACATGCACTTCGACCTTGCGCATACCCATGTCGAGGGCTTCCTTGGCCGACTGCGCGGCCGCCTGTTGGGCGGCAAACGGCGTCGATTTCTTCGACCCCTTGAATCCGACCCGCCCCGAAGAGCTCCAGCTTACGATGCGACCCTTGGTGTCGGAAATGCAGATGAGCGTATTGTTGAAGGTCGCCTGGATATGCGCGACGCCGACAATGTCCACCTTGCGATGTTTCTTTTTGATCTTCTTCTTTTTGACGACTTCAGTCACAACCACTCCTTACATGCTTAAGACCGGCGCCGATCATTTGGCCGTCGGCGCTTTCTTTTTGCCGGCCACCGTCCGCTTGGGACCCTTGCGGGTCCGGGCATTGGTTTTGGTCCGTTGCCCGCGCACCGGCAAACCGCGCCGATGCCGCAGCCCGCGATAGGAGCCGATATCGATCAGGCGCTTGATGTTCATGGCCACTTCGCTGCGCAGGCCGCCCTCGACTTTGTACTCGTTTTCAATCGTGTTGCGCAGCTTGATGACATCTTCCTCCGTCAAGCGGTTGACGCGCGTATCCGGGTTGACACCGGTCGTGGCCAGAATCTTCCTGGCCGACGTCGGACCGATGCCGAAGATATAGGTCAGCGCCACTTCGATCCGCTTGTCGCGGGGCAATTCCACACCAGCAATACGGGCCACCTGGACCTCCTACAACAAGACTTTCCCGCGCTCACCCTTGCCGTTGTTTATGACGCGGGTTTTCGCAGATAATTCTCAACACACCTTTGCGGCGCACGATCTTGCATTTGTCACACCGCTTCTTCAATGACGCTCGTACTTTCATATGCGACCTCAGCAGGATGTCACTTCATCATTTATGCCGGTAGGTGATGCGCCCTCGGGTCAAATCGTATGGAGACAACTCCAGGCTGACGCGATCCCCCGGCAGGATTTTGATGAAATGCATGCGCATCTTGCCGGAAATATGGGCCAGCACGACGTGTCCGTTATCGAGCTCAACCTTGAACATGGCATTGGGCAGAGGTTCCAGAACCTTCCCCTCCACCTGAATGACATCCTCTTTCGCCATAGGTTCTTATACCACCGTTAAAATTTCGGGACCATCGTCGGTAATGGCCACGGTATGCTCAAAATGCGCCGACGGCGAGCCGTCGGCGGTCATGGCCGTCCACCCATCGGACTTGAAGACGATGCGGTAGTCGCCGGCGTTGACCATCGGCTCGATCGCCAGGACCAGACCCGGCTGCAATAGCGGCCCGGTGCCGGGTCGTCCAAAATTATGCACCTGCGGATCCTCGTGCATCCGCCGCCCGATGCCGTGGCCGACAAGATCACGAACCACGGAAAAGCCGTTTCGTTCCACCATTTGTTGCACGGCCGCCGAAATATCTCCCAGCCGGTTGCCGGCGCGGGCCTGATCGATGGCGGCCTCCAGGGCGGCTCGGGTTACGTCCATCAGCTTCTGCTTCTGCTGGCTGATCGCACCCACGGGATACGTTCGGGCGCCGTCGCCGCAATAGCCATCAAGGACGGTCCCGACGTCGATAGCGATAATCTGTCCCTCCATCAGGCAACGATCGGAGGGGATGCCATGCACCACAACCTCATCGATCGAAGCGCAAATCGAGGCCGGGTAAATCCGGCCGGCCATCTGGTACCCCTTAAAGGCCGGCAAGGCCCCCCGTTGGCGGATGTGTGCTTCGGCCAGTTCATCCAAATCACCGGTGGTGACCCCCGGGGCGATATGTTCTCCCATAAGATTCAACACTTCAGCGACGATTCGTCCGGCTTCACGCATAAGCTCGATTTCTCTGTCCGATTTTAGATCGGGCATCGCTCACTCCAGCCCAAGCCCTGCGGCGATGCGGCCAAACACCTGATCGGGAGTACCGTTGCCGGCGACGGTCAACAGCACCGATTGCGACCGGTAGTAGTCGGCGATCGGGCGAATCTGGGAGCGAAACACCTGCAGGCGGTTGCGGATAACCCCGGCGTCATCGTCACCGCGACGCTCCAGCGGTCCCTGGCAGCGATCGCAGACGCCCTCGATCCGGGGGCGACTGCCGTCATAATGGATATTATACCCCGCCTGACACCGGGTGCAATACAGCCGCCCCGAGAGCCGGCGGATGATTTCGTCATCCTCGATCTCCATCAGAACGGCCCGGTCGATGACAGTCCCTGCCTCGGCGCACATCTTCTCCAGCGCCGTCGCCTGCCGTAGCGTCCGGGGGAACCCGTCCAAGATGAAACCGCCGGTCAATTCACCCATGCGTTGCTTTTCCGCGATCAATCCGATAATGACCTCATCCGGCACCAACTCGCCGGCATTCATGAACGCTTCCGCCTGCCGCCCCAGATTGCTGCCGGCGCGCACCGCGGCCCGCAGCAGGTCCCCGGTGGCCAAGTATGCAGCTGCCAGGCGCGATGCCAAGCGGCCGGCCTGCGTACCCTTTCCCGACCCTGGAGCTCCCAGAAATACCAGATTCATTAATACGATCTGCCGCGGATGCGTCCTTTCTTCATGAACCCGTCATAATGCCGCATCAACAGATGCGACTCAATCTGCTGCAGCGTATCAAGCGCCACGCCGACCACGATTAACAAACCCGTCCCGCCGAAATAGTACTGCACCTTGAACTGGCCCATCAAGACATAGGGCAGGATGGCGATCAGGGCGAAGAAGATGGCGCCCGGCAGCGTGATGCGCGTCAGAATCCGTTCGATGTATTCCGCGGTCCGCTTTCCGGGGCGAATGCCCGGGATGAACCCGCCGTTTTTCCGCATGTTGTCGGCCAGGTCGATCGGGTTGAATACCAGCGCCGTGTAGAAGTAGGCGAAGAAGATGATAATTAGGGCGTACGTGATGGAATAGAGCCATCCGCCCGGGGCCAGCCAATACCCGATGATGTTATTGATCCACTCCACATTGGGGAACAGCTGCGCCACGGTCGCCGGGGCAAACATGATCGACTGGGCAAAGATGATCGGAATGACGCCGGCGGAGTTGACCGACAACGGAAGATGGGTCGTCTGGCCGCCGTAGACGCGCCGCCCCACGACCCGCTTGGGATATTGCACCGGCACCCGCCGCTGGGCGCGGGTTACCAGAATAACCGCCGCCACCACCAGGACCATCATGGCAATTAACACCAGTTCCAGAAAGATCGACCGCGTCCCGGCGAACACCCTCTGTCCTTCTTCCAGAACCGCCTGCGGGAAGCGGGCGATGATGCCGACAAAAATGATTAGCGAGATGCCGTTGCCGATGCCTCGCTCCGTAATCTGCTCCCCCAGCCACATGATAAAAATCGTGCCGCAGGTGAAGGTCAGGACGGTCAGGGGAATGAAGTTAAGGCCGCTCATCGTCACGGCTCGCGCCCCGTTGGGACCAACGATCGACATCAAATAGACGGCCGTGCCGTAGGCCTGCAGGGCGGCGATCAGCACCGTTCCGTAACGGGTGTACTGCGTGATCTTGCGCCGACCTTCCTCGCCTTCCTTCTGCAGACGCTGAATAAAGGGAATCACCGCGCCCAGCAACTGCATGATGATTGAGGCCGAGATGTAGGGCATGATTCCGAGGGCGAAAATGGTGGCCTTGTGAAAGGCGCCGCCGGCGAACATGTCGTACATACCAAAGAGGGTGCCGGCCGCGCCGGCGAAAAAGCTTTGCAATATGGTGGCATCGATGCCCGGGGTGGGAATATGACCGCCGACACGGTAGACGACCAGCAAGGCAAAGGTGAAGAAAATCCTCTTGCGCAGTTCCTCGATTTTGAAAATCGACTGAAACGTCCCTAACACTGGGCCTCCTCAACTTTTCCTCCGGCCGCTTCGATCTTAGCGCGGGCCGACTTGCTGCAGGCGGTGACGACGACGGTCACCGGGGCCTCCACCTTGCCCTGGCCGAGAAGCTTGACCGGTATGGTAAGTGATTTGATTTTCCCATGAGCCTTGAGCACTTCCGCTGTGATTGGCTGATCGGAGGGGCAACCCGCCAGAGCAAACAGATTGATAATCTGAAACTCCTGCTTGAAAATATTGCGGAATCCCCGCTTGGGAATTCGCAGGTGGATCTGCCGCTGGCCGCCCTCCTGCCAGGGATGGATTTTGCCGCCGGAACGGGCTTTTTGGCCCTTGTGGCCGCGGGTCGAGGTTTTGCCGTGGCCCGATCCGGGGCCCCGCCCCACGCGTTTCCGCTTCTTCGTTGCTCCCGGAGCTGGTTTTAAGCTGGACAGTTCCATGATGATTCCTCGTTGTGTCTACGACCTTTGCCTACTGAATCTCTTCCACGGTGACCAGATGGTGGACGGCGGCGATCATCCCGCGAATCTGCGGAGTATCGTTGTGAATTACCGTCTTCCGAATCCGTCCCAGTCCCAGAGCCTTAATCGTCAACCGATGCTTAGGCAACCGGCCGATTGTCGACCGCACTTGCGTCACTTTGAGCTTGGCCATCGCGAACCTTTCATCCCTTCTGGAGGTAATCCTGTTCCTGCTCGCGGGTGCGTAGGCGCAACAGTCCGTTCATCGTCGCCTTGGCCACGTTGTGGGGATTGCGCGAACCCAGCACTTTGGTCAGGATGTCTTGAATGCCGGCCGACTCCAGCACCGCCCGGACGCCGCCGCCCGCGATCACGCCCGTTCCGGGAGAGGCGGGCCGCAGCAGAACCTGAGTGGCTCCGAAGGTGCCGATAATCTGATGGGGGATGGTGGCGCCGGTGAGCGAAACGGGCACCATGCCGCGGCGGGCCGCTTCCGTACCCTTATGGATAGCGCCGGCAACCTCGGCCGACTTTCCCAGACCGATGCCGACACGCCCGTTGCGGTCGCCGACCGCCACTAAGGCCGTAAAGGAGAACCGCCGGCCCCCCTTGACCACCTTGGCCACGCGGTTGATATGGATTACCTTCTCCTGAAACTCCAGATTATCTACTTCGAATCGGGTCAACTCTCACCTCTTTTTAGTATTGACAGCCGTTAACATTTCAACCCTTTGTCCCGCGCCCCGTCCGCCAACGCCTTGACCCGCCCATGGTACCGGAAGCGATTGCGGTCGAATACCACCTGGGTAATCCCCTTTTCCAGGGCGGTTTGGGCCACCATTTGGCCGAGTTTTTTCGCCTGATCGGTCTTGGTGTCTTTCTGGCCAATGATGCCGGCCATCGCCTTGGAGGTGGTCCCCATACCCAGCAGGGTCATGTGCTTGGTGTCGTCGATGATCTGCACGTACATGCTCTTCAGCGATTTCACCACGGTCAGGCGGGGCAGCTCGGACGTGCCGTGAATTTTGCCGCGCACCCGCATCCGGCGCCGCTGCGCGCGAACCGCTTTGTCTTTATTTCGGTTTGCCATTGCGATCAGCTCCACATCTTATGCCGCCGTCTTTCCGGCTTTTCGGCGCACATGCTCGCCCTTGTAGCGGATCCCTTTTCCCTTGTATGGCTCCGGCGGCCGAACGGAGCGAATCTTGTCGGCCGTGAGACCGACCAGCTCCTTGTCGGTGCCGGAGACGGTGATCAGGTTTCCTTTGGGCTCCAATTGAATCGTTACCCCTTCCGGGGCGGTCAGCAATACCGGATGCGAATACCCGACATACATCATCAGGGATCTTTTCCCTTTCAATTCGCCGCGGTAGCCGACACCGATCATTTCCAGTTGTTTGACATAACCTTCGGTTACGCCGATGACCATATTTTTGATAATGGCGCGGGTCATCCCGTGGAGCGCCCGGTAGAAATTGGTGTCGAACGACCGCGTCACCACCACGGCGCCGTTATCCATGGCAATGGTGACGGCGGGATGAAACGTCCGCACCAGCGCTCCCTTGGGGCCCGTTACCGTCACCGTGGGGCCGTCGAGGGTCACGGTCACCTGGGGCGGAATCGGAACCGGCTGTTTTCCTACACGAGACATGATTATTTCTCCTTACCAGACAGCACACAGGGCTTCGCCGCCCAGTTTTTTCTGCACTGCTTCCTGGTCGGTCAGCACGCCGGCCGAGGTGGATAGAATCATGATTCCTTGGCGGCCGGTGGAATAGTGAAAAACCTCCTCGGCCGACACGTACTTACGCAACCCCGGACGCGACAGCCGCCGCAGTCCCATAATGATGGGCCGATCTTCGCGGCTGTACTTGAGATAAATCCGGATGACGCCCTGCTTATTGTCGGGGAGGTCGATGAAATCCTTGATGTAGTTGTGCGCCTTCATGATCCGCAGCACTTCTCGTTTCAAACGGGACGCCGGAATATCCACCGCCGGATGCTTGGCTTTGGAGGCGTTTCTGATTCTGGTCAGCAAATCCGCAATCGGATCCGTCATCGACATAGCATTACTCCTTCACGCCTGAGACCCAATCGGTCTACCAGCTGGCCTTTCTCACGCCCGGCAGTTCGCCCGCCAGGGCCAGTTCACGAAAACAGATGCGACAGAGGCCGTAGCGCCGGATATACCCGTGCGCTCGTCCGCAGCGGCGGCAGCGATGATACGCCCGCACCCCGAATTTGGGGGTTCGCTTCTGTTTCTCGACAAGACATTTCTTCGCCACAACTACTCCTCTTTCCGGAACGGCATGCCCAATTCGCGAAGAAGCTGGACGCACTCCGCATCAGTCCTGGCCGTGGTGGTAATGGCGATCGACAAACCACGCACCTTGTCGATCTTATCATAATCGATCTCGGGAAAGATCAGTTGTTCCTTGACGCCCAAGTTGAAATTGCCGCGACCATCGCACGACTTGGGCGAGACCCCCCGAAAATCACGAATCCTCGGCATGGCCACGCTCATCAGGCGGTCGAGGAATTCGTACATCCGATCCCGGCGCAGCGTGACGCAGCACCCGATCGACATCCCCTGCCGCAGTTTGAAATTGGAGATCGACTTCCGGGCGCGGGTGACCATCGGTTGCTGTCCCGTGATGGTGCGCAGGTCGGCCACGGCCGCTTCCAGCGACTTGGCGTTGGCGATCGCCTCGCCCACGCCGATATTGACGGTGATCTTCTCCAGCCGCGGCACCGCCATGACGCAGGGATATTTGTTTTCCGCCATCAGACGGGGGACCACTTCATCAAAATATTTTTTTCGTAATCGTGCCATCGGTCAAAGCCACTCCCCTATAATTCCGCGCCGCACAACCGGCAGCAACGGATTTTGGATCCCTTGAGATCCTTGGTTTCCACCAGCCGCTGGGCCACCCGGGTCGGTGAATTGCAGGAGCCGCAGTAAATCTTCACGTTGGAGCGGTGAATCGTCGCCTCTTTGATGACGATGCCGCCCTTGCGGTTCTTCTGGGAAGGACGGGTGTGCCGCTTCATCATGTTAATCCCCTCGACGATCAGCCGGTTGTTCGCGGGGAACACATGCAGCACTTTGGCGACCTTCCCTTTGCTGTTGCCGCTGATGATAAAAACGCTGTCACCCTTCTTGATATTCATCGCCTGCCACCTTTAGAGTACTTCCGGAGCCAGAGACACTATCTTCATAAACTGCTTTTCGCGCAATTCCCTGGCGACCGGTCCAAAAATGCGGGTGCCCCGGGGCTCACCCTGTTCGTTGATAATCACGGCGGCGTTATCGGAGAAGCGGATCAGCGAGCCGTCCTTGCGGCGGATTTCTTTCGTCGTGCGCACCACCACCGCCTTGCAGACCTCCGATTTTTTGACCGTCCCGCCCGGTATGGCGTCTTTGACGGTACAGACGATAATATCGCCCACCCGGGCGTACCGTTTCTTGGAGCCGCCCAGGACCTTGAAGCACATCACCTTCTTGGCGCCGGAATTGTCCGCCACAATCAGCTTGGTATATTCCTGAATCATCTTGCTTCTCCCAGGCCGTGCGGCCGATTACTTCGCCTTCTCCACGATCTCCACCAACCGCCACCGCTTGGTCTTGGACAGCGGCCGGCACTCCATGACGGACACCGTGTCGCCCGGCGAGGCCTCGTTCTTATCGTCATGGGCGTACAACTTCGAGGTCGTCCGAATGACCCGCTCATAGATCGGGTGCTTCTGGGTCCGCACGACCTCAACCACGATGGTCTTGTCCATCTTGCTGGACACGACCCTCCCGACCCGCACCTTGCGCCGGTTTCTTTCAGCCATCTTTTCCGTGACTCCTGTAAACAGTCTGCTTATGTGCTTTTCTTCCCGTCGGCCTGATCCAGCAAGCTGACCTGATCAACCATCTTCCGGATGCCCGTGCGGTCTTCGCTCAGAATCGTCTCAATCCGGCCGATATCGCGGCGCAGCGTCCGCAACTTGAGCGGATTGTCAAGGTCGCGCACGCCGCGACGCATCCGCAGAACAAAAAGCTCCTGTTTCAATTCGTCCAGCTTCTGGAGCAATTCGTCCTTGGTGAGGTCTCTGAGGGCTTCTATCCGCATGATTAAATACCCTCCAAATCCTTACGGGTGACGAACCTTGTCTTCAGCGGCAGCTTATTGGCGGCCAGCCGCAGCGCCTCGCGAGCCAGGGTCTCGGTCACCCCCTCGATTTCAAACAGGACGCGCCCCGGCTTGATCACCGCCACCCATCCTTCGGGCGCCCCCTTCCCCTTTCCCATGCGCGTTTCCGCCGGCTTCTTGGTCACCGGCTTATCGGGAAAGATACGAATCCAGATTTTGCCGCCGCGCTTGATATGACGGGTCAGCGCCACGCGGGCGGCCTCGATCTGCCGGTTGGTCAACCAGCAGGGTTCGACTGCCTTGAGGGCAAATTGGCCGAAGTCGACGCTTGACCCGCGATGGGCGATTCCGGTTCGGCGACCGCGCCGCTGCTTTCTGTACTTGGTCCGTTTTGGCATCAACATAGTTCAGTCTCCGAGACCGGCTTATGACTTGTCGCCGGCATCATCCGCGCCGCCGGCATCATGATGGTTCTCTCCCGGTTCGTCGCCGTGCGCCGAGGTATCCGAGAGGTGATCGCGGCGGACCCGACCCTGCGGTTTCCGCTTGCGCCGGCGTTCGCCCCGGCGCGGACCGCGGGCTGATTCCGGCGGCGCCCCGAAGGGCCGTTCTTCTCTGCTTTCGGGAGTAAAATCACCCCGGTCCAAGATCGTGCCGCGGCAAATCCAGACCTTGACGCCGATGGTGCCATAGGTGGTGTGAGCCGTGGAGGTGGCGTAGTCGATGTCGGCTCGCAGCGTATGCAGCGGCACCCGGCCTTCGTGATATTTTTCCGTGCGTGCGATTTCGGCGCCGTTGAGCCGTCCCTTACAGATAATCTTGATGCCCTCGGCGCCCATCTTCATGGTGGCGGCTAACGATCGCTTCATGGCGCGCCGAAACGAGACGCGTCCCTCCAGCTGCTTGGAGATCGAATCGGCTACCAGGCGGGCGTTCAACTCCGGCTTCTTGACCTCAATGATATTCAGGGATATGTCCTGTTTGGTCAGCAGCTGCAATTCCTCGCGGAGCTTATCGACTTCGGCGCCGCGCCGTCCGATGACGATTCCCGGACGGGCGGTATGAATGTCCACCGTCACCTTCTTCGGCGCTCGGACGATCTCGACCTTGGCCAGCCCGGCGTTATCCAGACGGGCGTTGATATACTTCTTGACCATGAGGTCTTCATGGATCAAATCGGCCACGCCCCGGGAAGCGAACCATTTCGAACTCCAGGACTTGTTTATGCCCAGCCTGAAACCTATTGGGTGAGTTTTCTGACCCAAAACCTGTCCTCCACCTGCCTCACGGTTTATGCTTTCGACTCGTCGGCGGTCGTGTCGTCATCGCCGACGGGCGCTTTTTTGCCGGCGCGACCCGCTGCCTTCGGTGTCGCTTTCTTCTTGGGCGTCGCCGTCTGCCGGCGCGTCGCCTTAGTCTTGATCTCCCCCGCTTCCTTGGCGGTCGCCGTGGCAGCCCGGGTGTCCTCGG
>CAZPEV010000084.1:0-2102 GCA_964585635.1 uncultured Ignavibacteriales bacterium
AGGCCAACGCCGCGATGGTATGACGCAGCGCTCGCGTTTCGCGGGAAAGCCATGATGATCGCCAGTCCATTGGCACTCACCCCCGTTGCCGAGGAGGGTTATTCTACCGAATCGAGGATCGACAGGAGTTCGCCGGGGGAATTGACGGTCAACAGGTGCTGGCGATTCTCGGCTGACTTCATAATATACGATAGCCGCGCCATGACATTGAGATGCGCGCCTATGGCATCCTCCGGCGCAGCAATGAGAAAGAAGACGTAGACTGGTTTTTTGTCCATAGCGTCAAAATCTATACCCTTTTCGCAACGCCCGAAGGCGATCACGATGCCCTTGGTGGCCTTGGTCTTGGCATGCGGAAAGGCCACCCCATAGCCGATCCCGGTGGTGACCATATTTTCGCGATGAATGATGTCCCGAAGCAGTTCATCCCGATCTTTGACCAGCGGCGAATTGGCGGCCAAATCGACCAATTCCTTAAGGACGGCTTCTTTGGTCGTAGCCTTCAGGTCAAAGAGGATCAGATTCTCATCACAAAATTTGGAAAGTTTCATCGGTACTCCATCGGCAATCCTGCCGGTTTAACGCTGGCGTTTCCGACCGGCCCGGGGCGGTTTGGTGTCCCCGAGTCCGATCAAAAGTCATTGCTCCTGATATACCCCTATTTGGCGATACTTTTGAATTCTCCTAGCGATCAACTCGGCCGGGGGCAGACGATCGACTTCAGTCAGGGCCTCCAGAATACAGCGTTTAAGGCTGGCGGCCGCGGCCTGTGGATCCCGATGAGCCCCGCCCTCCGGCTCAGGAATGATGCCATCGATCAGGCTGAGTTTCATAACATCCTCAGCCGTCAGCTTGAGGGCCTCGGCGGCATCCGGCGCCTTGGCGGCGTCGCGACACAAAATGGCTGCGCATCCTTCCGGAGAAATTACCGAATACCAGGCATTCTCCATCATGTAGACGCGGTCTCCCAACCCGATTCCCAAGGCGCCCCCTGATGCCCCCTCGCCGATTATCGTTATGATGATCGGCACCTCGATTATCGCCATTTCCCGCAGGTTGCGCGCGATCGATTCCGCCTGGCCCCGCTCTTCCGCCCCGATGCCGGGAAAGGCTCCCGGGGTGTCGATCAGGATGATGATGGCTCGCCCGAACTTGGCCGCCATTTGCATCAAGCGAAGCGCCTTGCGGTATCCTTCCGGATTGGCCATGCCGAAGTTGCGAAAAAGCTTGCCCTTGGTATCCCGCCCCTTTTGCTGCCCCAGAATCATGACCGGACGGCCCTCCAGGCGGGCCAATCCGCCAACCATCGCTTTGTCGTCGGCAAAACCCCGATCTCCGTGAAGTTCAACGAAGTCGGCCGTCATCAGATTGATATAATCCAAAGTATAGGGGCGTCTGGGATGCCGGGCCAATTGGACCCGTTGCCAACGGGTGAGGCTGGAAAAGATATCATCCTGCAGCTTCTTCAATTTTCCCTGCAGGGAGCGGATTTCGCCGTCCAACTCAATATTTTCGACCCGGCTGAACTCCTCCATGTCCGAAATCTTCTTCTGGAGTTCCAGGATCGGCTTTTCAAAATCAAGATAAGGACCTTCGATCATCAGTGACTATCTTTCCCATTCCGCCTTACAAACGCAAATCGTAATTTAAGCAAAAGGCCGAGAATAACAACCATAAAAACGACCAGCACGGTGAAGACCACTCGACGGTCAAAGATGAACATCGCCCCCGAAAAGACGGCGAACACGCCCGACAAGGCGTAGAACATCCAGACCACCTGCCCTTTTGACAATCCCCAGGCCGCCAAGTAATGAAACAGGTGGCGATTATCGGCGACATAGAATTTTTGACCGGTGACGGTCCGCCGCACGAATGAGAGGACCGTTTCCAGAATTGGCACCCCCAAGGCGACCAGCGGGACGAACACCGCCGCCGTGGCGTACGACTTGATCGGAAACAGGATCGATATGACAGCAAACAGGTATCCCAGAAAAAGCGAACCACTGTCCCCCAAAAATATCTTGGCGGGATAGAAGTTGAAATAGAGAAACACCAGGCAAGCCCCCATCACGGCCGCCGTGAAAACCATGACCGTGGCCAAT
>CAZPEV010000084.1:2112-13596 GCA_964585635.1 uncultured Ignavibacteriales bacterium
CCTGGCCGGCGCGCCGCTCGAGGCGCTGAAGACCAAGGCCAAGGCGGCGATGGCCGATACTCCCACCGCCAGGCCATCCAAGCCATCGATCAGATTGATGCTGTTCGTCACCCCGACCAGCCAGACCAACGTGATCGGCAGCGATAGCAGTCCCAGGCCGACGGGTCCGTAAAAGGGGATGAACAGGACGGTGATTCTTAGGCCACCCAGGTACAGGATAAGCCCGGCTGCGATCTGCGTCATCAATTTAACGAGGGCCGACAGGTTGCTGACATCATCAATCAGCCCAGTCACAAAAATGATGACCGATCCCATGATGATATACCGTAAGGAATGCCCCAATTCGCCCGCCATGATCGGCGCCAAATGGTAAGCCACGGCGGCCGCCCCCCAAAATCCCAGGAAGATGGCGACGCCGCCGAGATTGGGTGTGGGAAAGCGATGGCGCTTGTGCTCTCCCGGCATATCCAACAGGCCGAGCCGAAAGCAAATACGCCCGATGATCGGGATCACCACCCCCGTTATGACTCCGGCTACGCCGAAAAGTATCGCTAGATTCAGCCAACTCACCGGCCCAAAGTACACAATTCCAGAGATAAAGACAAGAGGCAGTTGGCCGCCAGCATCGGTGCCAGAAGGGCGCCGGTCGCGACCGATCGGTGGTGTTTGCGGAAATAGCGCCAAACCGAGCAATGGTGCCAGATGATGCGACGGAAGCGATAATGTCGCGTGGAGTACCCCCATCGATGCACCGCGCCGGCGGCGGGAACAAACAGGACGAGATAGCCCGCTTGGCGGGTGCGAAGACAAAGGTCGGTGTCTTCCAAGTACAAGAAGAAACGGGGATCAAAACCACCCAGCCGGTCAAACAACTCCTTTGGCATCATAAGCAGCGCCGCAGCCGAGGCCTCGACGACCGTGGTACCGGAGAAATCGGGCAAGGAATAGGCCGGTGATCGTTGGCCCCGGAGGCGGGTCAGCACCGAGCCACGGGAAAAGAGCAGGTTGCGCAAGGTCGGAAACGGCCGACAGGTCGGTTGAAACGATCCGTCGGCATTCGTCAGGCGTCCGGCAACGATCCCCACCCCGCGGTACCGCGCCAGCGTTTCGGCCAACTCCGCGATGGCCGGCCGGTCCACGCACACGTCCGGGTTGAGAAAGAGCAGACGGCGGCCGGTAGCGACGGCGGCCCCGGCATTGCAGGCGGCCCCGAAACCGACCCGCCCGGGCAGGACCATCCTCCGAATCGTCAGGCCGTCAGCCAAGATAGATGCGCCCGAATCAGCCTCCGCCGGATTGTCGACGATGATGACCTCGCACGAGGGCAGACGGTCGCTGGCGCGTATCCCCGCCAGGCACCCCGGCAGAATGGCATCGGCTCGATGATTGACGATAATGATTGACAGATCGCGAGCGGTATCCACGGCAAGGTCAGACATCTTTCATAGCTTACCCATCATGGCTGCCAGGCGCAGCCACCACACCATCCAGATCGCCTCGCGGACGATTTTCTTCGACATCTTGGAAGTCCCGCGCTGGCGGTCGACAAAGACGATCGGAATCTCCTTGATACGCATTTTCCGCCGCCACACCCGCATGCTCATTTCAATCTGGAAGGTATAGCCGTTCGACCTGATCCGGTTCAGGTCAAGCGCCTCCAGCGCTTCGCGCCGAAAACACTTGAAGCCGCCGGTGGCGTCCCGCACCGGCAGCCCGGTCACGAGCCGCGAATAGACGTTGGCGTAATACGACAGCAGCAGCCGCGACATCGGCCAGTTGATGACGTTGACGCCGCTGATGTACCGCGAGCCAAGCACCAAGTCGTGGTCCTGAATCGCCGTCAGAAAATCGGGGATATAATCGGGATTGTGCGAGAAGTCGGCGTCCATCTCAAAGATATAATCGAAACTGTGCTCGATGGCCCACTTGAACCCATGAATATAGGCTGTTCCCAACCCCAACTTGCCCGCGCGATGAAGCGCAAACACCCGTGGATCGACGGCCGCCAGACGGTCGGCTATGGCGCCGGTACCGTCGGGCGAATTGTCATCCACGATGAGGACATGAACGGAAGCATCCTGCTTTAGCACGGCGGCCACGATGGCCTCGATGTTTTCCTTCTCGTTGAAGGTCGGGAAAATAATCAATGCCCGCTTCGCATCCGTTCCCATATCACTTCCCCGTCTCGTGGCCGGCGGTTTTACGGCGCGGCCGGATGTGCCACCCGACCACCCCCGCGACAAACAGCAGGCCCGCAATCGTCAGCAGCTTCCCCGTGCGATATTGCTCGGATATATAGCGAAAGTCGACTTCATGGCGTCCGGCCCGGAGCACGACTCCCCGGAAGGAGCCATTGGCCCGAAGCACCATCGTCTCGGCGCCGTCGACAAACGCCTTCCAGGATGGATACCAGTTGTCGGCCAGCACCAGAATGCCGTCCGCCCCCGAAGCCGTTCGGATCGTGATCCGGTCATTGTCGTACCGCTCAATTACGACGCTGTCGCCGCTGACGGCCTGGGTTTCATTGCCGGGCGCGATGCCGGGATCGGTGAACAGCCCGACCTGACGGTTGGCATCAAATCCCTGCGACAATATTCGCCCGTCCAGCTTGTCCTCATCCGGTTCCACCACCCATTGGTGCACCATATAGGCCCGGTTGTTGGCCTGGGAATTTTCGAAAACCTGGAGCGATTGCAGCGTCTTAACCTCGCGATAGCCCGCTGCAGCCAGTTGATCCCCCCTCACCGGCGAGTCGGGAGAAATCAGCAGGTAACGGGTATTGGTCATGTTCCAGAGATTCCGATTGAAACCGTTTCTCATCTCGGTTCCGCCCAGAAGCTTCTGGAACCACCGCGGTTGATTGCCATGATAGGAGGTCATTTCCTCGATCCCGAACATCGGCAGATAATTGGTCGGCAGATAGCGGCCGGCCAAATTGAAAACTCTGAATTTTCCCGGAAGCGACTTGAAGTAGGTCACGACCGGAGACGGCGAAAAAAGCCGGTTGGGATCGACGGTGCGAATGAACTGCAGGTCAAAGCGGTAGGCGTCAACCAACGCCGCCGCGATGACTATCCACAGGATGATAACTCCCGCCTGGCGTTTCAAGTATATCCAGATGGCACCGGCCGCGAGCGCCAGAAACAGAAAGGTTTTCCAGAAGCCGGCCGCGATCGCGCCCAGGTGGCTGTCAAGAGTAAGGCCGTTCTGCGGTGCCATGCCGGAGTAGAAAATCGACGTATACAGGCCGGCCGCCGCTTTGGCTGAAGTTGAAAAGAACAGCGCTCCCAGAAGCACCACGGCCGGCAGGGCAAAGAGAAAAATGGTCATTAGCCGCTTCGGCCGATCTTTCAGAAGACGCCCCTGTTCAATAATGAAGTCCAATCCGAAGGCGGCCAGAAGCGCCACCGAAAACGAAAACAGAAACATAATCATCGACCAGGCCCGGGTCGACTTGACGTTAGGAATGAAATTGTAGAAGATATAGAAAAACCAGGTGTCGCCCGCCAGGCCGTAAATCACCGCAAAGAGGGCCGTCCCCGTCAGAAACCATGTCGTGCGGGATCGAATCATCCCGGCCGCGACCAGCGCCAGCAGCAACGGCACCGCTCCGGCATATTCAGAGTTGTCCTTGAAGCTGTTGCGCCCCCAATAGGAATTGTTCGTCTCCCCGCTGACACCGGAGAATTCCGGAACCACCAGCGAGACGACTTCCTCAGGATGCAGTGACCAGGACTTGGCCCAGCTCTCCCCTCGCTTTTCGTCGGCCCGGGGCGAGTAATTATTGACGTAGGTATATGCGGGATAGAAATGAATCGCCGAGATGGCCAAGCCAAGCACGACCGCCAGCACAAAGTATCCCGACGGTTTCACCAGCGGCGATACCGCTTTGTCCTCGACGTATCGGAAAATGAGCCGGAACAGCACGTAGCCGGCGCAGGCCCACAGGGTATAATAAGCCATTTGCGGGTGCGGCGTGAGAATGATGACGCCGATGACCAGCCCCAGGAGCGAGAAATTCAGGAGCGGCTTCCGCTCAAAAGCCAACTCAATCAGCATAATCGTCAGCGGGAACAGCGCTGTGACAAACATCTTACCGTCGTGTCCGGGCGCCACCTGCGATACGAAATAGGCTGCGAACATATATCCCACCGCCGCCAGCGTCGCGGCCATCTGTGAACGCTTGAACACCCGGGCGCAGGCGAACATCGTAATGCCGGCCAGAAACACGTGAAGCAGCAGGTTCCATCCCAGCGCGCGATAGATATTGATAAAAAATTTCAGCGCCGACAGCGGGTAGAAGGTATCGCCATGGAAGCCGTCGACGTAGGGTATCCCGCAGAACTGGTAGGGATTCCAGACCGGCACCGATCCGTGCTGATGCACGTAGTCGACATAGAAGGAGCGGAAAAACATGCCGGCGTTAATCGTATCCGAGCTGCTAATCATGTTGTCGGAGAAGACAAACAGATGAAAGAGTCCAATGACGACCGCCAACAGCACCGCGAACAGGCTAAGATTGAAGACCACCGGCCGATCGATGACGTTGCCGGATTCCGAGGCTCGCTTTTTGGTCACGGGCATATTCCCCTACTTGATTCTAAACGCGATCAGCGCCGCCAGCGACTCGGCGGCAATCAGCCAGAGCCGGGAGGCAATGGCGATGGCGGCCGCCACGGCCGGCCCGCAGAACGGCGCCAGCATCAGGGTGATCACCGCCTCGCGAGGCCCAATCCCGCCCGGTGCAAACAATGCCAGATAGCCGACTTGATAGGCGATGACAAACAACCCGATCAGCGGAAAAAACGGCGCCTCCAGGGCCACCGTTCCCTTCAGAAAAATCCAGAATGATACGCCGTACAGCGTCCATGCCAGAAAATAACCGCCGTAGATGGAGGCCGCAAGCGATTTGTTCATCTGCAACCGCACCGGGTGGCGCTTGAAGAGAACGAATACCCGATTGAGCATCCCCTCCGCTCGCTGTGGAAAGAAGACCACCCATAGTGAGACGGCCAGAATCGCCGCCCCCACGACCATGATGCCGAGGCTGAGGAACGGCACGCGGGAATACCGCTGAAGCACGCCCGGCGACAGCATGAGGCAGACGATGCCGGCCAGTAATCCGGAGGGAATGGCAAACAACTGGGTCATCCCGAACGACGTCAGCGCTTCTTCCTCGGTGATTCCTTCCTTCTTGGCCAGATAAATCATCCCGAACATCTGCCAAATCCGCCCTGGTATGTATCGCCCCAGGTTGGCGATGTAGGAGATCTTGAACGCCTTGCGATGCCCGACCTGTTTGCCCAAGGCCAGAATGATATACCGCCACACCGACGAAAAGATGAAGAACGTTCCAACCACGCACAGAACCGACACTGCCAATAGTAGGTAATTGATCCGCCAGTCGTAGGTGGTCACCATCGTCCAGTTGACGACCACTTGTCGGCCAAGGTAATAGAAGATCAGGATGATGGTCGCGGCCTGAATGACGCGCCAGATTATCCTGCGCGGGGTCGAATTCATGAGGCCTCCCCAGAAGGGGACGAATCGCACAGCGAAACGAATAAGCGGTACATCCGATCGATCAGCACCGGCGTCGCGAAATCCGCCATGACCCGGGTGAATCCCCCGTCACCCAAGCGCGTGCGCAGGTCGCGATCGACGAGGATTCTTTTCAGGGCCTCGGCCAAGCCATCGCGATCGCCGACGGTGAATAGCAATCCGTTCCGATCATGCCCGACAATATCGACGATGCCACCCGACCGGGCGGCCACGACCGGGCGACCGGTGGCGCCGGCCTCGACCAGCACCAGGCCGAACCCCTCATCCTCGGAGACCAGGGTCACGACGTCCGCCTCTCGATACAAACGCCCCAGCTTCTGCTGCGCCACGAGGGGAATGAATTCAACGCGATCCGACAGCCCCGCCTGTCGCACCCGGTCGCGCAGTTCCTCCTCCAACGGCCCCTCACCCACCATCCTCAGGCAAAAAGGAATACCCTCCGCCGCGACCTTGGCGCAGGCGGCAATCAGATCATCCAGCCGCTTCTGGCGGGTAAACCGCGCCACCGAAAGAATGACCGGAACCTCATGATCGGGCAGGGCGGCCTTGGGGAAGTTCTCCATCCCGATCGGCATCGGCAGCACGACCGCGCGGTCAGGCGAAAAATCGCCGACCTGCCGGCATAGTCGTTCCTTGAGAAACGCCGACACCACCGTGGCCCGGCTGGTCCTATGGTAGACATAGGTGCTCAGGGCGCGGATCAGATGACCCTTGCCTAAAAGCGAGATGTCGGTCCCGTGCGACGAAATCACCAGCGGCGTACCAAGCCTGGAGGCTATCCGGGCCGCGACCAATCCCGGCGGAATCCACCAGTTGGCCCAGATCAGATCGGCCTTTTCCGAACGACAGACCCGCCCGGCGGCGCGATAGAACGACCACAGAAAACAGACGAAAACCAGCCTGGCGAAAATCGACCCGGCCACCTCCTGATGCATATTGCCGGTATAGGCGATCGGCTTGAGACGAAAGAATGGATACGGAAATCTGATTATCCGAACGCCGTCGATTGTTTCCTCAGGCAGCAGACCCGAGGCGTGGGGACAAACGACGGTCAGCTTCAATCCCCGCTCGACCAGCCCAGCCGAGAGGCGGTGCAAATAGAGCGCGGTGAGATCTCCCCGACGGCGGATATAGTTGTGGGTGATAACGACGATGTTCAAGGGCGCTACCTATCCGTCTGATCGGATTCGGGCTTCTTGTCTGCTTCCAGTCGCCGCAGGGAATTCCTCAATCCGGCCAGTTCTTCCTTAATGGCGGTCAAGGCCTCGGCCAGAAAACCGAGGACAAAGAACGACACCCCCATCACCGTCAGCAGAATAACCAGATATAGTACCGGGCGAAACCCGATGCCATGGACCACCCGGAAATAGAGGGCCACCAGGCCGGTTATGGCCCCCAAACCGGTCAGGATTGTTCCGGGGAGGCCGAAAAACAGCAGCGGCTTTTTGAGCAGCGTCAGCTGCGATTTGACCGCCAGCATATCCAGAACTCCCACCGGAATGCGCCAAAAACCGGAGAATTTCGATTCGCCGCTGTACCGCTGGTACAGCCGGATCTTCACCTCGTCGACCCTATACCCCTGCTCCACCGCCAGCACCACCAGATAACGATGCCTATCTCGCCGCAGAAACATGTCGTCGACCACTTCCCGCCGAAAGGCCTTGACCGAGTTGGCGTCGTGCACCTTCAGCCCAAAGATGCGGCGCGACAGGCTGTTATAGATGGTCGAGACGAACCGCTTTCCGTACTCGCCCTGTTTCCAACCAGTAACCATATCGTTCCCCTCATCGATCTTGGCGATCAGCTTGGGGATATCCTCCGGACGGTATTGCAGATCAGCCGGGTAGAAGACAAAGATATCACCGCGGGCGGCGGCAAATCCGGTCTGCAGCGCTTTAGTCAGGCCCTGATTATGGCTGTGGCTCAACACCCGTAGAAAAGAATTCTTCGGCTGCATCCCGGCCAGAATGGCGGAAGTGCGATCGGTGGAGCCGTCGTCGACCATGACGACTTCAAACGCAAACGGCGCCGTCCGCGCCAAGTCGTCAAACTGCCGGCACAATTCCTCGACGTTCCCATCCTCATTATAGGCGGGAACGATGACAGAGACGCGGGGATTATGGCTCGGATTCTGCGGCTGCATTGGTATCTTTCCTCATGAAATCTTTTAAAAAATCACCAAAGTCATGATATCCCAGATCATACTTCGTCGCCAAGTCGACATGAGTGTCACCGACGGTCCGCAAGGAGTCGCTATTCAGTATATCGGCCTTGGCAATATATGCCTGACCCAATAAATAGTGAAGATTAAAATCGGTCGGCGAAAACTTGACGGCTCGGGAAAAGAATGCGATGGCGCTGTCGCTTTGCATCCGCTGCTGAGCGAAATACCCGGCCAGGATATTGCCCGAGATGTTGTCCGGATTCAGCTTGAGGAAGCGGTTCAGATAGACCCGGGCCGAGTCTGCCCGGCGGAGGTCGTTGAATCGCATGGCCCGCTCGAAATTGGACAGCAGATAGGTGGCGGCCTGGGCATTGCCCGTGTAATAGGCGATGCGGTACACCGACAATTTGCGGCAATTGACATAGTAGTGGCAGACCAGCTTGGCTTTCTTCATGATTTCCGGATATAACTGCCGCGCCACCTCCTCGTTCGATTTCTCGACGATCAGATGCGTCACCGGAAAACGACGAAAGAGCAGCGAATCGGGACGGCTCGTCCCGAAAATGTGAATTATGGATCCGAGGTCGTTTTCCAGCGCCAGGGCTGGGCCGAACGGCCCCGATATCACCGCGCCGGGCGCCAGAATGACGCCCAGGTCGCGCGACGCCTGCGGTGTCGTGTATAGCGGCGTCGCCGCCCAGGACAAATAGTTCTTCCCCTGGTAGAAAACGCACACCAGGAGAATAAGAGCGATTCCGCCATATCTGGCCCAGGACGGGAAGCGGACGGCTTGCTCGCGTCGCTTCCGGGCCAACAAAACATACTCGACAATGAACGCCGCCACAATCGCGGCAACGTACCAGATCGCCTGCTGATAGTAAAAATCAAATCCCAGCTTGGCGACAATTACGCCACCCACCTGATAGGCCAGCAGCAGCATCAAGAAGAACAGGATCACGATGAAGATTTTCGACCGGCTGAGCAGGTTGACCGGATGCCTGAGACTGCGCAGGGCACCGATCGCCGCCGCCGTCAGCGCCGCCAGGGGAAAAATCATGCTCGTTTGGAACCTGACGGGCTGATAGTTCCAGGGCATCTGCGCCAGATAGACGCTCACCAACCAGGCGGCCAGGGCGAACAGCATCGGGTTGCGACAGGGAATATCATCCGGGCCGCGATCCCGCTTAAACAGCAAACCGGCCAGCACGACAACGGTTATCAAGGAAGCGACGCTCATGGCCGGCATACGATCGAAAAATTCGGAATCTTCTCCGAAAACAAGGAACTTCCATAGAAACCGCCATGGCGATTGGAGACCCTCCGGCATCCCGTACAGTCCCAGAGCCTGTTCCCCGACATAGCCGGTCACCGAGGAGGCGTGAGGCCGAAAGATGACAAAAAACCACAAGCCCGCAACCAAGGCAAATCCGCCCGCAAAGGCCAGCGCGTACCGAAGGGAAGCGCTTTCCTTGGCGTAAATCCAGCGGATCAGATAATATGCTATCGGTACCCCGATGAAGGCCGCCCCGATGATCTTTCCGAAGACAATTGCCGCCGCCGTCAGACATCCGAAGGCCACGTGACTCGCGTATCGATCCTCGGCGTACGCTACCGCGGCCAGCCCGGCCACAAACAGGAAATTCATGCCGGTCTCCAGGAACGGCCGGCGACCGAAGAAAATACCCAGGTAGTTGACGCCGACAAAGAACAGCGCCAGAAGCGCCCCGCCGCTGCCCAGGGAGTGCCGTACCACAACATAGAACAGCAGAATCGACAACAGTGACAGGATCACGCCGACCAGGTTGGCCTGATATATCCCCACCCCGAATACGGCAAAGACCACCCGGGCCAAGGCCGAGACGAGTGAATACTCGTAGGTGATGTAGCGGTCATCATGGGAGGGATTCCAGTCGCCGGTCAGGACGGCGTTGCGCGCAAACATGGTGTACTGCGGGGGATCGGTCTCGATGTCCTGAGAAAACGATATCCCCTGGGGCGGATCGGCCCCAAGATGATAGAAGCGAAGCGATACCGCCAATGCAAAGAGGATAACGAACCAGACGATTTCCCATCGAAGCGGGAGTTGCCATTTGAATATGTCAGTCGATTCGCTCTGCATGGACGATCTTTCCCGTATGCACCAATACCATAATCTACGCTCTCGCGCGATTAGGGTCAAGGGCGATATCAGGTTCCGGAATGATACCCGGCGCCAAAATGAGAAAGGCCAGTTGAAGATTCCCTTTTAGGTTCAGTCGATGGTATATTGCCCGTCAAAGAATTGATTGGCGCCGTGCGATTCTTGCCTGCGACCCCGCCTCCGCTCCCGGCGCCGGAAACCGATTTAGAGGAGATGACGATGACTCAGGCCAAGAATGGAGATACCGTCCGCGTTCATTATACCGGCAAACTCGACGATGGCTCCGTGTTTGATTCCTCGCGGGATCGGGAGCCGCTGGAATTCACCCTCGGGAGTAACAAAATTATCCCCGGTTTCGAGCAGGGGATTATCGGCATGCGGAAGGGGGAAACGAAGACGCTGACCCTTCCGCCGGAAAAAGCGTACGGTTCGGACCAAGCCAAAATCTACCTGGAAGTGCCTCGCAGTCAATTCCCGGCCGAGGCGCAATTCGACGAGGGTCAGACGATCCAACTTCGCCAGGCCAACGGCAGCATCGTCGCCGTCATCGTCTGGGAAATGAGAGAGGAAACGATCGTTCTCGAAGGCGTGCATCCATTGGCGGGAAAGACGTTGATCTTCGACGTCGAGTTGATGGATGTCCGCTGACCCTGTCATTGCGATGTATTATCAGATAAAACGGCAAGAAGCAACCGGCGGATCATATTCCCGACCACAATTTTATTGACGGTCTCCCCCGCCGGTCAGGGCCGGTGGAGAGTGATGCGCGCCTCCCACTTCTTGGTGGCTAGGTACTGCAGGATATGAAGCGCCAAGAGCGCCGCCAGCAATATCACATTAATGGCGATCATGATGTTCTGTGCCAGCGACAATACCGCCCCCAAGACAAAGCCGAGGATCCAAACCGCGGCGGCAATGAAGGCCATTAGGTAAACCCCATCCTCCTTCTTGAAGTACCCATAGACCGCGCCTAAAATGAGGGAAATATAATAGGCTATCAGCGTGGGAATGAGTAATACGTCGGGCGCGGATTCGAGCCATCCCACATGAAGGAGTCTTCCCATCACCCCAAAGATTACCATAATCCCCAGAAGCGGCAGGGGCAGATAGGTCGCGGTGGTGAGAACTTTAAACCATCTGGTCTTCATGGCTGCTTCCTTTCTGGAATCTACTCCTATTGGGACGTTATCTCTTCTCGTTATACACCGTCCTGGTGGGTAATGCGCCCATTCATTATGGTGGCGATAACCTTCCCCTTCAACGTCCGTCCGATAAAGGGAGAATTCTTGCTCTTGGACAGGATCGTTTCCTTGCGGGCGACCCATTCCCGATCGGGATGGAAAATCACCAAATCGGCCGTCTCGCCGGCCGTCAGGCCGTTGCAGGGGATGCCGACGATGGCGGCCGGGTTGGAGCTGAGTTTGCGGATAAGGTCGAGCAGCGTCAGATAGCCCCGGTCGACCAATTCGGTAATGGCCAGCCCCAGACAGGTTTCCAGGCCGATCATACCGGGAGGGGCCTGGTCGAATTCGACATCCTTCTCTTCCTCGGTGTGCGGCGCATGATCGGTGGCGATGCAATCGATCGTGCCGTCGACGAGGCCGGCTACAAGATTCCC
>CAZPEV010000085.1:0-12090 GCA_964585635.1 uncultured Ignavibacteriales bacterium
GGTCTTCCGCGACCGCATCATGTTGCGCGTCATCTTTGTCATGCCGATCATCCAGTTGCTGGTGTTGGGATACGCGGTCGACACCGACGTCAAAAACATTTACACCGCCGTGTACGATTATGACCGCAGCCGGCTTTCGCGCGAATTCGCCCGTTCCCTTTCGGCCGGCGGTTATTTCGTCACCGACTGCCCCGACATCCCCCTGCTCGAGTTGGACCGGGGCTTCACCGAAAACCGTTATAACACCGCCCTGGTCATTCCCCGGGATTTCTCCCGGAAACTCGAGCAGCGCCGGCCTTCCGAGGTGGCCCTGATCGTCGATGGCGCCAACGCCAACTCCGCCGGCAACGCCATCGGCTACGCCAGCCTGATCGCCGAGCAGTTCAGCGGCCGCGCCACCGGCCTGTCGCAACCGATCACCATCCGCCAGAAACTGCTCTACAATCCGGAGGCGGAATCGGTCTATTTCATGGTGCCGGGGATCGTGGCCGTGCTTTTGACCATGATCACGGTGATGCTGACCTCGATGGCCATCGTGCGCGAGCGGGAAATGGGCACGCTCGAGCAATTGATGGTCACGCCGATCACCACCCCGGCCTTTATCCTCGGCAAAACCATCCCCTTTGCCATCCTCGGCTTTGTGGAAATGTCGCTGGCGTTGGCGATGGGGATTATCTGGTTTCATATTCCGTTCGCCGGGTCCTGGGCCCTTCTCTACGGCCTTTCGCTCGTTTTTCTTTTCACCACCTTGGGGATGGGGATGCTCATCTCCACCGTCAGCGGCACCCAGCAGCAGGCCATGTTTTTCGCCTGGTTCTTCTCGATCTTCGCCATCATGACCTCCGGCTTCTTTGCCCCCGTCGAGAACATGCCCCCGGTCGTGCAGTATATCACCTATCTGAATCCGCTGCGGTACTTCGTGCGCATCGTCCGCGGAATCATGATGAAAGGCTCCGGGGTCGAGGCCCTGTATCGCGAAATCATTTCCCTGGTCGCCTTCAGCGCCGTCGTTTTCACCGGCGCCTGGCTGCGGTTTTCCAAGCGGCACAAATAGATCGGCCGCAGGCGGTGCAATACCGCTTGCCTGAGATTGTATTTGCGCTATATTCCCCCGTAGCAAAGGAGTCTCTGGGTATGCTGCTCGGTGCGCATGTTTCGATTTCGGGCGGGGTGCAAAACGCTCCCCGCAACGGCCGCGAAGCGACCTGCGACGTGGTGCAGATTTTCACCAAGTCGTCCAACCAATGGCGGGCCAAGCCGCTGGTCGCCGATGATGCCGCGCAGCTTCGGGCGGCGCAGAAGGAGACCGGCGTGACGGTGGTCTGCGCTCACGACAGCTACCTGGTCAATCTGGCCTCGCCCGACCCGGCCCTCCATCAGAAATCGCATGAGGCCTTCTTCGAGGAAATGCAGCGTTGCGATTTTCTGGGCATCGCCAACCTTGTCATGCATCCCGGCTCGCACGTCGGCTCCGGGGAAGCGCCCGGCCTGAAACGGATCGCCCAATCATTCAACCGGATGTTTGACGCCGACCCCAGCGGGCGGGTGACGATCTGCCTCGAAACCACCGCCGGCCAGGGTACCAATCTGGGATACACCTTTGAACAACTCGCCGAAATCATCGAGCTGGTCGATAACCGGGACCGCCTAGGCGTCTGTCTCGATACCTGCCATCTGTTTGCCGCCGGGTACCCCTTTGGCAGCGAGGCCGAGTACAAGGCGACGATGAAATTGTTCGATGACATCCTGAGCCTGAAGCGGCTGCGGATCATCCATGTCAACGACTCCAAGAAGGCCTTCGGCAGCAAAGTGGACCGGCATGAACATATCGGCCAGGGGGAGATCGGCCTCGAGCCGTTCGGCTTCTTCCTCAACGACCGCCGCCTGGCGAAGACCCCCAAGATCCTGGAGACGCCCAAAGAATCAGCGGCGGAGGATATCGCCAACCTGAAGGTGTTGCGCTCGCTGATCACGACCGCCAAGGGGCCGAAATGAGAATCGGAATTATCGGGCCGCCGCAATCGGGCAAGACGACCATCTTCAACGCCGCCGCCGGACGGACGGAAACGGTCGGCGACTACAGCAAGGCCTCGCATCGGGCGGTGGTAAAAGTTCCCGACGCCCGCCTGGATCATATCTGCCGAACGATTCATCCCAAAAAAATAACCTACGCCGAGATCGAATATATCGATTCCTGCGCCATCTCGGGACGGGCGAAGGAGGGCGACACCGCCGCCGTCGAGATGCCCGATGATCTCCGCTACGCCGAGACCCTGATGATCGTGGTCGATTGCTTCTCGCCCGACGCGGCGCCGGAAAAACAACTGGCGCTGGTTACCGAGGAGATGCTCCTGGCGGACCAGATCGTCGTCGAACGCAACCTGGACAAGCGGGAGCGGACCGCCAAGCTGACCGGTGACCAGGAGATGATGCGCGAGGCGGAACTCCTTAAGAAATGCCTGGCCCATCTGGAGCAGGCCCGTCCGCTGGCGCTGGCCGACCTCGATGACGGTGAGCAGAAGCTCCTCAAGAATTACGCCTTCCTCTCCCTTAAGCCGGTCCTGATCGTCCTCAACATCGCCGAGGGAGACCTTGGCCGGGAACAAGCCTGGCTGGATCGGTTTTCAGCGGGGACGATCCCCGGGGCGCGCGAGGTCATCGCCGTCTGCGGCAAGATCGAGATGGAACTGGCGGCCCTGAGCGACGACGATCGGAGCATCTTTCTCGAGGAGCTGGGCATCGAGCATCCGGCCATGGAGCGGCTGATTCAAAAATCGTACGCCCTGTTGGGTTTGATATCGTTCTTCACCTGCGGCGAACCCGAGGGGCGGGCCTGGACGATAAAGAAGGGAACCAACGCCCGCAAGGCCGCCGGCGTCGTCCACTCCGACATGGAACGGGGCTTCATCCGGGCCGAGGTGACAGCCTTCGACGACTTTAAAACGATGGGATCGGTGCAGGCCGTCAAGGAGGGGGGGCGGCTGCGGGTGGAGGGGAAAGATTATATCGTCGCCGACGGCGATATATTTCTGTTTCGATTCAATATATAGCATGTATCGGCCGCCTGGCGACGCCCAAAAAGCCCTTGCTTCCGCCGCTGAATTGATATAGCATGTCCCCAACAACGGGCCGACACCCTTTGTGCCCGGCCCCATTGCGAACCACCACTACTGGAAAATGGGGGACCAAATACCATGGGAATGATCAAAGAATTCCGTGATTTTGCGATGCGGGGGAACGTGGTCGATATGGCCGTCGGTATCATCATCGGCGCCGCCTTCGGAACGATCGTCACTTCGCTGGTATCGGATATCATCATGCCGCCGATCGGCCTGCTTCTGGGGAACGTCGATTTCTCCAATCTCTTCGCGGTGATCAAGGAAGGCGTCCAGGTCGGCCCCTACGCCTCGCTGGCCGATGCCGCCAAGGCCGGCGCCGTGACCATCAACTACGGCATGTTCATCAACCGCATCATCAGCTTCCTGATCGTCGCCTTCGCCATCTTCATGCTTATTCGTGGGATGAACAAGCTCAAACGCGCCGAAGCTCCCGCGCCGGTCGAGGTGACCACCAAAGAATGCGATTATTGTTTCACGGCCATTCCGCTTAAGGCCAAGCGCTGCCCGCACTGCACCTCGCCCTTAGCATAAGACGCAGGCACGTATAATCATTGACAGCCCGACCGCGCCGCGGTCGGGTTGGGCCGCGCTTTAGCGCCAACGTCCTGCGGATAGGGCTGGTCTTTAGCTGTTCCCCGTCGTCAGCGCCAAGCCGAGCGGCGGCGAAGCCGCGCCAACTCCAGGGCTAAGCGGGTTTCTTCACGATGATGAAATAGTCGTCCCGGTAGACCGTTTTCCAGCGTTGGAGCAGAACCTTGAAAAGGGGAATATCAACATCGGCCCCGCTGATAACCGCGGCGGTGATGCCATACTTGCCGGCAATCTGCGCGATCGTGTCATAGTCACTGCTTGCCATGGCGGTTTCATAATCGGCATTCAAATCGGCGGCAATACGGGAATTCAGTTGAAAATACTCCATCGTCTTATATGCCCCCAGCGAATGGACCGGGATCCAGGGGCCTAAATAATCAAGGTAGGTCCGCTTGGTGCAGAAGACATATCGATTCTTGGCCAAATATTTGTCGGCATTGTCCCACAATTGCCGCCCCACCTCCTGATATCCTGAATACAAGGGAGCCTCGTACTGGAAATTCGGTACCGTGGCCGTGTAATAAAACACCAACGAATAGGCCACTATCAGACCCAGCGGCGCCTGCCAGACCAGGGGCTTTATCCGGCTCGTCCGCAGGGCCCCAATCAGGGACGCCACCAGAAAAAGAGAGAAGAACAGATGAATCCGGATGGCGTACTGACCGCTGAAGTGATAGAAGGTGAGAAGATAAGCCGCCAGCGAAAGGGGAACGTACCAGTACACGCGCCGGGTCCGGATCATCAGCATCACCGCCGTCAGCAGTATGATGAGATGAATCGCCGAGGGTATGCCGAAAGCGACATGCGCCGGAGTGATAAACTCTGTCATCAAGTCGGCGGCCCATTCACCTCCCGGAACCCCCCGCCAGAAGGCAAAGGCGGATGATCCCCACAGGTGCCACGAAAAGATAATGCCGGCCTGAATGAAAAAGGGGATAATCGTGATCAAAAAAGTCGCGGCCATGATCAGGAAGTGTTTATATCTTTTCCTGTTCAAAAGCTCATAGAGAAATGTCAGTCCCAGCAGGAAGATATACACGGGCGATATAAGAAGGGCAAACCCCCAGAGAAGGCCTATAAGAACCGACCGCTTGGCATTGATCTGGGGCTTGAGATAAAGCCACAGGCCGCCCAGATAAAACGGCACGGAGAAGTAAAAGGAATTCGCCAGAAGGATGTTCAGGCTGCCCATGAATGGGACAATAAACGGAATCATCAGGCAGGTCAGAAAGGCCGTCGATCGGTCAAAGGCCGTCCGCAGTGTGATATAAGATAACAGGACCAGCAGGGTGACCTGTAAAATGATCATCACCACCAAGGCCGTGTCGATCGCCAATCCCGTCTGTCTCAGACCGGCCAGGACCAGGTAGAAATAGGGCGGGTGAAACGTGTCGAAGCCCGTGACCGGGTCCGCAAAGATATCGCCCTGTGAAATTTGGAGGACCTTGGCCTTGGCGTACTTGAGGTCCGGCGTCGTCAGATGCAGCGGACGGCCAAAATAGAATACCGGGCCAAGGATAGCCAGCACCAGCAGCGCCAGCAGAATCTCCCGTATATGTTCCTTCAGCCTCGTGATGATGACAGCCATATGCCGCGCCGATTCAGGGAAATCATGCCGGTATGATATGTCGGCAGGCTCCGGTCTGGCAACATGTTTTGTCATGCGACGGGTCAATGCCCCATCGACAGGCCTTCCCGCCCGTCCGGTGCTTACCTGATAATCACCACTTTGCCTAGTTGGTCCCCCGTATCGGATCGAACATGCCAGATATAGACCCCGGTTGCGATCACGGCCCCGTTGCGATTGAGAACATCCCAGGTCTCGTGCTGCGAGGTCTGATCGCCCGCCGGCAGGTGATGCTCGATCTCCCTGACCAGGTCGCCGCTGAGGGTGTAGATTCGAATGGTGCAATCATGCGGCAGATTGGCGAAATGAATCAGGCGCGCGCTCTCCACCGCCTGCTCCCGGTCGCGATTCTCAAACCGTCGCTCGGCATACCCCCCGTCGACCCGATACGGATTGGGATAGACGATCACCCCCAAATTCTCTTGCTCCACCATCTCCGACGACGGCAGGGCATAGGCCGTGACGGCATTGAGCGACGGCGATGATTCCATTCCGTCCTTGTCGATCTTGCGGGAGCCGAAATCGACGGCCGTTACCGCGACCTGGTACGGCAGCGCCGGTTGCAGGTTGGCGACGACATAGGCGTATTCATAGAAGCGGGGATATCCCTCCTCGGTCGTGTCGGCCGGATCGGTCGGCGAGGCGTCGGGGAACACCCTATGAATCCCGGCCGGGTCGGCCAGGTCCGATTGGTTCCAATCGTACGGCCGGAAATAGAGCCATCGTCCCTGCCGATCGACCAGGAAGCGCGCTTCGCTGTTGTAGACGGTCGGATCGAAATCCGCTCCGCAGAGCGTCTTCAGGCTGTCGCGGGTCATCGGCATTCCGGCCGGCCGCCAAACCAGGTACATGTCATCATACTGATAGGCCAAATAATCATCGCGGTCATAGGCGGCCAGCAATACAAAATTTCCCGGATCTCCTCCCTGGGAGTAGTACACCCGGTATCCCTCGAAATCCTTTATGCCGGCGAAGGCATCGACCGCGTTTTCCACCTCCCGGCCGTTCCAGCGCAGCGTGATCCGGCCATAGTCGCAACTGACCCTCAGCGTCGGCGGCAGGGGAGGCGCCGCAGCGCGGAAATCGGGCGTTCCATCCCCCCGATAATAGAGCTTGAGACAATGCGGCCGCAGGGTGTCGGGCGGCGGGTTTCCCTCCGGGTAGAAGACGGCCGAATCGATCGTCGGGCAGCGCCAGACATACCGCCCCGAGTCACCATCACCATCGGTGTCGTAGCCGGGGTTGTCGTACACCCAGTCGGCCCAGCGGGTGTTGGCGGCCAGATCGGTGAAGTCGAGCTTGTCATTATAGACCGATGGCTGCAGCGGGTCAAAAAAGTCCCGATAGTCGTTGGGGCCGACATGAAAATTCTCACCGCCCACGTACGCGAAGGTCAGGGGCACACTGTCGCCCGGAGCCAGGTCGAACGGTCCAAACGACAGCAGGTAACGGACGTCAAAGCCGTTGGCGAAGTCAGCGGCGATCGAGTCGCGCGGCGGCGGCAGAAATCCCTCCGCCTCATGGGACACGGCGGTAAAAAGCTGGTCGTAGTCGAATTCCGGGTGACGCATGATGTAATATTTGTTCTTATCTCCGGTCGGCGTCCCCAGGTGCGCACCGAATGGCCGGAAAGGATCATCCTCATCCCCGGCCATCCGGGGGCCGAAATCATAGGCCGCGATGGAATTCGAAACCCACCAGTTGAAATTGACCGCCATATGGGGGCCGGGCAGCATGAGCAAGCGGACGCCGGTGACGCCGGTCGGCGAGGCAAAGGTCCAGTGGCCATCATTGCTCGGGTCGCCGTCGTTGTCGGCTATCCAGGCGACGTTGATCGTGTCCTCGCCAGGCCCGTACCCCGGCGGCATCGCCACCGTCCGTCGGAAGCCGCAGATGTCGTCCTGGGGTCCTTCGGCTTTATTCGATTTATGGTAAACATCTCCATCAACGTACAAGCCGAGACAAAGCCCGCTGATCGGGCGGTCCCAGATGTTGATAATCCGGCAGTCGAACAGGACAAAATCCTCGGTATAGGTATAGCTCCAGGCGTAACTGCTTTGCTGGATCTCGACGCCGAGGGGGATATGAGATCGATAATCGGTTGGATCAGTGCCGGTCAACTTCGGTTCGGTAAAGGTATCGGTGAACGTACAGATGAAATCCTGCTCGGAAACGGCTCCGGGGTCATATTCCGGCGTCGAGCGCAAAGACGAGCGGGCGATGATATTCCCCGCCTCGCCGGCATCCGGATATAATTCCCTAACTGTGAACCACCCGTCCTCACCGACCGACACCAGCGTGTCGTCGCCGATCACGCCACCGATCCAGATCGCCCCGGCAAACAGGTACCTCAGGCCGGAATAAATCGGATACTCGGCCCCAAGAATTTCTTCGCCATTGACGACCGGCGTCGTGATGTATCCGGACCCGAACGTCCCAAAATTGGTTATAGTCAGAGCCAGCCGGCCGATATTGTGCACGTCGAACTGCGTGTTCGGCCTGCCGGCCGTCGGCTTCTGTCGCATGCTTTCCGCCGTTGCCCCGAGATTGTCAAATGACGCCCTGGCTAGGAGCTTTCCGGGAGACAGGAGGCTTCCCGTGGCAATGAATAGAAAAATCGCCCAACGAATTGTGCGCCCCATATTCCACTCCCCTCACCACCGGCCTGCGCCGGCAAACGGAACCAACCTTTATGTATGAGACGATTGCCGCCCTACAATATAAAAAGAAATAGTGTGGGCGCAAATACCCATTTTATGCCCCGGGATCATCGCAAGCGTGCCCCGGCATAAGAAATCTGGGCCATCGCCGAAAAACCATGCGCCGCCTAAGGGTATGACCTGATGGGGAGCTAGGCCTCGGATGATTATTCCCCGACAGCAATCGCTTGACATATCGGCTCCGGAAATATAGATTACGGTGTGGGACGCGGGGTGGGGCAATTCGGAGGCTCGTCAGGCTTGTTGCTCCTGGATGGGCGGTTAGACCCTCTCCCCTGTCACCATATTGGCGAGACACCTTTGACCATCATCTTATAGCCTGGTACGTATCCCGGGCACCATCCCAGGGCTCGCTTTATGCGGCCAAGGGGCAAGAAATCGGCGGACGCTGGGGAAATGGGGTTGGCTTCCGGCTGACCTCTTTACTGAGCAAGGAGGGTGACTATGGCACTTAACGAAAAGCTGCTCGACGAGTTGGCTCAATTATTCTGTAAAGAACATGCCCATCACACGCGAATGCGCCTCCTTGGGCTGGCGCTGGGGGCGGTTATCGTCCTCGGCGGGGGACTTCTGACGCTCCACCTTGTGCATAATTCGAAATCGGAAGCCGCCGCCGCGGCGGTAGGCATTGCTCTCACCCTTCTGCTGCTGGTAAGAGATCACTTCCGCGACAGGTATGAGTGCATGAATACAAGCCGTGAGTTGCTGGATTTGCTCAGGCAAAAGAAATATGATAGGTTCGAAAATGAGTTTCTTAAATGCAGCCGCTTGAACTGGTGTTCGCAGAAAAGAATTATAGACATCTGGAGCGAGATTAATCAACAATTACCATCACCAGCTATTCAGGTTGATAGAATTGAGGAGAAGAAATGGCACATAAAGGTATATGTTTATCCAATCGTGTTGCTGGCGGTTCTTGCCGCTGTCTCGGCAGCATACCTATTCATATCAGGCGAGGTCAAGTCGCGACTCGATACCTTAAAAGGCCAGATCGGCGACCTAAAAACCCAGACTGCCCAAGTACGAAGTGCGGTCGACTCCATAAAAGACTCAGAACTCGCTGGAACAAACTTGAGGATTGATGCGCTTGGGGATAAGGCGGATGGCAATAGCAAAGCGATCGATTCGCTGAAGAATGGGGTGACCGGTCTGAAGGATATGAATTCCAGGCTGAGAAACGATTTTGACACCATGAGTAGATCGCATCTTGAAAAGGATATTGCCGAGTCAACCGAGTTCAGTCATCGGTATTCATTCCTTAAGGAATCGCTCGATCAACACGTCTTGGCCGACACCGTTTCGATGCCGGTCATAGGCAAGATGGTGAGTGACAGCTTGATGATCTACAAGGTCGCCGCGGACGGCAGGATAGATATCCTGCGAAAGCAGGTGGTCGATAGCGTGACTCGCCTGTTAAACGGCGCCGTGAACAAGAAAGCCGACGCCGCCGATCTGTCGGACCTTAGATCCCTCGCGGCGTCACTCAGAGCCGACATGACCCTGGCTAATGCCAGAGCCGCAATCGCAGCCAATCCCAGCATGTTGAAGAAAGATTACCAATTCCTGTACCCGTTCATCAAATCATGGGCCATGAGCGACACCACGTCTCGCAACTATGCTATTAAAATTGCCACCGGCCCGGAAAAAAAGGATCTGCAGATTGCGGTCGATTCCGCACAAAGGATTGCCGGCAATGACTCGCTGAAGTTTGACAAATGGGTGGATGATCCAAATGATATGGGTAGGGCGACCGCTGATTGCATAAGGCTCCTGATCGACGCTCACGCCCGGATGGCCAAAGGCAGCGCTGTTCAGCCCAAAGCCAAACCATAAATACCTGTTCTCCGCCGGACATTGATTGGGGGTAGCAGCGCGAGACTCCTCTGGCGGGCGGCCCACCCGATATCGCACGGTGGCGATTCGATTTTAGTTGAACCCGCCCTGATTTCACATTTTATATCTGGCGGGCAGGCATGGGGCCCGCCTAAGGAGAGATTGATGAAAAAAGGACTCTTTTTGACTTTTACCGCAGCCGCCCTCCTCTGCGCCGTGAGCGCCTGGGGGCAGGGAGAAAAAACGGCCGCCGCGCTAACCGTTGAGGCCAAGGTCTGCACCGCCGTACAGGATCGCCTGCCGGTCGGTGAGGCGACCACGTTCGCCGCCAATGTCGGCCAGGTCTATCTTTGGACCAAGATCACCGGGGCCGCCGGTGAAATCACCATCAAACATGTCTGGGTTCACAACGGCAAAGAGGTCGCCACGGTGGATTTGCCGGTGACAACCGCCGCCTACCGCACTTGGAGCGCCAAAAAAGTAGACCCGTCCTGGACCGGCCAATGGGAGGTCCGCGTGATTGGCCCCGACGGCGCCACGCTGACGACGGTTCCGTTCACGGTGGGCGGATAAGCCGCCGGCCGATAGATTCATCTCAAGCAGCCGATCTGCCGGTCGGGAGCTCGGCCGTTGCCTGGCGCTCCCGCCCTTCAATACATTCAATAGTCGGCAGCCGAATCGGCTCGTGACCTATATGATTATC
Source organism: uncultured Ignavibacteriales bacterium (assembly GCA_964585635.1). Classification (GTDB taxonomy): domain Bacteria; phylum Zixibacteria; class MSB-5A5; order GN15; family JAAZOE01; genus CAZPEV01. The sequence goes on from CAZPEV010000085.1 coordinate 10,594, forward strand.
CGGCCGGTTGCCGGGATGCCGGATGAAGGACGGAAATATCGAGATTCAGGGTAAGCGATGGCTAACTATGCCTTAATATTAAGCGTCCTCCGCGCTGTCGGGTGGCCGTTGACCATTACTGTGATCATCTTCATACTGAGCCGGGAAATCAGGTCGCTGGTACCGTCTCTAGAATGACTCCAGTTCAAGGATTTTGAATTGTGCTTCAACCGCAAGATCGAGGATATGGGAAAGCATGCTAAAGACGCAGACCTCAGGGCAACCGGTGACGAATTGGCCTCAGGACGGGCCGCCGGCGAGACTATCGATGAGCTGGTTGAAATCTCACCTCATCTGGCAATCATCGAATCGTTTCGCTGGCTGGAGGCGGCAAGATCGTACCCCGAAAGGGCTTTTGATCTCTCTAATTATCTCAAGTAGGTTTAGCCTTCTTGATACAATGCTGCTCGCTGCGGTCACATATTGCAATCCCCTGCAATTTTCCTTGACAGCGACCATGAAAAGACTATAATTAATTGAAACTTGCGGTCGCACCAATGATTTCAACGCCATAGTTCAGACCGAGTCACTAGGCATTCAAGACCGATTCATGCAGAGTTAGCAGCCGGCAAATGGCGGGGGTAACTCCAGTGGGCGATTGGCGCGGAAAGGAGGAGCGCAAATGTATCCGAAAAGAACTTATTCCGTGCTCTTAGCATTCTTTATCATTGATTTCATTATCTCTGTATCACATTTGCAGGCACATCCGGATTTTGATGATTTTCAAAATGCCGAGTATTCTGCCGGTTCACGCACTGTGTTTATTCACTTGAGAATTCATTTGGGCCAGCCAGGCCAGAGTATCAGAGTAGACTGGATACTTCGGCCAGCCACCTCAACGAGAAAACAGGAAGCCATCGATTTCCACCTGGATGCATTTGGCAGCAAAGATACAACCTGGGAAATATACACTCTTTCACCGCCACAGGATGGTGATTGCGATATGTTATGGCTCATCCCAATCAATCCGATGGGTACCGATACCATCCAGAGGGGCAGGTGGGTAAGCAGGAAAGACGCTCATTTTCAGTATGGCCGGGGAGAAGGAGGTTGTGCGGTGTCAATCCCGACCTTATCTGAATGGGGTCTTATACTATTTGCCCTGATAATACTGGCGATAATAACAACTGTGATAGCCCGCCGAAGGAATATGTCTCATAATTGACATTCCGCAGGATTCCGACCCGCCATCGCCTGATTAAGACCCTGCGGCTGATTCGGACCGCAACCAGCCGCCTATATCCTTGCCAAGAGGCCAATTCATTCCTAAATTTCATGATATCGTCTCCCGAAACGCAGATGGAGTTATCCGAAACTCATGACCGAGAATGGCGGCTTCAAATATCCCCACCAGGTGATCATCGCCGCCGTCATCCTAATTACCCTGGGGCCGATGCTTATCCGGGGTTTGCCCCCGTATCGTTCCAGCCCCGATATCCAATATGTCATGGGCAAGAC
>CAZPEV010000085.1:12100-13523 GCA_964585635.1 uncultured Ignavibacteriales bacterium
CACCGTCATGCGCGGTCACCTTTTTGCCGATCCGGTCACCGGCCTGACCACCTTTCATCCGCCCGTTTACCATCTCTTCCTGGCCTCATTAAGAAACCTTGGGCTGAGTTTCGATTTTATTCTGTTCCTGGTGGTCATAGTCTATGCATCGCTATTCATTGCTTTGACCTACAAGATCATTGACTTGCTTTTCGGCAGGCAGGTGGCACTGTACTGCTGTCTGCTTCTGCCGTTCACTTTTGATTACATGGGCAGCCGCAGCATCCTGCTGGCGACGGCCTTCAACTTTTCGCTTCCCTTTTACCTGGCCGGGCTATGGTATTATCTGCAGCCGCCGGAAAATAATCGATGGAGTCTGGCCGCCGGTTTCTTCTGGGGACTGGCCTTTCTTATCTCGCCGGTCTATGTCTTTCTACTCGGCCTCACCTTTCTGTACGAACTGGTCATCGCTGGCCGATATAGACGGTTTGCCCTGCTCGCAGGCACGTTTGTGGCCGTAATCATCCCTTTCATCATCCAGGCCGTCGCCGTCTATTCCGGCGGACGAGGCAGTGCCTCCACCTTTGCCCTCTGGCGCGGGTTGCCCGGAAATACCTGGCTGGTGGAATTCGGTTCCGGTTTTCTGTCACCCTACGTGACCGATCTGAAATCAATCGGTACGGGCATTCATGTTATCGTTCTGGTCCTGGCCACCGCGGCGATAATCAGCAAGAGGAGGGTATTCTGGTATATTCCCGTCGCCGCGTTGGCCTATGTCATGACCTGCTATCACTTCAGCGGGCAGTACGGGATGCGCATCATGACGTTCCTGTCTATCTTTCTGGTTGCGATAGCCATCGAATTTCTCATCGCCAAAGAGATTAATCGTTTGATACTGATCGGCTGTGTGCTGGCCGTGGCCGCCTATGGCGCCGTCAATCAGTATCGCGGCCTGACGGTCTGGTACACCAACGAGAAAGACCTGGTGCAGGTCAATGACAACCTGCGCTATCTGAGGGCGGGCCTGATGAATTATGTCGCGCCCGATGAATATATCTTCTGCTCCAAGGATGTCTATCGCTACTACATCATCGGCAATTTCCCCCTCCATGCGCTGGGGATGTATCGCACGATGGATTATTATCAAGTCCCGGCCGCCGTCTCCGATGAGTTGGAGCGCGACTACGACAAGGCCCTGGCTATCATGGATGATCAGGCCCTGGAGGCGTTGGCCAAAAAATACAATATCAACGCGGCTATTTGTACGGCTAATGAGTTGCAGAAAAAGATTCCGCTCTTTCAGACGATTTCACGGTACTGGACAAAGGTATACGATCCCGGAGGCTTCTTTTATTTATATCGCCGCCCGCAGGCGCCCCACCCCTGAGATGGTGCCGTGCGCGGTCCGGACGAACTCGTCCGCCCCGAAAAACGTCTTGTGCGT
>CAZPEV010000086.1:0-13331 GCA_964585635.1 uncultured Ignavibacteriales bacterium
CGGAACCGAGGGAAATTGGGTTCGTTTTGTCATTTTCCGGGGGCCCCATGTTTTGGATGCACGCTCCCCTTTTGCCGCCCCTCCCCACTGCCGGCCCGAAGGGGAAGTGATTTGCGCCGAGGGATTTCGTTTATTAACATAGACATTCCTCCATGGGGTCGCCCCTATATATATCGGCCGAGTCGCATTCAACATTGATGTTGTAGTGAATTAGCGGCGCATGGAATCTGGGTGAGGGGGGGATAGTGGTCGGCCTAAGGTTAACACTCTCAACAAGTTAGTTGGTGGCATAGGCCTGGAATTTTCCTGCTCAAAATAGGGGCACCCGGCGGGCTTTTGAACTACAAACTGGTTCACCAAGGCTATGTGTCTCTTTCTTGCGGCGGCGGGAACCCCTTCTCGCCGCCGGAGGATGCCTATTTGAACGGGCAGGAAGGGGTTCCTGCCCGCGCCGAAAAGAAAATGGGGGTGGCATAACAGGTATCTTCCGGTTCAAAACAGAAGCACCCGGCGGGCTTTTGACCTACGGACCGGTTTCACTCAGGCGATGCAGCTCCTTTTTCATCCCTTTGGGTGATGGACTTGTTATAGTCCTTTCCGTAACTTATAGTGTTTGGTCAATACTTAACGCCTGCGGAGACATGCCTTTCTACGTATTCATATCCACAGGCAGGACTGGCAGAAAAGGGAGGATAGCTTGATCAGAATAATCGACACGGGAATCTTTCTGGGCCTTCTCATCCTGCTGCCGTTGTCGGGGCACGGTCAAACGGGCCTGTCCCTGGGGCCTCACCTTGGTATTCAGAAGTCTCATGACGCCCAGGACGCGAATTATCTGGTGGGGGCGACACTGCGCTTGAAACTATCGCCGGCCCTCGGCGCGGAGGCGGATATCGGTTATCGTCAGGAAAAATATGGTTTCGGCGCGGTAACGGTCAGGGACTGGCCGGTGACGGTCACCGGGCTGCTCTATCCGCTGCCGATAATCTATGGAGGCCTCGGCGGCGGTTGGTATAATACCACCTTTGATTACGCCGAAACGTATAATCGGGCCGGCTATGGCGATGTGACCACTCGGAAATTCGGCTGGCACCTGGCCGCCGGGGTCGAGTTGCCGGCCTCGCCGAAGGTCAGATTGTTCGGCGATGTTCGTTACGTGTTTCTTGACTACAAATTCAAGGATCTGCCGGGCGCGGTGCTGAATGGCGCCGAATCGGACTTCTATTCCATAAACGCCGGGGTGCTTTTGCGCCTATGAATCGGTATAATAAAATGAGGCACGACTGGGAAGAGTGTCTGCGGAGAAATCTTTGAAAGCGAGAAATTGCCTGTCGTACCCCGATAGCATATATTGCGGGTACTTTAAGCAAATTCCCGACCAGGTCAATACGGTACATAAATGATGGAGGAAACAAAAGATGGATCGATTTGAAGACAAGCGGATCAATGAAGCGCTTGAGCTGCTGAACTCCGTCGCCCGCGACAAAAAAGCAGAGCTTCAGGCCGCGATGGAAAGCAAGTATACCGATCTCTCGTCGGTGGTGAGCGCGTTCACCGAGCGGATGAAGAGCCAAGCGACCGAGAAGTTCGAGGCCGGCAAACAGAAAGTGATCGATGTCGCGACCGATATCGACAAGAGCGTTCACAAGAATCCGTGGGCCTATATCGGCGGCACGGCTGCCGCGGCGCTGCTGTTCGGCTTCCTGCTCGGCCGATCGCGCAGGGATTAAGACGTGAGCAACTCATTTTTTCAGGGGATGTGCGACTGGCTCAAGTCAACCTATCTCGAGCCGTCGCTCAAAATGCTCAAACTCCGCGCGGCGATCTATTATCTGGAAGGAGTCAGGGGCGCGCGCCGCATCCTGGTACTGATCTGCCTGCTGGTCTTTGTTATCACGCTGATTGGTGCGGGTTTGGTGATAATCCCGCTGGCACTGCTTCTCTTCACGTCCTGGGAGCCTTCAACCAAGGCATTAGTCGGCGTTATTATTGGTGCGATCTATTTGCTCGTGCCCGTGATAACGCTGATCTCGCTCCTGTCGGAGAAGCGATGGATGCGACTCACCGGCGCAACCGATCTCCTTCGCAAGCTTGTGGATTAGCCCGTTGCGACCGAAAAGCAAACCGGCCATTCGGCCGGTTTGCTCATCGCCTTGGTCCAATGTCGGGCGTTGTCGTACGGGCAGCCAGCCGAGTGCGTTTTGCAGATCGTGATGCGGTTTAGGATGGGTAGAATTGGCTTATTGCGGTGGCGGGAACCCTTTCCCGCTGCCAAAAGACGCATATTTGAACGGGTAGGAAGGGAGAGGCTGTCCCATAAGTCTATTTTCACCGCTTCGTCATGTCTTGGCGACGCAAAGCGGCGTTGTGACCTGACGATCAGACAACGAATTACGGGCAAATCATATCCAACTGAAGCGGGACAAGACCTGCCCGAACCCGGAAGAACGACACTTATGGGACAACCTCGGGATTCCTGCCCGCGTGGGAAATGACATCGCTTGGAGTGCCAGCGCTCTTGTCCGAAAGCCATTGACAATGCGGTCCATAGCATTATCTTGGGCAAGAGAAATATATGCTGGTGGTCATCGGACCGCCGCCCGCGACATCTGCCGGTAACCGAAATGCATAAATTTTCGGCGGCATGAGAGCGAATCCGCTTCCTTTGACTGACATCCTCATCGCCTAAAACCATCCGGCCGGCAACCATATTCCTGGGCGGGACAATACCGCCGGTTTGTTTGCATGGGCAAATTTGCAGATAATGCTGCTTGGGGCAATTGAAACTGGAGGATCAACCATGAGACAAAGGGCGACATATTGCGGCATAATTCCGTTGTTGCTGCTGATAGGTGGCCTGCAGATTGCGGGGACAGCGAGACTGGAAGGGTCAGGAGGCAACTCCGATGACGCGTATTGGGCGGAAGGATTTCATGCCAACGGGATCGCGGGTTATGTCTACTCATCGACATTGTACAATGGACGACTGGTTGTCGGAGGAAACTTCACTTCGGCCGGTGATAGCCTGGCGTCCAGCATAGTCGCGTGGAATGGGTCGTACTGGACTCCACTCGGGACAGGAATCCAGGGTCAGGTTTTTGCTGTGGCCGAGTACGGCGGCAAGCTGATTGCAGGCGGATATTTTGATACCGCGGGAGGGATTCCGGTGCATTCGATTGCGGCCTGGGACGGCTCCGCCTGGCAACCATTGGGTGAAGGCATCGATTATAATATTTATGCCCTGACTGTGTACGACAATCGGTTGATCGCGGCTGGATGTTTTGGGCAGGCCGGTGGCAACTCCGCCAACAATATTGCTGCCTGGGACGGCTCGGCTTGGACCTCGCTCGGCACCGGGATGGACAGTTGCATCCGGTCCCTGACTGTCGTTCAAGGACAACTGATTGCAGGGGGATGGTTTACTACGGCGGGGGGGATATCGGCCAAGCACATTGCTGCTTGGGACGGTACCTCCTGGTCGCCGCTAGGTGCTGGATTGAACAACACGACGCTGGCACTGTCGGCCTATGAAAATCACCTGATCGCAGGGGGATACTTCACCGCTTCCGGCAACGATTCGACGAAGCATGTCGCACTGTGGGACGGATCCGCTTGGAGCTCGCTGGGCAATGGAATTGATGGCAGCGTCTCAGCCCTAGGCCTCTACGATGGAAAGCTGGTCGCAGGAGGCATTTTCAATATGGCAGGTGGTGTTTCCGCCTCAAATATCGCCGCTTGGAATGGCGTTGAATGGACATCTCTCGGATCAGGTCTGGACAAAGGAACAATAATTTCTATCACGCCATTCGACGGCAAACTGATTGTTGGCGGAGAGTATCTCGGTGTTGCCGGGGGAAAGGGGGTTTGCAAGATCGCAGCCTGGGATGGCTCAGTCTGGTCGCCTCTCGGGTCCCCCGGCCTGGGCTTGAATCGCGGCGCTAGAGCCCTTTGTCTCTACGACAACCTCCTGGTGGTCGGGGGGAGCTTCAGCTCCGCGGGTGCGACTCCTGCATCCGGAATCGCCACCTGGGATGGCCAGAGTTGGTATCCCCTTGGCGACGGACTATCGCCGAGTGCATATGTCGAGGCTATGACAGTATTTGACGGGAAGCTGATAGTTGGCGGCATGCACATAATAGGAGATTACCTGACCGAAAACCATATCGCCGCGTGGGACGGAGGCATCTGGTCCTCCCTCGGATCCGGGATCACCGGGTCAAGGTGGGTATATGCATTGACCTCATTTGACGGCCGACTTATTGTGGGCGGCGGGTTTACGACCGCCGGCGGCATCCCCGCAAAGTACCTCGCTGCCTGGAACGGCTCCGAGTGGTCGTCTCTGGTGTCCACCATAGACGGCAATCCGAGAGCTCTTCAGGTATTCCAGAACAAACTGATCGCCGGGGGTTGGTTCACCGCAATTGATGGCAATACATTGAACCACATCGCAGCCTGGGACGGTTCAATCTGGTCTCCGCTGGGAGCCGGTCTCAACGGGAACGTATACCACCTGACAACATATAAGGGCCTCTTGATCGCCGGTGGGTTTTTCGATACCGCAGGCACAGTCCCCGCAAATAATATCGCCGCCTGGGATGGCAGTACCTGGTCGCCTCTTGGATTGGGGCTTGATGGTTACCCCTACAACCTCTGCGTTTACGGCGATTATCTGGTGGCAACGGGCGATTTCCAGTCTGCCGGCGGCGTCCCGGTCAATGGCGTTGCCGTCTGGGACGGGTCCACCTGGTCGCCCCTGGGATCAGGAACCAACCTGGGAGCTTTGGCCGGTACTGAATATCAGGGGAAATTGTATCTTGGCGGCAATTTTACGATCGCGGGAGGCAAAGCCTCTTCGTACATTGCCGTATGGGCCAAGCAAACTCCATACGCAGGCCCAATTTGGCACGTGGCCACAACCGGCAATGACACCACGGGAGACGGTTCGGAAGAGCGCCCGTTTGCTACGATACAACATGGCATCGATGTCGCCGCGGGGGGAGATACGGTGCTGGTGGCGCCCGGGACGTATATCGTCGACGGGGCCGGGGGCCTCCATTTCGACAGCAAGGATCTGGTGTTGAAGTCGCTTGGCGGACCTGAACTGACAACTATCCGTGCTGAATCCCCCGAACAAGTGCCGTCAACCGCCTTTGTTTTTTCCGGGAATGAGACAGCCGAGGCAAAGGTGGATGGTTTTACGATTTCGGGAGCTCACAGTGCCAGGAATGATTTCCAACTCGTGGCCGTCGGCGGGAGTGCGATCATTTGCAATAACGGCTCTTCTCCAACGATTACGAATTGTATCATCAGTAGCAACTCTGGATATAATGCCGGAGGAATCGTCTGCTTTCATTCCTCGCCACGTATAGTCTCCAACCAGATCATTGGCAATGCCGGCGGATGCGGAATTGGTGGGGGGATATATTGCGACAGTTCCGACGCCGTCATTGAGGACAATCTGATTGCAGGTAATTACGCTCTATACTGTGGCGGAGGAATATCGCTTAGTTTTTCACATTGTGCGATTCGGACAAATCGGATAATACGGAATGCCGGCGGTGCCGGCGCCGCAATTTACGCATCATTTTCGTCGCTGCTGCTCGAAGAGAATACCATTACTAATAACATCTGCCACGGAGCAATCGATTGCATTACCTTAGGTTCCGTTGATTCTAGTTCTTCCGATGGCGATAAAGTGCCCTATTCGGCCGCAATTTGCCTGAGCGACTCCAGTCACGCGGTTATTCAGCGGTGCCTCGTTGCCTTTAATGCCGATGCGGCGTGTTACTGGTCCTCCCTCGACAGCGGCAGCATATCGTTGAGCAACATTTACGGTAACGCCGGCGGGGATTGGATCGGATGCATTGCAGACCAAGCGGGTTTCGATGGCAATCTATCCGCAGATCCACTGTTTTGTGATACCGCGAATGGGGATTTTCATCTCAATGGCAACTCGCCTTGTGCACCCGCCAATAATGCAGGAGTGCTGATTGGGGCTCTTGACGTGGGTTGCACCCCGGCCGATGTCTCGGAGAGCGACCAGAGTCTTCCGACAAGCTTCGCCCTAAACCAGAATTATCCGAATCCATTCAATCCTATGACTGTGATTGAATATAGATTGCCATCGCGCGCACAAGTGGTCATCGAAATCTTTAATATTGTCGGTCAGAAGGTGCGAACACTGGTGAACGAAACCAAATCGGCGGGATCATATCGCATTGAGTGGAACGGCAATGATGACACCGGCAAGCCGGTCTCGACCGGCATCTACCTGTATCGCTTCCAAGCCGGTGATGTCGTACAGACGAGGAAGATGCTGCTGCTGAAATAGGACAATTAACGCGGACTTTAGCCGAGGGCGGGTTATTTTAACCCGCCCCTTTTATTAGGGGGCGGCAAGGAAGACGGTTACAATTCAGACAATGTCAGGCGGAAAGCGCTTGATCTATGATCTTATTCGCATCTAGAGACGCAGGCCACCCCATTTCTCCGAAAAACTTGCTATTCGTTTGTCCGGAAACAGGTTAACTTATGTCGAGCGATATTTCTCGTTCCGCGATCAAAAATCTCTGAAACTTTTCGTTTTACTTAACGTTATTTATGTAAAGCATAAAATATTTGTTGTTTTATGAATAGGTTGGTGGTAGATTGGGACATGGCCATTAGGATAAACCTGGATCTTATGTTGGTAAAGAAGAAGATGTCGTTGACGGAATTGGCGTCACGAATCGGCATATCGGTTACCAACCTTTCACTCCTGAAAACGGGAAAGGTGAGAGGGATACGATTCAGTACGCTGGAAGCGATATGCCGTGAACTCGAGTGTCAGCCGGGCGACATCCTGGAATACGAACCGGACTTTGTCTGACCACGGTGCGAGGCCCGGTTGCGGGGAAAAAAGGTGGATCAGGAGAATATGGTATGAAAGAGGGCAATTACAAACTGGCCGGCTGGCTGGCCGTCGTGCAGGCGGTGTTGTTTCCGGTGGCCATTGTCATCGCCATTATCGAAGTCGTGGCGGCGGCGGAACTCTTCAACATCAGGAAGCCTTTTGTCGGTCCCGCCGACTTGCTCATGATCATTTTCACGGCGATTGCAGTTTATACCTTGCTCATGTTTCGAAGACTGCTGCATGAACGATACGAGTACCATGACCTGGACCTGCTGATCCTCCTCTCGATCTGGTGGGCGATCATGTTCCAGGCGGTCGGTCTCGGACTTAGCGTCCTCACTCAGATTCTGTGGCCGGTCGACAGGGTTTTGTTCGCAATCATCTATGTCGTCTTTTTAACCGGTGCCATGGTAACGATAGGGATCGTGGATATCCTGGTCGCCGTGAAGCTTCTCAAGATTAAAGAGACCTTCAGTGAGTATATCCGGGGATTCGCGTATGTGACCATGGCGGCCGGCATCTGTGAGGTGACGGTGCTGTTGTCGCCGTTGTCGCTGGTCCTCATTCCGCTGTCTTCGATTGTACTGGCGCTCGTTTTTTTCCGCGATCAGCAGGCGGTGGAATTTGTCTGAAGCGGCTGGAACATGAATAGTCTTGACCATCCTTAACGCGAGTGATCCGGTTGGCATATAGGAATGAACCTGATGTGTGATCTTTCAAGCGGAGGTGATAAATATGGACGCAATGACCATCCTTATCGTGTTCCTTTGCCTGTGCGTGGCATGGCACGTTGTCGCGACTTTGCTCATCTATAGCAACCTTCGCCGGCGTGATCAGCGGGTGAGCTTCATTTGGCTCCGGTTGATGTCGCCGTGGTACGCCTCACAATACAAGAAGATCACCCGGAAGGAGACGGGAAGAGTCGGACCCCTGTTCTATCACTGGATTGTTTCAATCAATCTGGCGCTGGTGCTGGCGCTGGTGGCGGTGGTCGTCCGTTATTCTTGACCTTGCGCCGACCGCGAGGTTCGCGAATACCATGGCATTCTTCTGGACCAAAGAGAGACTGTTCGAGAAGAGCGTTTCGAGGTTCATCTATTTGGTCGGCTTCGGGTTATTTTTCATTTTGACCGAAACCGGCCGAAGGATCTATCGGCCATGGATTTATCACGCGCACATAAATGATTTTGGAGTCGCCGACACGATTGGCAATTCATTGGGGACACTGACCCAGATATTTCTCTACCTGGGACTTGCGAATGCAACCAGAGTGGAAGGCTATCGTATCACCGCATTTGTGACTGTCGGATATATCGCCTATGAAATAGTGCAGCCAATCCTTCCCCGGGGGACGTTTGACTGGAAAGACGTGATAGCGACCGTGGCGGCGGGATTTTTGGCAGCAGGCTTCGTCACGTTCATGCATCTCGTTTTCCCGAACTCGGGGCGGGCGATCAAGGTGCCGAATAAGTAGGATATTGATGTGCTGTTTGATAGGAAGAAGCCGTCCGGCGACAGCCGGGCGACTCTTTATATCGATTAAGGTCCGCTTTAATTAGGTAAAGGCTTATTAAAGTTTCGGCCACGAAACTTTGATAACGGGGAAAAGCCAGAGAGTGGCAAAGAAACTGACCACCCGGTCGAACTATATTACTATATATTTGTATATCAATAAGTTATAGTCATCTCAGCGCTGATGATCTCAATAGAGAAAACGGGCGGGATCGCCAACACATTTGTTGCCACGGATTAATGCCCGCAAAAGGGTGAAATGAATCTGGGAGATCATCCATCGCGAGTCTCGCAGTAATCATCCTGACGCATATTGTGCGTTGGTTCGGCTTCCATTCCTAATGGCAGCGAACTCCTTTTTCAAAAACTGCCCCGTGTATGATTTCGGCTCGCGGGCCACTTCCTCCGGCGTGCCGGTCGCGATAACCAGACCGCCCTCGTCCCCCCCCTCCGGGCCAAGGTCGATGATATGATCAGCCGCTTTGACGACGTCGAGGTTGTGCTCGATCACCAGCACGGTATTGCCGCGATCGACCAGCTCCTGCAGGACGCCCAGAAGCATCCGAATATCCTCGAAATGCAGCCCGGTCGTCGGCTCATCGAGGATATAGAGCGTCCGGCCGGTGGCGGTCTTGGACAGCTCGGTGGAAAGCTTGACCCGTTGGGCCTCGCCGCCGGAGAGGGTTGTCGCCTGCTGGCCGAGATGGATATACCCCAGGCCGACGCTGATCAGGGTCGCCAATTTGCGCTTGATGGCCGGGATATTGGTGAAAAATCCCATGGCTTCATCGACCGTCATGTCGAGCACGTCGGCAATCGATTTCCCCTTGTAGGTGATTTCCAGCGTTTCCCGATTGTACCGCTCCCCTTTGCAAACCTCGCACGGGACATAGACATCGGGCAGAAAATGCATCTCGATCTTGATGATGCCGTCCCCCTGGCAGGCCTCGCAGCGTCCCCCCTTGACATTGAACGAAAACCGTCCCGGTTGGTACCCGCGCGCCTTGGCCTCCGGCAGGCTGGAGAAGAGGTCGCGAATCGGGGTGAAAGTACCGGTGTAGGTGGCGGGATTCGAGCGGGGTGTCCGGCCGATCGGCGATTGGTCGATGTCGATCACCTTGTCGACATGTTCCAGCCCTTTGATCGAGCCGTACGGCAGCGGGGAGGTGCGGGCGTTGTAGAAATGCCGAGCTAAGATACGATAGAGGGTCTCGTTAATCAGCGTCGATTTGCCCGATCCCGAGACGCCGGTGATACAGATGAACAGCCCCAGCGGGATGGTGACGTTGACGTTGCGCAAGTTGTTGCCCGCGGCCTTGGTCAGGACCAAAATCTTGCCGTTCCCCGCCCGCCGGGTACGGGGGGCCGGAATGGTTCGCTTCCCCGAAAGGTACTGGCCGGTCAACGACTGGGGAGCCTTTTTGATTTGGGCCGGCTTGCCGACGGCCACCACCTCGCCCCCTTTGATTCCGGCGCCGGGGCCGAGGTCGACCACATAGTCGGCGGCCATGATGGTGTCGCGGTCATGCTCGACCACCAGCACGGTATTGCCCAGATCACGCAGCTCAGTCAGGGTTGCCAGGAGACGATGGTTGTCCCGCTGGTGCAGACCGATGGAAGGTTCATCGAGAATGTACAGGACGCCGACCAGGCGCGACCCGATCTGGGTCGCCAGCCGTATCCGCTGGGCCTCGCCGCCGGAGAGGGTCGAAGCCGCCCGCGACATGGTCAGATAATCCAACCCGACGTTGACGAGAAAGCCGAGCCGTTCGCGAACCTCTTTCAGAATCTGCCGGGCGATCATCTCCTCGGTCTTGGTCAGCTTCAGCCGGTCGAAGAAGCGCTTGGCCTCCTTGATCGACATCTCCGTCAATTGATGGATATTGATGCCGCCGACCAGCACCGACAACGCTTCCTTTTTGAGACGCGTGCCGTTGCATTCGGGGCAGGGGGAGATCGACATGAAGTTTTCGATCCAGTTGCGGATCCCCTCCGATTCGGTCTGGCGGTACCTGCGGGTCAGATGCGGCACGACTCCCTCGAAGCGGGCCTGGTACTCCCCCGATCCCCGGCCGTTGACATGCTCGTACTGGAATTTGATTTTCTCCTTGCCGGTGCCGAACAGAATTATCTGCCGGACCCGCTCGGAGAGATTCTCAAACGGGGTCGAGAGCTTGAACTTGAAATGATCGGCCAGGCCGCGCAGCATGTAGCGGTACCAGTTGGCGGTGTCAGAGGCCCAGGGAACGATGGCCCCCTCCAGCACCGACTTGTCCTTGTCGGGAACCACCAGATCGGGATCGACCTTCATTTCACTCCCCAGCCCGCTGCAGGAGGCGCAGGCGCCGAAGGGGGAGTTGAAGGAAAAGAGCCGGGGGGTCGGCTCCTCGTAGGAGATATTGCAGTTTAGACAAGCATATTGTTCGGAGAAGAGGTATTCCTTGTCGTTGGCCTGGATGATAACGGTCCCCTGAGCGACCTTGAGCGCGGTCTCGATGGAATCGGCCAGGCGGCGGGTCGCCTGCGGCTTGACCGCCAACCGGTCGACGACCGCTTCGATCGTATGCTTCTTATTCTTATCCAATTCGATGGCGTCTTCGACTTCGTAGACTTCCCCGTTGATCCGCAGGCGGACGAACCCCTGCCGCCGCGCGTCATCGATGATATCGCGATGTTCCCCTTTGCGGCCGCGCACCAGCGGCGCCAGGATGATAATTCTGGTTCCCTCGTCAAAGAGCATGATCGAATCGATGATCTGGCTGGCCGATTGCTGGGTGATCGGCTGACCGCAGACAAAGCAATGGGGGACGCCGATCCGGGCGTAGAGCAGGCGCAAATAATCATAGATTTCGGTGACGGTCCCGACCGTCGAACGGGGATTTTTGGCCGACGTCCGTTGTTCGATCGAGATGGCCGGCGACAGCCCCTCAATGAAGTCGACGTCCGGCTTTTCCATGAGTCCCAGAAACTGCCGGGCGTAGGCCGACAGCGATTCCACATACCGGCGCTGTCCCTCGGCGTAGATGGTATCGAAGGCCAGGGAGGATTTGCCCGACCCGGACAGGCCGGTAATGACGGTCAGCTTGTTGCGGGGGATTTTGACGGAAATGTTCTTGAGGTTATGCTCCCGCGCACCCTTTATGTACAAATACGGAGATTCCGGCATCGGTTTCACCTATCATATCATATGCTTGCGTCCGATCGGCCGCACCTCTTGGGATGGCATCGGTCGGCGTCCGATCGGGTCACGGCCGTTTTTGCCGTGGGCAACCTGGAAATATACGCCAAACCGCCCGCTCCGGCAAAGGATATTTGGATTTTGACAGATGAGAGCTTATATATGTGACAAAGGGATTCAGTCGGGCCAAATGGCCCTGCGCAAAGCGACTCCATCCCCAAGTGGGCTAATGGCTTTCAGGTAGACAAAGGCCGTCCCGCACGTCCGCCATGACCTCAATGATGGAAGGCCGGGAGAAGTACGCAGCCGATGTTGTTCCCTATCGCAGACTACAGGTTCAAATCCTTTTGGAGGTCGTCCAACTCCTGAGCCAGCTTGGCCAACCGCTCGGAGGGGATGGCGCACCAGCTCTCGATTTCATGAGCGCCGAACGCCCGGCTGATCATCGATACCTTAGCCGCCGACTCTTCGTCCGGCGCCTCGTAGATATCCATGAAATCCCAATATCCCAAAATAGCGTAATGGGCCTTGAACTTGACCTCGGGGCAACGCTGCTTGACCGTCCTGAGCCATTCCTCGTTGTTTCTGGCGCGATCCTGAAGCTTGGCGCTGAGCTCGACCAGATGCGCATTCCGTGCCGCCATTTTGGTCATCATGACAAAGGTTTTCATATCTACCCTCGGCCTCTTTCACGTCCCGAAAGAGCGCATGCTTGAGTCCATAATGGTCCTCAGAAGATACCCCAAACCCAGATGCCTGGACCGTGCGGCTAACCGCCAACCCTATATTCAATATATGAAATTTGCGGTGAAAGAATGCGAAAAAGACAACCGGCGGGCACAATCCGACGGTGTCTGGCCACCCTTAAATTTGACTGCCTCGTGTCAATTATGGCCTAATGGCGCACGGCGCCGGGTTCCAGACACGTCATTGCTTGAATGGTAGCGACAGGTCACCCGGTGTGGCAATCCCTTTTGGGTATTGGAAAGTCATGCCACCGGCAGCTGCATAGCGGCCTCGGATTAGGCTAGCTGTTCCGCTTGAAACTCTCTTTAGCCTTTTCCAGTGTATCATAGGCCTCGAAAACGGCAAACATCCGGCTTCGATCCAAGAAAAACCTCACCTTTTCAGTTACGCAGGCCAGTCTCAAATCACCCCCTCTGTTGCGCAGCGAAGTCAAGATTGTGATGCAGATACCCAACCCCATGGAATTTATCCACGCGACCCTGGAATAATCCATCACGGCATTGACCTTGTTCTGCTGGACATATTTGTCAACCATATTGATTAGAGCCGTGTCCAGGGGTTCCCCCATGATCTTCCCCTCCAACGCAATTACGATCACGCCGTCTTCTTCGCGGATGGTATGTTTCATAATCTGCCCCTATCCATTAGTGTTTAAATAACGCTCCGTATTGCCGCCACTACACACTCTCAAGGACTCCCCTGAAGGAATAGAAAATATCTTCCGGATAATCGGGCGTGTCAAGCGGAAAGGGAAGAAATACCCGTGGCTATGTGCTTCTCCCTTTCCGGCAGGGTCTGGACGCTGCCGGGATGACCAGACCGAAACGATTAGAAATTGCACGGCTTTGGCCCACCCTTAAAGATGTAGTTCACGACGTACACGGCATCGCCGATGTTCACGGTCCGGTCGCAATTGGCATCACCGGAAAGATAGGGATCAGGAGCCGCTCCCCCCTTGAAAATGTAATTGACCACGAAGACGGCGTCACCCACGTTTATCGT
>CAZPEV010000087.1:0-11542 GCA_964585635.1 uncultured Ignavibacteriales bacterium
GACCATATGCCGTACGGCGGAGTCAAGAAATCGGGCCTGGGGCGCGAGGGAATCAAGTATACCATCGAGGATATGACGGAGATCAAAATTTTGGGTCTGAATCTGAAGTAACCGCGGGCGCATCGGGCGGTGGATAACGGACCTTCCCTTTTTGGATTGGTCCTGATACTGAATCCGGGCGACGGCTACTGCCGCAACTGCGTCAGAGCTTCCTCAGCCTTCTCATGCCATTTCCCAGGAGGGGCCATCTCGACATAGTGGGTCAGACATCTGATGGCCTGGACTTTATCACCCCTATGGGATGACGCCAGCCCGACGGCCAGATACCCGTTCAGGGACCTGCCGTCGGCCTCCAGCGCCTTTCGGCCGTATAGCAGAGCCGAATCATAGACCTCCCGGCGGCAAAAGGCCATCGCCAACTCCTCCAGGACATCGGGACTGGTCGGGTTCAGCATATATGCCTTGCGGAAATTCATGAACGCCGGTCCGTCCTGACCCAGCGCGAGATAGGCGCCGCCCAGATTGATATAAACGGCGTAGTCGTACGGCGCCAGCCGGCGGAGCTGCTCAAAGGCGATCACTGCGGCGGAGTAATCATCCCGGCTCAGTGCCAAAATACCGCGAAGATGGAATAGTTCTCCGGAATAAGGATCGATCCGGGCCAAGGCGTCAATCACGCGCCGGCTTTCATCAAGCCGACCATCGGCAATTAAATCATTGGCCTTTTGGATAAGGTCGATCTCAGGGAACTGGCGATGGATGGCTGTCCTCAGGCTGTCGGCTCGCACGAACATTCCATGATCGTGATAGAAAGCGCTCAATTGTACCATCCCCGATTTGGCCACGGGGGGATCCAGACGCAGGACCGAGGCCGCGTATTCCAGAGATGAAAATTCATTGATGTTGGCGGCCCAGAAGGGTATAACCGCCAGGAAAGTGCATGCCAGCAGGCCCGGCAGAAGCGGCTTATACAACCGGATGTCTCCCACGGCGCGGTACGTCAGAAACAGCATGGGACCGATCCCCGCCAAAGCAAACAGATCCCAGTCGCGCGGCATACCCAGCTTGGGGTCAATCGTCAGAAGAAACATCATTCCACCCAATGAGAACAGACCGAGGAAGCGGCTTATCGGGTCACCCCCTGAGCGATCCCGACCGCGCCAGGCCATTACCACCAGCACCGGCCACAATGGAACGACCAGGGAGAAGAAATTGATGATATCCCCCAGGTGCGCTCCGGTCAGAACGGCATAGGTCGGGTTCTTGGGCCAGCCCGTCAATAGGGGGAGGAAGCGGAGACGAAACTCGATCGCCTGATGGCAGTTATAGGCAAAAGCTGCCACCACCGCCACGGCCGTCAGCGCGGCCATGGTCAAGCAGGCAGCCTTATATCTGCGGTAAACTCTGGCACCGAAGCCCTGACTTATCAGAAGTATCGGATACGACAACAGGAAGACGGCCGCCAAAAGGTGCAACGTGATTGCCGCCGCCAGGAAAAGAGTTGGCCAGACCAAAGGTGACCGTCCGTCCAGGTAGCGCAGCGAAAAATAGATATATCCTGCGGCAAAGGGCCACAGGACAGGATAATTCTCGGCGTATCCGAAGAAGAGAAGCATCCATCCCGAGGCCATAAGCAATCCCAACGCAAACAGGCGCGCACCGGCATCCCGCGACAGTTCATAAGCAATGCCGAAAAAAAGGAAAACCGTGATGACTCCGGACAGATCCGACACGATCGCATAGGCATATTCCCCCAGTTGTTCTCCCTCAAATGGGAGCAGCCGGGCAACCAAGCCGACCAGGGCTATCGCCCCCCGTTCGGTCCATTTATAGACGGCCATCGTCGGCTGGCCGACGTTCTGGACAACCTCGTATCCGTCGCCCAGAAAATGAGTCGGCATCCGCAGCAGCCAAAAGATAACACCCGCGGCCAAAGCGATTGCCCCCCAAATCTGATACCGGGGTGACGAGAGAGTCGCCTTCGCAACGGCGGCCAAGGCACGTTCGGCCTGGCGCTGAACCGAGGGGATGAAAAGCGCCGCCGCCGCCAATCCAAGCAGAACATAACCGAAGGAAAACCAGATCGGAAGAAACAGAAGATGATTGACGCCCCACAGGCGGGCTTCCGGGAAGATAAACGGCGCCAATCGCGACAGCCAGACCAGCAGGGCCAGTAGAATAACGGTGCTGTTGATGGACATCGTCTGTTGCCGTTCGTTCCGAGGCATGGCTAACCCAAATTCGAAAGTGCCTGTTAATTCATGGTATCTGTTTCAGCATTTGCAGCGCCCGTTCCCGATCCTCCCCAGGGGAGGCCATGTCGACAAACCTTCCCAGGTATTTCCTGGCTCTGGCCATATTGCCGGCACGGTACGATGAGACCCCCGCCGCCAAGTATCCATTGGAGATGGTGGAATCGGCTTGAATTGTCTGCAAACCGTAGACGTAGGCGGAATCATACTGTCCTTGGCCGAGAAACGCCATGGCGAATCCCTGCAGAACCTGGCCGCTGGCAGGATTGAGCTTCAGCGCCCGCCGCAGGTAGATCCACATCGAGTCGGGCCGGCCGATATTGTAATACGCTTGGGCCAGATTGACCTGCGTCCGGGCGTCATATTGCGCCAATTCGATGGATTGTTTCATGTCGGCGATGGCCTTTCGATAGTCTCCCATACGGAGATAAATGATGCCGCGAAGGTTGTACGCTTCGGCCGAATAGGGGTCGATGTGGTAAACCGAGTCGGCCAGAGAAAGGGCCTCGTCGAATCGTCCGACAAGGGATAAATCGGAGGCGCGCCGCGCCAATCGAATCGTCGGAAACATGTCATATATTTGCTGGTCGATGGCTTTCGCACGGGAAATATCCCCGGAATTTATGAAGTAGTCGCGCAATACGATCAAGCCCGGGCGGCTTTGCCGCCAATCCAGACGAAGTAACCATTCATAATAGGCCAAGGAGGGCCGGTAGCTCAGATTGACGGCAAAATAGGGAAAGACCGCAATCAGCGCCATGGCCGTCAGCGGGAGAAAGAGCCACGATGCCGCGCGCATATTTCCGATCGCCCGCCGTCCCAGGTAAAGCATCGGGCCGAATCCGGCCAGCGCGAAGAGATCCCAGTCCCGTCCCAGGCCGAGTCGCGGATCAAGAATCGCCAGCATCAGCAGTCCCCCGCCGGAGACGAGCAATAGAAATCGGTCGAGGGGATCGGCCATCAGTCCTTTCAGGCGAATACGTCCCAGCACGACCAGCGCCGGCCAAATCGGAATGAGAAGCGAAAGCTCATCGATCATATCCAGCAGGTGGCTGGGAGAAAACAGGAAATAATGCGGCGTCAGAGGACGGCCGGCAAAAGGGGGCACAAAAAAGGTCCGCAGTTCCAACGACTGCCGGTAGCGGTTAACCAGCAGGACTGCCGCCGCGATTCCGAGCAGGCCAAGCGCGATCCGAATGGTCGTGCGATATCGCCGGTACCATCGGGCGCTCACGCTTCGTGAGAGGAGCAGCGCCAGGTACGATGGCGCCAGGAAGATCGTCTGCAGATGCAACCCCAAGACGAGCAGCAAGAAGATCGTGGGCAAAGCCAGGCTCTGCTTCCCCGCCAGGCAGCGGATGGAGACGAGCATATAGCCGGCGACAACCGGCCAAAGCACGGGATAGTTTTCCACGTATCCGAAAAACAGCAGCATCCAGCCGGAGAAGGTCAGCAAGAACCATAGGAAGAGACGATCCTTCTTCTCCTCCCCCAGTTCATAAGAAATGAGGAAGAACAGGAAGAGGGTGATACCGCCGGAGATTGCCGACACGATGGCATATGCGTATTCGCCGCGCGCCAGACCCTCATACGGCAGCAAGCGAGAGACGAATTTGACGAGGCTGATGGCGCCGACCTCCGACCACTTGATGACTGCCGGCAAAGGCCCACCGAGGTTATTGATAATGGTATATCCATCTCCTAGGAAGTTGGTCGGCATCCGGAAAAACCAGAACATGGCCGCGGCGACAGCCGCAAAAGCCAGCCATCGTCCCCGCCGGGGCCGGTCCATCAGGACCGACGAGGTTCGTTCGAAGGCGGCCTCGGACCACGCCCGCAGCGGCGGGAGGAAAAGGGCCAGGCCAGCCAAGCCCGCCACGGCGAAAATGACGACCTGAAGCGGCGGCAGGAATTGGAGATGATTTATGCCCCAGAGTCTCGCATCAGGCAGAAGCAAAGGAAGGAACCGGGCCAGCCACACGATGACCAGAAGGGTCGGAACCAGTAAGGTTGTCTTGTCGGCATCGAGCCGTTCGACGGCCATCAGGCGCCACCTATCACCCTATTAACTTGACCAAGTCATTCATTTGTGATAATATAGGCCGGCGCATGATGAATCAACTGGAAAAAGATATCCGGGCAATCTATCCGGATCGTCTCACCTATCAGAAAACGATCCCGACCTTTCACCCGGAGACGCCCGAGGAAGCGGCCGAGCTCTTTCGGCGGGCCGACAAATGCGGGCAGAAGCTCTTCATCTCCGGCTTCGGGAACAATATCGATCCGGCAGGTAGGCTATTCGCCAACCGGCTGGTTCTCAAGTCGGACCGCCTTAATGGCGTCCACAAGATCAGCGCCGGGGACTTTTTCGTGACCATCGGCGCCGGTTATCCGCTGAAAGAGCTTAACAAGGCGTTAGCCACCCAACAGCTTTGGTTTCCGTTCGGGGAGACCAATTATGCGGGCTCGTGCGGCGGCGCGCTGGCGGCTGGTCTCTCCGCCTGGGACGGCCATCATCCGGTGCCGCTCAGCCGGTCGCTTCTCACCGTAACGGCGGTATTGCCGGATGGATCAATCGTGCGACCGGGGGCGGTGACGTTCAAATCGGTGTCGGGATACGATATCAGCCGCCTCTTTTACAATAGTTGGGGCGCGCTGGGAATGCTTACGCAATTATCGTTTCGCGTCCTGCCCCTGGCGAAGAAGAGCAGCGCCCCCCGTCTTGTGCTTCAGGCGCCGCAGCCGCAGCGGTTCCTGCAATCGCTGAGTGGTGAGGATCCCCTGGCCCGCGTCTGCCGGGCGATCAAGGGGGAATATGACCCACATAATATTCTGGATATCAATGAGGTCTTGCGGGGATAGAAGGCTGTGGACGGTTTCCGCGCCGCTGAATGCAAATAGAAAAATGGATTCTTCCGGTCGGGGGCATAAATTAATTGACATTCCCCCCCATAATGATTTAGCTACCGCCTGATTTGGCCGCGTATAAACGGATTACGGTTGGGGCTGCCTTTAACCGCCGGGTAGCATAAGGGCTGAGGACGCAATCAGATACACGGCACACAGCGGCAGTCCGATGGCATGATGCTTGAGAGGAGTTCGTCAGTATGTACAATCTGATCTTGCTGGTTATCGCAATCAGTCTCTTTGGCCTGGCTTTCGCATACTATCTGAGCCGGTGGGTGCTTCGCCACGGCACCGGCAGCGAGGCGATGCAGGCCATCTCCAACGCCATTAAGGAAGGAGCGGAGGCGTTTTTGCGACGCCAGAACCGCACCATCCTGATGCTGGCGATCCTCTGTGCCGCACTACTTTTCGCCGGCTATGGTTTTATCCGCAGCCATCACAGTTTTGACCCCGTTGGCAGTTCGCTGGAGCTGGCTTCTTGGATTACCCTGTCGTTTATCTTCGGCGCCCTCTGCTCGGTGTTTGCCGGTTATGTCGGGATGTGGATATCGATCCGCAGCAATATCCGGACCGCCCATGCCGCCCTGTCGAGTCTGAACGACGCCTTGCGGATCGCCCTTCGCGGCGGCGCGGTCTCTGGCCTATTAGTAGTCGCCATGAGCCTTCTGGGCGTGGCCGGCCTGTACGCCCTGGTGGGAGCCGTCGGCGGCGTTGAGCCGACCAAGATTCCGCTGTTGATCGTCGGGTACGGTTTTGGGGCGTCGTTTGTGGCGCTCTTTGCCCAGCTCGGCGGAGGAATTTATACCAAGGCCGCCGACGTCGGCGCCGATCTGGTCGGAAAAGTCGAGGCCGGGATTCCGGAGGATGATCCCCGTAATCCGGCGGTCATTGCCGATCTGGTGGGCGACAACGTCGGCGACTGCGCCGGACGCGGAGCCGACCTGTTTGAATCGACCGCCGCCGAAAATATCGGAGCCATGATCCTGGGGGCGTCGCTGGCAATGTCGGCCGAGAGAATGGGAATGGGATTTTCGATGGGAGTGGTCGGCGTGATCATGTTCCCCTTGATCGCCCGCGCGTTCGGGATTATCGCGTCGATCATCGGGATCATGATGGTCAGGATGGACAAAGAAGAAAAGATGGACCCGATGCAGGCCCTGAATCGGGGATACTATTTCGCGGTCGTGCTGGCAATGATCGGCTTCGGCGGCGCAACCTACTGGCTCCTCAACACCCCGGCCGCCCCCAACGCCTGGTGGCACTTTTTCCTTTGCGGAATCATCGGGGTCTTGACCTCGGTCGCGTTCGTCTATATCACACAGTACTATACCGAGTACAGATATCGTCCGGTCAAATCCATCGCCGAGGCGTCCAAGACCGGACCGGCGACTAACATTATCGCCGGCTTCGGGGTTGGCCTGGAATGTGTCTGGATGCCTACCTTAGTGATGGGTACAGCGCTTCTGGCTTCCTACTTCCTCGGCAAGACTGCCTTCCCGGCCGACTCCGGTATGCACGGCGGTCTTTTCGGCACCGCCGTGGCAACGATGGGGATGCTGGCGACGGCTGCCTATATTCTGGCCATGGATACCTTTGGCCCAATCACCGATAACGCCGGCGGTATTGTCGAAATGTCGCAACAGCCGGAAGCAGTCCGGGTAAAGACCGACCGGCTCGATTCCGTGGGAAATACCACCAAGGCGCTGACCAAAGGATACGCCGTCGGATCGGCGGCCCTGGCGGCATTCTTGCTGTTTCAGGCCTATATGGACGAAGTCGTGCAGTACGCGGGGCTGGGGAGTGAATATATCTTTAGAGTCGACCTGTCTAAACCGGTCGTCTTTGTCGGGGCGCTCTTGGGCGCCATGCTGGTCTTTCTCTTCTCCTCGATGGCTATCCGGGCGGTGGGCAGGGCAGCTCAATCAATCATTGAGGAAGTCCGCCGGCAATATGCCAAGCTGCCGCGCGTGCACGACATCATCCAATTTCCCGCCGATTTCAAGCCGGAGTATGGTTCCTGCGTCGATATCGTCACCCGCGCTGCTTTGCGCCGGATGGTCGGCCCGGGGCTGTTGGTCGTGCTGATGCCGATCACGGTCGGACTGGTTTTCAAAATATTCATCACGCCCGCCGATCCGCTGATCTCCGCCGAGGCGGTGGCGGCCCTGCTGATGGTCGGCACCATCGCCGGAATCCTGATGGCCTTGGTGCTCAACAACGGCGGCGGCGCCTGGGATAACGCCAAGAAATATATCGAGACCGGCGCCCATGGCGGCAAGTATCTGACCGGATCGGACGGCAAGAAGACCAAAAACCCGACCCATGGTGCGGCCGTGGTTGGCGATACCGTCGGCGATCCTTTCAAGGATACCGCCGGGCCGTCGCTGCACGTCTTGATCAAGCTGTTGTCAACGATCACGCTGGTGCTGGCGCCGTTATTTATTTAGAGGCGCGACAGAGAAATGGCGACACTTGCGAAGGCAGGCCCCTGAGAGCCTGCCTTTGTTGTCTTGGGATCAGGTTCCTTGCGTGGCCTTCTTCTTGAGGAAAAGAAGACGCCAGAGCACACCCAACACGAGACCAATTACAATACCGCCGGAGACGGTTATCTCCCACGGCGCATTGATCAAGCCGGTCGCGAAAAGAATGACCGAAATGATTATGCCGAACACGAATCCTCGAAGATAGCCTTTAGCCACTTGGCAATATCCTTTCGTTTAGAAACCCTGTGCCAACGCGCCGGCGGCGAGCCGAACTCCGGGCGATTCCTCAGCCGGCGCCGCAGTCAGAGAAGATGCAGTTGCGCATCTCCAACCAAATCAGAATCGGTCGCTACGGATGGCGGCTTTGGCATCAGGACTCCTGCGGCCTACTCGTCTTGCGCAGGATAAGAAGCCAGCCAAAGCCCAGTACCACCCCAACCGCTATACAGGCGCCGATGGACACTCCCCAAGAAGCCTCACTCAGGCCTGTCACGCGCACAATTGCGGAGATCACCAAGCTGGTTACAAGCCCGTGGACGAAATACCGCCACATACTCAGTATCCTTTCTCCATAGATCCATTGTGTCGATACACCTGCGACCAGACTTTCGACCACCTGATCGACAACGATCTCTGAAACGGCCCCATGAGAATGCCGATGATGTCCACCTCCGGCGCCGGACTAGGGCCGATGATTATGCCAAGCCTTGGCCCCTGCACCACACTCCTTCCGGCAGAAAGCGGATACCCTATTCAGGCTTGACGGCGACTCCCTCCCGCTTAGCCTTTCTTGCCATGGCCCACGGCAGAATATTGCGCGGCCACAAGTGCAATGAAAAGACAAGCAGGGCGATCACTATCATTGATTGGTTCAGATCATGATTGAATATGTACTTGATCGCTCCAAAGGAAAGTAGACACATGGCCACCGCCTCGGCATAACCTCGCAACAATCCTTTCATATGGACACCTCCTCTCACTGATGATACCTTGCCTTTCCGATGGCATCAAGAATAGAATGCACATATGCCAAAAAATACAATTGCCACAAACAGGCAGCAACCCGCCGTGCACTCCGGATAGAATGGTCCCATTGGCGCGCAAGCCATGCTGCACGCTCCGCAAGCAATCGACGTATTGTTTTTCCAGCATTCCCAGAACGGACTCGTCAAGGACAACTACCGGAGGAAGCCGGCACCTTCCGATTCCGGCTTCCCCACATACTTGGATGATATCCAAACAGCGCGGCTCGGAATCAGGCTTCAAATCCGGTCACATAGACAAGACCCGCCATGACAGCGCCGGCAAAGACAAGAGCCAGTGCTGTCCGCCAAATGCTTCGTTTGGCCTTTGGAACAAACGTGTACTGAGCAGACACCGCCATCACCATGCACGCCATCGGCCACCCCACAAGCGGAAGTCCGTACCGGCGAGTAAACACCAACGGCCAGGGTCAACGCTCCCGCGACTACAAGGCTATGCACCGCAAGTGCCCGTGTCGATGATCCCTCCACATCGTGCTCCTCTCTGGCAAAGATAGCGGAGACCTAATCGGCTTTGTGCGTTTTTCGCAAGCGGAGCCACCGTGTCGTCAAACCAAAAAACGCTCCCAATCCTCCAGCGATAATCACGCTCCAGACGAGGGCTTCGCCTAATGGTTTGTTGAAGATACCCGCGAAATGAAGAACCGCGATGGTTGTAATTGCCATCACAGAAGAATATATCCATCTTTGCCGCATATCAATAATCCTTAGAACCACTGTGAGAGAGAGCAATATACTGCTGATCCGAGTACCCCAGCTGCGCAGCCGATTGCAGGGCTGCCCTGAAACTCAGACCAAGCGGAAATAAAAGGGCTAATGTCAGGATCCCTGCGTAGCCTTCCTTTTGCGAAAGAAAAGGCCCCAGAGAGTGCCCAGTACCACGCCAACAGCTATACTCCCGGCGACAGATATTCCCCACGAGGCCTCGAGAAAACCGGTCATATGAAGAACAACCATCCCGACTATGCTAAAAAGGATTCCTTCAATGAAATGCTTTGACACTACCTTATGTCCTTTCGCCCAAGACCGCTATGTTCGCCGCTACGGAATAGCAGCTGGGCGAACCTCCAGATGGAGGGGATTCCTCCGGTCCGGAGTTGATTTCCCAAAGGGGCAGGCCGTTGGTGTGCAACCCCGCCCCTGACAGGGAATCTTACTGCCGGGCGTGCTTTTGCATGTATCGCTTTGTCAGCCCAACAATAAGGCCACCAAAGGCACCGACCACCATTGCGACTCCGAGAATAACCTGAATAGGGGCCTCATATAGCCCGACTTTGTCTCCGATGACCGCTACAATAGTGGCAATTATGCAGGTCACGACGAACCACCTTAATCTCACAGTCTATTTCCCATATGCGCTAAGATAGCCATTGGGCAAAAGCACATGCGATAGCACCGCGCACTAGGCTGCCAGCGCAATTCATCCAAAAAATCAGATGAAAGCCGACCTCGCGCGCCCGCTGTGCCATGTATCTTCCAAACACCGGATCGCCAAGGCAGTGATTGACATCAACGCCAAGCGGAATCAATGGGCAGCCCCCAAGAGCAGACAATTGCAGAGCTGCCCCGAAGCCCCAGACCAAGCGGAAATAAAAGGGCTAATGTCAGGATCCCTGCGTGGCCTTCTTTTTGAGAAAAAGCAGACGCCAGAGCATACCCAACAATAGACCAATTACAATACTGCATGCGACGGTTATCTCCCACGAGGTCTTGATCAAGCCGGTCGCGAAAAGAACGACCGCAAGGATTATGGCGAAAACGAATCCCTGAAGATAGCCTTTAGCCACTTGGCAACATCCTTTCGTTTAGAACCATTGTGCAAACGCGCACCCAATCGCGCTGGCAACCGCACCGCCCACGCATCCAGCGGCGAGACAATGGCCATAGCCGGGACCTGCAAGAGTACATCCAGCTGCAGCGCCTGCGCATATGGAAACTGAACCTGCGGCTGTACACGCTGCCCATCTGCCCCAACCCCAGGCCGCAATTGAGGAATTCACGCCCTTTGAATCGAATGGCGTCTGACAGTCCTTGACCCATATGGAATATGGCCGGCCATGTTCATCTTTCCCGGCATACACCTCACTGTAACTGCCGGGATCAACGACCGGCGGCACGAACGACCAGATGGAAGTTGTGATGAATCCTGGTAGATCCGTGTGGTCGGGGCTTGATATATACGCAATCCGGATGAAACTGCTGCTGCTGTCCGCCAAGCAGCGCAAAATGACATTCACGAGTCTGACCGCAACCGTATCGGTTGAATCGGGTGTGATACCCGATCCAGCCATAATGAATGAGTTTGGCAAATCCAGCGCGTACCCCAGGGAATCAAACTTGGCGATCACGTACTGGACCTCGCCCAGTTGCAGCACCTGATCATACTCGCCTTGGGCTGACTGCGTATACTCCGCGAATTGTGGCGCGAGGACGGTCACCTGGCTGCCGTCGCACCCGGTCACAGTGTATGCGTCCGCGGCTGGTGTTCCACCCGTCGGTGCGACCACGCCGGTGTCGGCTTCACGACTGCAACCGATATACAGCATCGCCGCCATAAGAAACGCCATGACAATAACGCCCGCTAAGATTCCTACCCTCTTCATGATGCCCTCCTAAACCAAAGGCTTTTGGTTTTACATTGTCAAGGAAATTCTGCTTCTTCCTATACATCTATTCCTTTCTTTTCAATACCAATTGAAAACTCGACCAGGGCGGACCTCGGCTCAAAACAGCTTTGGTGGTCATCACTGAACCTGTCCCATGACTATCCCAGAGAGAAATCGTCGTCTTTTCCCCCGCCGAGGGGTGGGAATCGGCCTATCCTTGTGACTTCCCACCCGCCCGACGGTTCGGAAAC
>CAZPEV010000087.1:11642-13121 GCA_964585635.1 uncultured Ignavibacteriales bacterium
GGGGTGGGAATCGGCCTATCCTTGTGACTTCCCACCCGCCCGACGGTTCGGAAACACACGCCTAAAGACCGGCGCGGTCTCCACTCAGCAGCCCCCAAACGGGCCATCCTAATACAGGGAAAGGAGGGTATGCGTCATCGCTACCTGATCAATCCCTTAAGGAAAGGAGGAAACCTGCACCGCGTCCTTGGCATAATCAAATGGCATGCCAAGGTGGAGTCAGAAGAACATTAAAATGCATAACCGACTGTGATTACTAATGATAGGGATGCGATGATTGAGCACGCAAAGTGATGTCAAGGATGGATAAAACCCTGATTTTTACGCAGCCTTCTACGCAGCTTTACGCACGGGGCCAGACCTCGTTGATGCGCATGAAGTTACCGCTGCGTAGAAAAAAGCCCCATCTGCGTAGACTGCGTAAATCCGGTCAGTCCCGGCGACGATGAATCTGATACTTCTTGATCTGGTACCGAATAGCCCCTTCGCTCACCCCCAGCCGCCGGGCTGCCTCCCGACGGTTCCAGTCCGTCTGCCTTAGAATCTCCAGCAACTGCTCCCGGTCGGACAACGACTGCGGATGCGACGCCAAAACCACCATCCGGTCAAGGTCCTTCTCCGACAGCAACACCAGCCGCTCCAACGCCGATTTCAACTGCCGCACGTTCCCCGACCAGGAATGACTGGTTAGCACCATAATCAAGCTGTTAAGGAGATTCCCGTTGTCTATCTTCACGCCGGCGGCGGTCAGGAAATGACTCACCAGCGCCGGGATATCCTCCGGACGATCCGACAACGGCGGCAACTCTATCCGAATCTGGTTCAGCCGATGATACAGGTCGGCCCGGAAACGGTTCTCCCGCACCATCTGCTCCACCTCCCGGTTGGTGGCCGCAATCAACCGAAAAACCACCGGACGGTCCTCCGTCTCCCCCAACCGACGAACCATCCGCCGCTCCAACACGTCCAGCAGCTTGGCCTGGAAAGCCGCCGTCGTCTCGGCGATCTCGTTCAAATACAACGTCCCGCCCGCGGCCGTTTCCACTAATCCCGCCTTATCACTGTTGGCCCCGGTGAAGGCCCCCTTCCGGTAGCCGAACAGCTCCGACTCGGTCAGATGCTCCGGCATCGCGGCGCAGTTGACCGTCACAAACCGACCGGCCGCCCCGCTGTGGTAATGAATATATTCCGCCAAAAGGTCTTTCCCCGTCCCGGTCGGGCCGGTCAGAAGCACCGCCATCTCCGAGGCCGCCACGTTGCGGGCCAACTCAACCAATCGGACCATGACCGGACTGGCCGCGACCACCTCCGGCGGATGACCATTGCCGCGAGGTGGACGACCCGGCGGCAGTTTCTTCAACTCCCGATCGACCTTCCGGACATAATGGCTGACTTCCTCGCTCACGAAATAGTCCCGCGCCAGGTACAGCAGCGCTTTCTGCTCCCCGTTCTGATAGATACCGGAAGCCGCCGCCTGGT
>CAZPEV010000088.1:0-13099 GCA_964585635.1 uncultured Ignavibacteriales bacterium
GCGGTGCTGGTGCTGTTCGTCTTTGGATCGCTTTTTTCTCTTCGTGCCGACAGGACCGGCCGCACATCGCGATAGCCGGGAATTCCATGGAATCATAGCAGTCAGCGACCTGCCTGCCCGTCAAGGCAGGCAGGTCTGCAAGTCATGGGCCTGGATAACGGGTCTTTACCTGACCGGTTGGCCGCAGGATTCAAGCCACGAGAAACAGCCATACGGGGCCGGCCCGCCCTTAAAGATATGATTGATGATCATGACGGCGTCACCGACGTTGACGACACAATCGGTGTTGGCGTCGCCGCTGTAGATTGCATACGGAACCGGCGCCGAACCACTTCTAAACACGTAGTTGACGATATAGACGGCGTCGCCCACGTTGAGATCACCGTCGCCGTTGGCATCGCCGTTGATTTCCCGGTTGCAGGGATAGTCTACAACCGGCAAAACGCAGGTGCATTGATGCCGGCAGGGCCATTCGGGCCAGGGAGACTCCAACATGCAAAGGTAATCGCCATAATCGATGACGCAGTCGCCGTTGACGTCCCCATTGGCCAACGGTCTGGGTAGCGGTCCGCCTTTGAAAAGGAAGTTAATCAGATCAACGAGATCGCCCACATTGTAGGAGCCATCACCATTAACATCCCCCGGGCTCTGGTAGGCGCAGGTGTCGACAAAACAGGCGCCCTTGGCCGGTGCCGTGCAGGTGCACGTATCAGGCGCCGGGCCGCCGTAGTACACATAGCCGATCAAGAAGGCGACATCAAGACTGTCGATGACGCAGTCACCGTTGGGATCGCCGTTGGCCGGGGGATCGGGCGCCGGGCCGTTGTGGCAGAGATAATTCAGCAAGAAATTGACATCCTCTCTGGTGATGGCGTTGTCACCGTTGGCGTCTCCCGGTTTCTGGGAGCTGCAACTGTCGGTCGCTGGGGTTTGGGGCGAAGTGGGTGTTGCCGGGTCTGACCAGGCCGCGCCGGCTGCACACAGGGCCAGGCAGGCCATGATCATCCATGTCCGCGCGTGTGAAATAATATCCCTCCGCATTTTAAATTGATGGGACTGATGACGGCGGGGGTGGGTGAGGGGAAGTACCCTCTGTGCCGGCAGTTGTTCGCATGCGCCTTAATGATTTTCCCTGGCTGCCTTCGTACTTCCATTAATATTATACCCAATCCCCGGAGTCATGCAACAGGTTTTTTGAGGAAAGAATATAAGATTTGTCGATGTGATAGCCTACCAGAGATCGGCGGGAAAAACGATGTCAATTTTGACCCGGCTGCCGGGGGTGACACAGACGGAAACCGTGATGGTATCGGACTCCGGCTTGTAGATGACGCGCAGGATATGATTGCCGATCGGCACCCCCGTAAAGGAAAAATCTCCGCCGGAGCCGAGCGCGGCGGTGGCGGTCGTCAGCCCGCCGCTGCCGTCGGGGTAGATGAGGGCTACCGTCAGCGAATCCTTGTGTGACACCCCCGGGATCTCCTGATCGGCGTCATAGAGCACGCCGCTGACCATATTAGACAAAAGCGCCGCTCGGCTGGGGGCGAATATTTTGTCAATGCTGGAACCGGAGCCGGTCGAACGCAACAGTGTGTCGATATAGACGTAGCTGCCGTTCCAGGCATCCTTGGCATAGTCGTCGGCGGCGAAGTCTCCTTTGATATAGGGACCGTGCCAAGTGGCATAGCCGGGATTGGCAACCAGGGCGTTCAGGTCGGGCGGCAGAGAGCCGACGTCACCGACGTACCCGAAATCGCTGCGTGCCCCGGAAGCATAACCGCCCGGGTCGCCGACGATGGCGGCAGCCAGGGCATCCAGTTCGGCCTGGGTGGCCTGATGCCGAGCAGCCTCAGATGTAGACATGAACTTCATGGTGGCGATGCCGCCCAGGATTCCCATGATAATGATTACCAGCACAACCTCAATCAGGGTGAATCCGGATTTGTCCTGCCAACGGTTCATCATGGGCAATTTCCGGTGGCGACCGTCATGACCGAGCCATCGGAGAAGGCTACGGTAAAGGTCAGATTGTTCATATCCACGTTCGGGCCGCCAGTCGGATTGTCTTTGAAGAAGTCAAAGTCGATCCGGAGCTTGTCGCCGTTGACAATAGTTTGAGGAACCGTGATCGTGACCAACTGGCCGGAACCAGCCTTGGGATTAGAGCTGTCAAACATGGTGGTACCGTCCCATTTGACATACCGGAAGTAGGCCGTCCGCCCGGTCCAAGTCAGCGTAACCGTACTGACCGGAATGTCGTGACCGGTCGTGTTTTCGATCCAGAAGTAGAAACCGTGGCAATCCGGACCAAGCGAATCGGAACCGGTCACCTTGGTCAGATGATCCTCTGTCCCGCCGGGTGTGAAGAGCCAGACGTTGGATGGAAGATAATAATCGCTGTACAGAATTGATCCGGGTAACACCGACGCGTACCGCCGGATAGTGTCATGGTTCGGCAGATAGATGACCGCCAGGTCATGATTGCCGATCGGAACGGAATCGAAGGCGAAATATCCGCCGGCGTCGGGATTGGCCGTCTTGGTGGTCAGGCCGCTTCCGTTGGGAATGGTCAGCAGCAGCCGGACCGAGTCCTTCCCTATCGCGCCGGGGGGAGTGCCGTCGAGGTCATAGACATTGCCGGAGATCTTGTTGTACAATAATTCCGCCGTTGAGCCGGCCAGCTTGCGCACGATGGGGCTGCCGGAGCCGGTGGAGGTGATCGTCACGCCACCGGCATAGGTATAATCGGTCTGCCAGGCATCTTTCTTGAAATCATCGGCGGTTTGGGCGAAGCGATTGGCGGCATATGGCCCTCTCCAAGTCGTATAGGAACCGGGATTGGACATGAGGGCATCGAGGTTGGGCGGCAGGGCGCCAACATCGCCGACATACCCGAAATCAGACCGGACGCCGTTGTTGTGCAGCTCAGGGTTGCCGACGATGGCGAATGCCAAGGCGTCCATTTCCTGCTTGGTCTCCTCCACGCGGATGTTTTCCGATACTGGGCCGAGCTTCTTGACCGCGATGACCGTCAAGATCGCCATGATCACGATGACCGCGATCAGTTCGATCAGGGTGAAGCCCTGCTGATGATTTATTTCCCGTTCGCTTTTCATGCGCAGTTCCCGCCCTGTCAGTGCACGAGCGCGGCGATCTCGGCGGCGGAGAGCGCGCGGTTATAAATCCTCACGTCGTCGATGACGCCTCTCCAGAATTGCCCAGGCGTGCCGTTGATATCCACAGCGCCAATGTAGAGGTTTTTGGTGGTCGGCACCTGCCCCGAGGCTGCGTTTTGATTGTCCAGTACCCCGTTCCAATAGATTTTCCACGTGGCGCCGTCGTAGGTACCGGCCAGATGAGTCCAGACACCCGGGGATAGTGTTTGAATGGAGTGCACGCCAATCTCTCCCGGCGCCCAATGCCGGAAGCTTACCATACCTCCCGAAGAGGTCGTTTTCAGCTCCCACTGAGTCTTCGTGCCATCGTGTCCCTTAGAGACGATCTGGCGATCGACGCCGAGGGATGACGGCTTGACCCAGGCGCAGACGGTGATGGCGCCATTGGGGGAAAAGGAGTTGCCGATATTCACGTAGTCGTTGACACCATCGAAATCAAGCCCCCCGCCGACCCTGCCTGACACCCAATCAGTCGCGGGGTCCATGTTGCTCAAAGTGCCGCTATGGCCGTTGCCGGAGGCATCAGAAGCCACTGTGCCGCCGGTTTCGTCGAGCTTCCAATGCGCAACCAAGCCGCTGTCCGACGTCGAAAAATAGGGCATGGCAAACTTGACATCGAGTGTGCGCGAGCTTCGATGACGCGGCAGGACGGTGAAATAGCGAGGTACGGTGTCGGAGGCCGTCGTATAAATGAAGCGAAAATACCGATGCCCGGCCGGCAGCGAGTCGCACATGAAGCTGCCCCCCGCATCGGGGTGATAGGTCTTGGTGATCAGGCCGGAGGGGCCGCTCGGCATGTCCACTTTGATGTCGATGAAGTCCTTTCGAGCAGCGCCGGGCATTGAATCGTCGGCGTCCTTTATCGTTCCATACACCTTGTTGAAGAGATAATCGGAACCGGCGTCGGCGATCTTTTTAGCCATCGTCGTTCCCCCGCCGGAGGAGGTGATGGTAATGCCGCCGGAATAGGTGTATGGCCGGCCCCACTCGTCAAGCTTGAAGCCAGTGCTGTCCTGGTCGAAGCCCGGGGGGAGGTACGGTCCATGCCAGGTCCAATAGCCGCCCGGATTCTGATACAGCGCCTGTAGGTTCGGGGGAAAGGCGCCGACATCGCCGACATATCCGAAATCGGCCCGACTGCCGTTTTGCATCACCGAGGGATCGCCGACAATCGCGTTGGCCAGCATCTCCATCTCCCGTTCGGTGGCGCTGCGGCGCATATCATCGACCGAGGCGGTCATCGACTTCATGGCTGTGGCGGCGACGATCCCCAGGACGAGGATGACGACGATCAACTCGATCAGCGAGAAACCGCGCGAATCTGAATCAGGCCGGATCATCTCACCATACCTTCGCATAATGATGCAGGTCGGTGTAGACCGTCCGGCCGGGGAAGACGGTGATCTTGCGGCTCAGGGTATCATGCGTTGGGACAAAAATCACCCTGAGATCGTGGATGCCGACCGGGATGGAATCGAATAGGGCCTGGCCGTTGGCGGTGGGGAATTTGGTGACCGTTGAAGTTGAGCCGGCGCCGTTGGGAAAGGTCAGCAGGAATTTGACCGAATCTTTTCTGACCGATCCGGGGAGACCGTTGTCGAGATCGAGGATGGTCAGGATGACTCGGTTGTACAGCAGATCGGCCGTCGCGTTGGCGACCCGCCGGGTGATCGTGGACGGCCCGCCGGTGGAGGTGAAGGTGATGCTGTTGGGGGCGCTGTATGATTTTCCCCAGGCATCGACCTTGAAATCGCTGTTAGCCGCACCGGATGCGAATTTATCCTGAATATACGGCCCTTTCCAGGTCGAGTAGCCGCCCGGGTTGGTCACCAGGGCATCCCAGGTCGGGGGCAGGGCGCCGATATCGCCGACATAGCCGAAGTCGGTCCGGCTGCCGCCCGATACCAGCTCCGGATTACCCGTGATCGCCCAGGCCAGGCGGTCCATCTTTTGTCTGGTTTCCTCCGTTCGGGTGACCTCGGTCACCTTTCCCATCGACTTGAAGGCGATGGCACTGAGGATGCCGAGGATGACCACCACCAGCACCATTTCGATGAGGGTGTACCCTTGTTGCAATTTGATTTTAGGCATAGGCATATCTGTCATAGTCCGATTCCGGCTACTTTGTTACTATATCGGCAGTTAGTGGGGGATTTTGATGGCGGTTCCGGGGCAACCCAGTAGTGTCCTTCCGGCCGGTGGCTCACCCCTCTCCAGTTGCGTCAGGCTATACGCCTTTCGCGCCAGATATGACAAAACCACGCAGCGGGGATAAGGCAGTGCTCTTGACAAACCGTTCCAGTTGCGGCAGGTCTTGTCCCGCGAAGCGGGATGTGACCTGATGCTGAACGTGCCATTTTATTCCCCCCACCTCCAAAATGTCGCATATTAATAAAAACGATGAGGCGTCCAAAGACAAGAATGGACATAAAAGCAAATCTGCGGCGATATAGGTTTGAGCAATCTCCTCGGGAGGAAAGGACCTTATGTCACCTAAGATATCTATGGTAGGTGTCCGACCGGCAGCAATAATTCTGGCAATCCTCTGCGGTCTCGTTGGACTGGTAGTTATGTTTGTCGCCGGATCGTGGTCGGGCAGCGGCGATTATGCCATACTTGCGGCCTGCACTTTGTTTCTATTTGGCAATACCTGGCTGGCAAAAAGGTTTCCGTCCGGCAATTTTCTC
Source organism: uncultured Ignavibacteriales bacterium (assembly GCA_964585635.1). Classification (GTDB taxonomy): domain Bacteria; phylum Zixibacteria; class MSB-5A5; order GN15; family JAAZOE01; genus CAZPEV01. The sequence continues at coordinate 5,864 of CAZPEV010000088.1, forward strand.
TATGGCCTGCTAATCAATATTCCGGCATGGTTATTTTTCATTGTCTTGGCAGACCCGGGACAATTCCGGAGCGCCATAACAGGATTGGTGGCGTGTCTGGTTGCTGCCTACCTCGGCATGTTCCTTGGGGTAAAAATGTCCGTAATAAGCCCTGGGGCAAGCAAGTTGATCTTTTCGATAAGCTTACCGGTGGTGATTATCGGGCTGGTGGTTCTATTCTTCGAGGTTCAGGGACCGAAACCAATTCCCATAGATAAAAGCGAATTCATTGGACAGTGGCGATCGGCGTCGGGTTTTGAACTGCAAATCAGATTTGATGGAACGTGTTCGATAATCCATAATTGGCGGGGTGCTCCAAACCTGAATATCGATGTGGGGCCGGACATTATAGAGGGGGCCAATGCTCACTTTGAAGGTGACAGCATTTTGAATATCGGCATACCAGGTCTCTATGCAAGAACCTATAAGATTTACCGGTATCCCTATCGCGACAGCGCTGGTTATGCGATAATATTGAACGGAACCCTCCTGGTAGGGCAATAGCAGGTGGCGATCCGATCCCGACTGAACACCGCGAAGAGAGACCGGAGACACCGAGAGAGAGCTGTGTTCCAGTTGCGTCAGGTCTTTCTTTTTGGCTTGCCAAACGCTGGATTATATCCATAATAATCCGGTGCGGGCGGGTCTGGACGGAAGCTGCAACATTTTGGAGGGATTATGAGAAAGAACGAAATACCAATAGTCGTCCAACAGACGTTTGACGCGCCGATTGAAAAAGTTTGGAGATCGATCACCGAGGTCGGCCTAATGCGACAGTGGTACTTTGAGAATATCCCTGCCTTCAAACCCGAAGTCGGATTTGAGACTCAGTTCAATGTGACCAGTCAAGGCAGGGATTTTCTGCATATGTGGCGGGTGACCGAAGTTGTGCCGGTGAAGAAGATAGCATACAATTGGAAGTTCGAGGGCTATCGAGGAGATGCGCTTGTCGTGTTTGAACTATCCAGACAGAATAACGCTACCACGTTGACGCTGACCAATATTGTGCGAGAGAGCTTTCCCGACGACATTCCTGAGTTCACGAGAGAGAGCTGTATTGCGGGTTGGGAGTATTTCATCAAGCAAAGCCTTAAGAAATTTCTGGAAGGAACATAATGATTGTCGTATTCCGGTGTCGCAAGATATAACCGAACCACGCACCGGGGTACGGTCGGTACTTGACAAACGGTTAAGATAATATGATATTGAATTTGTGGATCACCCCTTTGGGGGTGGGGCAAGACGGAGGAGTGACTGAGTGATCGCAAGGGGCAGGCCTGAATACCGTCGTACGGCAAGGTGCCGGGGGTTCAAATTCTGCCTTCTTCGCGATAATTCTTTGCACAAAGTGAAATGACCCTGGCAGCGTTCTCAATGTACTGGCCTTAGGACGTCAAGACGGCACGCCCGGGTTTTTCAGACGCGAGGGGAAGTAGGAATGAACATGCCTGCGAAAGATACTTTTGGATATATCGCTATTGCCACGGCAATAGCTTTACTGATTAATAACTATGGTCGTAATTTTATAGATAAGATTATTCTTCCTCCTCTTAAGGCTATTATGGAGTTCATTTATAGGCGCATCGCTCCCAAGAATCCGTTTTCCATTTCTGTGCGCAGTTATAGGAAACATGTGATGAGATCCGAGCTATCTAAAATTGAAACAGTTGTTGGCCCAGCACTAGATGTGCCGTTGCAGCGTGCTTATGCACCGCTCAAGCTAATATCGGAATTAACCGAAAGCAGTGTGGATCTTTTTGAACAAACAGTCCGACATGATCGCTATCTGGTTCTTGGGGGGCCGGGTTCCGGAAAAACAACTTTGATGAAAGGTCTGCTAGTTAGTGTACTCTGCAAGCAAACCAATACGCGGCTGGACAATTCGATTCCGATCTTCGTAAAGCTGCGGAACCTAGCTATCAATCAGCATTCGGTCAAGGAAGCCATTGTCTCATCGTTCTCCAATTATCACTTTCCGCAGGCCAATCGATTTGTAGATGCCTGTTTGGCACAAGGGAAAATGATAATCATTCTTGACGGTTTAGATGAGGTCGGTGTCAATAGGGAATTTGTAGTATCCAAGATACGCGAATTCTGCGAATTCGATAATCAGAGAGAAGATAGGAATCGAGTGATTGTGACCTGCCGTGAACAAAGCTATCGCAGTCCAGATCTTCGGGATGTGATTTCAAATATAGTCAGAGTGGAACCCTTTGCGAGCGGCCACATACGACAGTTTCTAAGAGGGTGGCCTCCGGCGAAGAACCGCGCTGCTATTAGTCTATACGCAAAGATTCAATCGGATCTGATTATTCGTGATATATGCAAGAATCCCTTAATGCTGACAATTCTTACCGGCCTATATATGGGGAGCGACAAGTTTGCATTGCCAACCTCAAGGACCGCATTCTACCAGGCTGCTATAGAAGAACTAATGATCAATAGGCCGAATCGGCGAGGGAATAGGCAAGAGTTCGATTGGGAAAAGAAGCTTGCAATCCTTGCAAGTACATGTTTGGAAAGACTTGAATCGGCTGGTGGGCAAGAAGATCCGGAGGAATTCTCGGCGGTGTCCCTAGGCTCCTTGGCTCGCCTGATTCTGGGCCTAAAATCGGATTCCGAAGTTCAAGATTTCCTATATGAACTTGCCGAAATAAATGGGGTAATAAAGCAAAGCCGGCCACATTATTATACGTGCAGTCACAGGACCTTCCAGGAGTACCTTGCGGCTCGGGATGCAATGCAAAATAGAAGCTCCAACGAAGTAGTTAAACAATTTTCCAGTCGCGACGACCTCATCGAAGTATTATACTACTATTGCGGCATGGTAGATAATATTCCCCAACTGAATGGTGTTTTGAAAGAATTAGTTCAAAACAATAGATTGATTGAGGCTGCAAAATGTCTCCTTTATATGAAACTGACACCCGATGAATCAATCATAATATTCATTAGCAAGAGACTCCTTGACACTATCAACACAACACAAAATGTTGGCATAGAACTTGAACTACTGTCGTCATTATCGCAAAAACAGGATAGAGCATTCGATGCCGTGCGCGCGGATTTTTCCGTAGCGATTGATAATCTTATGAAAAGTAAGAATGATAAGGGCATCTCAGCATTTGAGTCCGCACTTTCGGCCTCTCCGGAAATTGCCAGGAGAGTCATCCCAGGCTTATTAAATCACGAATCGCCTGAAAGGAAACGCATTGCAGTCAAGCTATTACGTAATATCGCGTCGCCTGAGTCATTTGATGAATTGGTGCAACTGGTGGTGTCCCCCGATAAAATCGTTTGTTGCGCTAGTGCCATCGAATTATCAGAGATGATTGTTACACACAAGGAGGAGTTGATATCAAGAAGTGAACTCCTTCCGGAAATAAAGGATCGTCGCTTATGGCCTTTCGAACAACTGTTTCCCGGGCGTTTGGCAATTCCAATGGCGCATGCTATTGCCGGATTATCAGAAACAAATAACCGCGCTATAAACGCGGCCGCTCGCGCTATCTGCGCCTTGAAGTCTAAAGATCCGAATAGCAGAAGGTATCTAAGTCAATGGTCCAGGCTGCTGAATTTATTCCGGTTAAGATATTGGAAGAATAAGATCGCAGCGTGGCTTGACGGCATTGGGTATATTGTTGCGGCCACGATTGCAATTATATCGATGGCCGTTATCTTAATATCGCTCTTATCCAATAGCTTATTGATAATTGCCAAGAATCCATTTCATAGTGTTTTGCAATCAGATGCGTTTGCGGATTCCCTCGAAAGCGTTGTGGCGGACATTGATTCAATCGTTCGCGCTTCGTATCCCCCAAATGCATCCGGGTTTTCGCGGCTATTGCCCCGGTATTGGACAGTAGAACCTGTATTACCAGATAGCATTCAGAAGCCGTACGTAATTATTATGAGCAGCAAAATCGTGAGACCCTTTGTCATGCCTAAATACGCCATATTCGATAAGGATGTTCTAATACCAATGCGGCATCGGTTGGGCAATGAACTAGTGGACCGTTACTATAGTCTCTTGATTTCTACTAATGAGCGGATTGCCGCCATGATGAGTACGCATGGAATTGTTTTATGGATAAGACCGAGCCTTAGAGGATTAGAGCTAATTGGAATGATAATAATAGTGCTGATAGCTATGAAGTTTCCGCTGAAGTTTCGGTCGATGCTTCTGCCCCGGAGGTCTATAGAGTATACGTATAAGCTACGATTGGAAGAGAAAATAATACTGTACTTTGTCGCATCGTCAAGATCTCAGCAGGTAGCGATATTTGTTTTTGCCTATGTGTATTTTTTGGGGACGGGTGGTATCGAATTGTCATTGGCGGTAGCTGTCGGCTGGTTAAGTATTATCCCTGTTGGAGCCGGTATCGTCGAACATTTGCCATTGCCGCATAAGGAACTAATGCGCGTCGCGGATGATTTAGTAATTGATGGTGATGACACTTCGCGAAACGTATTGCAGGTTGTTGGCGGATGAGACTGATATGAAAATCCCTGCGGTGCCAAGAAAGGTGTTGTTTCTTCTGGCCGGATTGGTTTGGTCGGCGGTCGGACTCGTGCTGTCCGCCGTGGCGGCCCGATGGTTCGCCATCGCCCGCCAGAATATTCTCATCCCGCTGGTGGCCGGTATCGGCGCCGGCGCCGCCGCCCATCGATGGAAATTCTCGCGGCTGTCGGCCAAAAACATCACCCGCATTTTCGCGCAGGCGCCCGGCAAGGAGCGGGTCTGCCTCTTTGCCTTTCTAAGCTGGCAGGGGTATCTGCTGGTTGGACTCATGATGCTTTTCGGATATACCCTTCGCCATCTCCCGATCGATAGAATCTACCTGGCCCCTTTATACCTGGCGATTGGGCTGGGGCTGTTTCTGTCCAGCCTGACCTATTTCCGCCAATTCGCCCGATAATGGCGACGACAGGGGAGCGTCCCCGGAAAAATATTGCCAAGTTGGGGCAAAAGCGTTAGAATCGACTTACTTGGAAGCTATCGACAGGAGGAAATCATGGATTGGGGTATAAAGAACCGCTTGGCGCGGATAATCAAGCCGGAGACCGGCAAGACGGTCATGCTGGCGGTCGATCATGGCTATTTTCTGGGGCCGACCAGCGGCCTGGAAGTGCCGTCGCGGACGATCAAGCCGCTTTTGCCCTATGCCGATTCGCTCATGCTGACTCGCGGCATCCTGCGCACCAGCGTCCCGCCGGAAGCCGATATCCCGATTGTTCTGCGGGTGTCGGGCGGCACCAGTATTCTCAGCAAAGACCTTTCGAACGAAGGGACTACCACAACAATCGAGGAGGCCATCCGCCTCAACGTCTGCGCCGTGACCTTATCGATCTTTGTCGGTTCCGACCATGAGAAAGAGACGCTGCTGGATTTGGCGGATCTGGTGAACGAGGGGGAGACGTTCGGTATCCCGGTGCTGGCGGTGACCGCGGTCGGCCGAGAGATGACCCGCGACGCCAAATATTTATCCTTGTGCTGCCGGATCGCCGCCGAACTGGGAGCGCATTTTGTCAAGACCTACTACTGCGATGGTTTTGAGCAGGTCGTGGAGAGCTGCCCGGTGCCGGTGGTCATCGCCGGCGGAAAGAAGCTGCCGGAAAAAGAGGCCTTGCAGTTGGCCTTTGATGCCATCGCGCATGGTGCGTCCGGCGTTGATATGGGGCGCAATATCTTCCAGTCCGACTGCCCGGTCGGGATGATCAAGGCGGTGCGGGCGATCGTGCATCAAAAAGCCTCGGTGGCCGCAGCCTACGATATCTACCAGAAAGAGAGACCGGCGCGGTAGGCGGCAAAATGCGGGCGGCGGTCTATTACAGCAACCACGACGTGCGGGTCGAGGAACGGCCCCAGCCGCAGATCGGGCCGGGGGAGCTATTGGTCAAAATCATGGCCAGCGGCATCTGCGGCAGCGACGTCATGGAATGGTACCGGATCAAGAAAGCTCCCCGTATCCTAGGACATGAGATCGCCGGAGACGTGGTCCAAACCGGTGCCGATGTTTCCGAATTCAAGGTCGGCGACCGGGTTTTCGTCACCCATCATGTTCCCTGCAATGAGTGCCGTTACTGCCGGGCCGGCTTTCAGACCGCCTGCGAAACGCTGCACTCGACCAATTTCGATCCGGGCGGTTTTGCCGAATATGTGCGCGTGCCGGCGATCAACGTCCGTTTCGGCACCTTCCTGCTGCCCCATTCAGTGTCATACGATGAGGGGACTTTTGTCGAACCGCTGGGGTGTGTCATTCGCGGCCAGCGGGCCGCCGGCGTGAAAAGGGGCGATACCGTTTTGGTGATTGGCTCCGGCATATCCGGGCTTTTGCATATCAAGCTGGCGCGAGTGTATGGGGCTGCGAAAATCATCGCCACCGACATCAACGACTACCGGATGGTTGCCGCCCGTCGGGCCGGAGCAGATGTTGTCCTGCGGGCCGATGGCGCCGTCCCGGAGAAGGTGCGCCAGGCCAACGACGGCCGCGCGGCCGACGTCGTGATCGTTTGCGCTGCGGCCGAGGCGGCGTTCGAGCAGGCCTTCGCTTCGGTTGATCGCGGCGGAACGCTCCTGCTGTTTGCCCCCACTGCTCCCGAGATTCGGATTCCGTTGCCGCTTTATGATCTCTATTTCAGATTGGTCAAAGTTGTCTTTTCCTACGCGGCCGTCGTTCCGGATATCGTCGAGGCGATTGAACTGCTTCACACCAAAGAGCTCATCGTGACTGACTTGATCACCCATCGCCTTGACCTGGACGACACCCAAAAAGGGTTCGACCTGGTCGCCCGGGCCGGAGAATCGATCAAGGTCATCGTCTATCCCCACGGCATCATATCGCCTCCTTCCTGATCACCCATCAAGGCCACAGTCACAGGCCCCGACGGAGTGGCAAGCCCAGTGGTGTAGATCAAGAAAGGCTGCTGACCGTACGTGCAAATGGGGAGAGGTTAATCCCCCTTAACTCATTTCCCCACAATGGATCAGGCTAGAAACGACAAAAGAAACCTCTTTGATGACAATGACTTATGGCACTCTATTTCATTGAACCTTGCTTCTCCATTGTTGACAAATGGATATTGGGTCATGTAAGTTGATCAAAGAAGGTGAAAGTTATCACAAATTCTGAATGGTTTTCCGCTTTTTCGCTTGCTAAATAAGGGCAAGAAGGATTAGTTAGTAAACGTTAACTT
>CAZPEV010000089.1:0-12810 GCA_964585635.1 uncultured Ignavibacteriales bacterium
CCGGGGGTGGAGATCTCGGTTGATATATTCGGGCAACAGTAATCTGAGGCCCGATACTTAACCCGGTCAGGTCGGCTGACACCACGCCGCACCTCATTGTCTGCCGATCCTGCAAGCCGAATCGTTTTGGAGGAGAACACAATCATGAAATGGCTGTTATTGCTCTTTCTGACTATTTCTTTGGCTTGTCCGCTTTCTGCGGGCACAGTGACTGATTATGACGGTAATGTGTATCAAACCGTGATAATTGGTACGCAGGAGTGGATGGCGGAAAATCTGAAGGTAACCCATTACTGTAATGGCGATTCCATACCCAATGTAACTGATGCCGCGACATGGGTGGGCCTTACCACCGGAGCTTACTGCAACTGGAACAACGACATAAATAATGTTGCCACTTATGGGAGACTCTATAACTGGTATGCTGTATCTGACAGCCGTAATATAGCGCCCGCTGGTTGGCATGTAGCAAGTGATGTTGAGTGGAAACAACTGGAGATGACTCTTGGCATGAGCCAGGCCCAAGCAGATTCCATCGGCTGGCGTGGTACTACTGAAGGCGGCAAGCTAAAAGAAGCTGGCACAACACATTGGAGCACTCCCAATACAGGTGCTACGAACGAGAGCAGCTTCTCCGCGTTGCCGGGCGGTTACCGCTACCTCGGCGATGGATCCTACGACTATGTGGGTTACTCCGCCTACTTCTGGTCCTCTACGGAGTACGTTAGTGGCACCGCCTGGAACCGAAGGCTGAGTTACTACTATTCAGACCTCAGCCGTGACGGCTACTATAAGGGTTTCGGTTTCTCGGTTCGCTGTGTCAATGATATCCCTGTCGACATAGATGAACACGGAGGCGCGGCGCATCCCGACGCATTCAATCTCTCGCAGAATTACCCCAACCCGTTCAATCCGGTAACGACGATTGAGTACAGCATCCCGACCCGATCTAGTGTGACGATTGAGATCTTCAATGTACTCGGCCAAAGAGTGCGGACGCTGGTGAACGAATCCAAATCGGCGGGATCGTATCGAATTGAATGGACCGGAGCCGACGATGCCGGCAAGTCGGTGCCGACTGGCATGTATCTATATCGCTTCCAAGCCGGTGAAGTGGTTCAAACGAAGAAGATGCTACTGCTGAAGTAGGTCTTCGAAATTAAAGGTCAGGGGCCGGTCGATTCGGTCGGCCCTTCGTCTTCGGCCTCAAATGCTATCAATTCTGTCGATCCGTTTCCCCATACTCAATTGCCTTCCATCGACTTCCGTCGATCACTGCATGGTGTAATCGAATAGGGAACTGGAAACGCACAAAAGTTTGGGGAGAGTGAGGCTGGAGCCGCCATCGCAACCTATTGATAATCATATTGTTACGTAAGTCGCAAGGTGTCACAACATCACTCTCTACGCTTTATATTCTTCATCCCAATCATCAACAAGACCCATTGAGCATAAGCTCCAAAGACTCGTTGGGAACAGGTCAACACGGTTAGAGGAAGAAGTCTTTTATGAGGAATTCTTGACCTTCCCCCCGAAAACTGGTCCAGTTGAAACCTCGAAATTGGGGTTATATTATTTTGCTCCCCATCTTTGATCCAGTTGATGCATATCACAATTTTGATAATAATGCCGATGATAATGGTAAACCAAGAACATACCGTGACTGAATCGACCCGCAGATGGTCAAGTCATGGCAGCAGATAATAGGGAGTGAAGAGTTTCGTGTTAACTTGGCTTTTCAAGAGGAGAAGGTTGTGAACAAGGTTGTGGTACGGTTCGCCGACGGTAGAATAGTCAAAGGCACGACAGCCGATTTCGTCCCGGCAAAAGATCTCTTTCATCTAAACTTGGTGACCGATACTGCGGGTGCGAAGCCTATAGAAATCAACAAGAGCGACTTGAAGGCGCTGATCTTTGTAAAGGATTTCAAGGGAGATTCGCAGCATATCGAATCGAATGCATTTGATCCATCACGTCCACCGGCCGGGCGCAAGATTCGTGTGGAGTTTGAGGACGGCGAAATCTTGGTGGGAACTACGACAGGCTATCAGCCTGGACGGCCCGGTTTTTTCGTCATGCCTGCGGATTTAAGCTCGAACATGGAGCGCTGCTACGTAGTCACAGCAGCAACAAGGAAAGTCAGTTTTATATGAAGGGGCGATGTTTGCAACTTATACGCGAGAGATCACGCCATACTTTGGATGTAATATTATTGCAGGGAAATAGGCCAACGTACTGTATAGGATCGGGCTTACACCTTTCTAATATCCCAGTTGCGGAAAGCGTCTCGTCGACCTCGCCATGAATCGTAAGTCGTTGCCCCCACAAATGATTGTTGGCCCATGTATTCTCGACCAAAGCGTATGATCCCCGGAAATATCCTTCGCTTCACTTCTAAATCCCAGTGATGGAGCAAGATCATAGGGTTGGGAGATCCCTGTTTGCTATGCATCAAGAATCTTGAGCCGATACCCTACGCCCGGTTCAGTCAGTATCAATTCGGGTTGTGAGGGGTCCCTTTCCAATTTTTTTCGAAGCTGGCCTACATACACCCGCAGGTACTGGGTCTGTTCCACCGCATTCGGCCCCCAGACGTCTTTGAGCAACTGCCTCTGCGTGACAACTTTTCCCGCATGCAATACCAAAATCTTTAATATCTCATATTCGGTAGCGGTTAGTTTCACCTCTTTGCCACGAATCCGCACCTCTCTGTCAGAGAGATCAACCTCAAGCTCACCGCTGCGGAATATCGGTTCAGCGGGTGCAGGTTGCGTATGCCGAATTGCCACTCGGATTCGCGCCTGGAGTTCGGCCGTGCTGAATGGTTTAGTGAGATAGTCATCGGCCCCGGCATCGAGCAGCGCCACCTTGTCGGTGTCGGAATCTTTCACGGTCAGCACGATCACCGGCACCGTCGACCACTCCCGCAACCGTTTCAGAACAACCAGGCCATCGAGATCGGGAAGCCCCAGATCGAGCACGATCAGGTCGGGTCGATGCGTGGCGGCCATGACCAGTCCCTCCTGCCCGGACGATGCCTCCAGGAATGTGTGTCCATCGGCTTCAAGGATGATCTTGAGGAACCGGCGGATGGCGGCCTCATCGTCAACGACCAGAATCCGAAGGCCATTCATTATTCACCCGACTCCCTGGGAACACCCGGCTGCGGCTTGATCGGCAGGCGAATGGCGAATGACACTCCCCCGCCCGGTCGATTGTTCGCCGTTATCGTGCCTTCATGAGCCTCAATGATGGCCTTGGTAATGGCCAATCCGATACCGGTACCACCGGCGGAAGTCCCTGGAACCCGATAAAACTTGTCGAAGAGATGCGGCAGGGAATCGGCGGGAATGCCGGGACCGCGATCCGAGATGCTCAAGGCGATGCCCTCGTCATCGGCATGTGCCTCGATTTCGATAGTCGCGCCAAGCGGTGTATAGGCCGCGGCGTTGACCAGGAGGTTGGACAACGCCTGTTCAAACATACCGAAATCGACAAAGATCAACGGAAATGTCTCCGGAACCCTGGTCACTACCTGGCGATCGGCCAGAATGCCGCGATGTTCGCCTAACGCATGGGCGATCAGGTCATTAGTATCATGCCAATCCCGTTTCAGGCTCAATATCCCGGAACTCAGGCGCGACATGTCGAGCAAATTGGTAACCACTCGGTTCAGCCGTTCGGCGTTACCGGTCAATTCCCTTAACAACTGGGCGCGGCTTTCTGGATTGGCAATAATGCCGTCATCTTGAAGGGCCGAGGCTGACCCAATGATGGCCGTCAGCGGCGTGCGAATCTCATGGGAGATGGAATTGAGGATCGTCTGATAGAGTCGCTCCGATTCCGCCAGGCGCTCGGCCTCCCGCGACCGTTCTTGAAGCAGTTCCCGTTCCATGGAAATGGCCAACTGCCTGGCGACAGTCGAGAGAAGGTTCTCCTCTTCTTGCAGCAGGCGCCGACGAGTTCCCGGATGATAAGCCAGTATCCCAACCGTCTCGGCAGTTCCTATGAGGGGAATGTACAATCCGGCTGCCGAGGGAAGAGTATCGGTTGACCACCCTGCAGCCTGTCCATGCTCAAACGCCCATTGCGCCACTGCCCATTCTTTGTCGTCGGTGCACCACCGCCGGGAAGGAAAGGTCAATCGCTCCAGCCCCTTGTCCTGAGTCGAGGGGACAACAGAGCATTCTCCATTGAGAACGGTTCCAAGTTTTTCGGCCACCTCGGACATGAACACTTTCTTGTCACGGCCGGCGGCCATCAATCGGACAATATCATATAGAATGCGAGTGCGTTCTTCACGAAGGCGCAGCATTCCTTCTCGTCTCCGAATGCGATAGGTCAGCGTCCCGGTGGTGGCGGCGGCCAATAGGTAGGCGATGCACATGGCGATATCATCGGGCGCCGAGATTCGAAAAGTCCAAAACGGGGGGATAAAGATATAATCCCAAATCAGGGCACTCAGGACCGCCGCCACCAGGATGGGGCCCACCGATACAAACAGTCCCAATACAAGAATCATGAGCAGAAATATGAATCCGACGGCGCGGTAGCCTACCAAAGGCAGCAAAGATCCGTTTAAAAGCGTTAGCAGGATAATGGTGCCCAAAACGACGCCATAGGGCATCATCATGGACTTGTTTCCAATATTGTTATGGCGTGGTTTCTTTGACGGTTGTTTGGTCTCCTGCCGCAACACATGAACGTCATAATCGCCGCTTTCTCTGACCAATCGATCCAGGACTGTCCCGCCCCGAAACGCATCCTGGAACCATCGCCGCGACGGGCGGCCGATTACGAGCTGAGTAACGCCCCGCTGATGCGCAATTCGGTTCAGGGCGTTGGCAATATCGACATCAGCCGTGGAAACAATTTCGCCTCCCAGCTCCCTGACCAGCGACAGATTCCTCCCCAAGACGGCCCGATCCTTATCCGACAGCACCAAACCGGTATCGACATGAACCCCGATCCAGGGGGCGCCGAGCCCATACGCCAGCCGCCGCACGGCGCGGATAAGCCCTTCCGAAAACGGACTGTGACTCACGCCCACCATCAATCGTTCAGTCGTCTTCCAGGTCGTATTGGAGGTCTTGATGGTCATCATGCCATGCAGTTCATCGTCGACCTTTTCGGCCGTCAGACGCAGGGCGATCTCCCGCAAGGCAGTGAGACGATCTTCCTTGAAGAAATTCCGGGCGGCCATTTCCGCCATATCTCCGAGATAGACTTTGCCTTCGTCCAACCTTCTCAAAAGCTCAGCGGGGGTGATATCGATCAGAATAATCTGGGACGCCCGCTCGAGGATGGAATCGGGCACAGTTTCACGAACCTTGGTTCCTGTGATCACCTCCACCGATTCCTTGCGACTTTCGAAGTGCTGAACGTTAATGGTGGCGTACACATTGATGCCGGCATCCAGCAGTTCGACGACATCATGCCATCTCTTTGGATGACGCGAACCAGGGATATTGGTGTGCGCCAACTCATCGACCAAGACCAAGCATGGCCGGCGCGCTAAAATGGCGTCAATATCCATCTCTTCAAATGTCGTTTCTCGATAGGTCAGCTTCCTTCTGGGGATGACCGGCAAGCCGGTCAGAAGAGCTTCGGTCTCAGTGCGGCCATGCGTGTCGACGGTCCCGATAACGACGTTCACGCCCTCAGCAAGACGATCCTGAGCGGCCCTCAACATGGCGTAGGTCTTCCCTACTCCTGCGGCCATGCCGAGGAAAATCCGCAGTTGGGCTGAGCCCGATCTGGTTCGATCCTTTTGGATCGCGGCCAGAAGCTCATCCGGGTCTGGACGGATCGGTTCGGACATTATTTCCCGTTCTCCGTCAGAGAATCCAACGCCAGGTTCAACTGGAGCACGTTGACACGAGGCTCGCCAAGCAGGCCGAAGTCAGGGGCCTCGATATGCTTTCCAATGAGAACAAAGATATCGGTTTTAGTCCTCCCGTCAAGATTTCGAGCCTTGATAATCCGCTCGACCTGGTACTGCGCCGCGGCGGGGGTGATATGCGGATCAAGGCCGCTGGCCGATGCGAAGAGCAAATCAAGCGGAACCTCCGTGTTTGTCCCATTGGCAACCTGAAGATGCTCACGTCTCCCTGCGATTACATCTTTGAGGTCCTTGCTGGTCGGCCCCAAATTGCTTCCTCGGGACGGCATCGCGTTATAATTCGTGGCGGAAGGACGCGGCCAAAAATATTTCGGATCGGAAAAGCCCTGCCCGATCAACTTCGACCCAATCGGTCTGCCGTCGATCGAAATGATGCTCCCGCCGGCCTGACGCGGAAAGAGCAGTTGGGTCGCGCCAGTCACGAGCAGAGGATACACAATGCCCGTAAGAAGCGTCATGAAAAGAAAAATCCTGAAAGCAGTCCGCACAGGTTTCATTGCTTCACCTCGTCAGATGGCCAACCCCAATGCTACAATGATGATATCGAGCAGTTTGATTCCGACAAAGGGGGATAGAAGTCCCCCTACTCCGTAGAGCATCAAGTTGCGTCGTAAGAGATGTGAGGCCGTTTCGGCCCGATAGGCCACGCCGCGCAGGGCCAATGGTATCAGGGCGACAATGATCAGCGCGTTGAAAATCACGGCACTGAGGATGGCGCTTTGGGGCGAATGGAGGCGCATGATATTCAGCGCCGCCAGGGGGCCGTTGTTTAGACCCGACAACGCATACAAAGTGCCGAACATGGCCGGAAGGATAGCGAAGTACTTGGCGACATCGTTGGCGATGCTGAAGGTCGTCAGCGCCCCCCGGGTGATGAGCATTTGTTTGCCCACCTCGACAATCTGCATCAGCTTGGTCGGATTGCTGTCGAGGTCGACCATGTTGCCGGCCTCGCGCGCCGCCTGAGTGCCGGTATTCATGGCCACGCCCACATCGGCCTGGGCCAGCGCCGGCGCATCGTTGGTGCCGTCGCCGGTCATCGCCACCAGATGCCCGTCTTGTTGTTCGAGACGGATCCGCGCCAGCTTCGCCTCGGGCGTGGCATAGGCCATAAAATCATCCACCCCCGCTTCGGCGGCGATAGCCGCGGCGGTCAGCGGATTATCGCCGGTAATCATGACCGTGCGGATACCCATCCGGCGCAATTCGGCGAATCGCTCCTTGATTCCGCCTTTGACGACGTCTTTGAGATGGACCACACCCAAAACGGCGGTGTCGTCGGCGACAGCCAACGGGGTGCCGCCGGTCTTGGCAATATTGTCGACTGCTGTTTGAAGTTCCGACGGGAAAGCGCTCCCCGTCCGTTCCACGAGGGCTCGCATTGAATCCACTGCGCCTTTGCGTATACGCAACGACACGGTCCCGTCGGTGTCAAGAATATCCACTCCGCTGATTCGGGTTTGAGCTGAAAACGGGATAAACCTGGCTTGGCTGGGAGTGAGAGTTTGCGCCCGCAGGTCGAATTTTCCCTTGGCCAGTACGACGATGGACCTGCCCTCGGGAGTTTCATCGGCCAAAGACGCCAATTGAGCGGCCTCCGCCAGATGTTGCACGGTGTACATCGGGGCCGGGATAAATTCGGTCGCCATCCGATTCCCCAGCGTGATTGTCCCGGTCTTGTCGAGCAGCAGAACATCTATATCCCCTGCGGCCTCGACCGCCCGACCGCTTTTGGCGATGACGTTACGCTGGACGAGACGGTCGATCCCGGCGATGCCGATGGCGCTTAACAGCCCGCCGATCGTGGTGGGAATCAGACAGACCAGTAGGGCGGTCAGGACCGGCACGGTCACGATACCGCTCAAGTCCTGACCGGCGGCGGCACCGCTATAGTCGGCAAAGAACTTAAGCGTGGCGACTGCCAACAGGAAAATGATCGTCAGTCCCGCCAGGACTATTCCCAGAGCAATTTCATTGGGAGTCTTCTGGCGGGTCGCCCCCTCGATCAAGACTATCATTCGATCGACGAAGGCATTGCCGGGGTCAGAGGTTACCCTGATTACGATGCGGTCGCTGATTACTCGGGTGCCCCCGGTAACGGCGCTCCTGTCGCCGCCGCTCTCGCGGATGACGGGTGCGGATTCCCCCGTGATGGCCGATTCGTCCACGCTGGCGATCCCATCGATCACCTCGCCATCCGCGGGAATCGTACTGCCCGCTTCACAGACCACCACGTCATCTTTTCTTAGCTCCGTCGCCGCCACATTCGATTCAACGCCGTCGCGAAGCCGCCTTGCAAACAGCTGCGTGCGGGTCTTCCGCAAGCTTTCAGCCTGGGCTTTTCCCCGGCCTTCGGCCAGAGCCTCAGCAAAATTGGCGAAGAGGACGGTCAACCACAACCATAGACTGACCTGCAGTTCAAAACCGGAATAGGTGCCGCGAATCAATCCGGCGGCAAACGAAATCGTCGTCAATATCGCCCCGATGAGGGTGACAAACATGACGGGATTGCGGAGTTGACGCGCGGGAGTTACCTTGAGTAAGGCATCTTTCAGCGCGGTCAACAGCAGCGCCCGGTCGACCAATTTTGAAACCTTCGACGGCATCGATACTCCTAAAATGTGCGTCCCGCGGTCATGAGGAAGTGTTCGACTATCGGCCCCAGACCGAGCGCCGGCAGGAAGGTCAGGGCGCCGACTATCAAGACAACTCCGACCAGAAGCACTCCGAAGATTGTGGTGTCTGTCGCGAAAGTTCCGATGGATGGCGGGGAGATCTTCTTTGCGGCCAGACTTCCGGCAATGGCCAGACAAGGGATTATGACCACGAATCGACCCACCAGCATGGCTATGCCCAGGATGATATTGTAGAAGTTCGTATTTGCATTCAACCCGGCAAACGCGCTGCCGTTGTTCCCGGCGGCGGAGGAGAAGGCATACAGGATTTCGCTCAATCCGTGCGGCCCGCTATTACCAAGGCTCGCCAACGCCACCGGAAGCACGCTGGCGATCCCGGCTCCAACCAGGATCACGGCGCTGGGTGCGAGTATGGCCAGGATAACCATCTGGATTTCCCGGGCTTCGATTTTCTTTCCCAAATACTCCGGAGTCCGGCCGACCATCAATCCGGCCAGAAAGACAGTCAGGAGGACATGAAGGATTATACCGTACAAGCCCGCGCCTACTCCCCCGAAGATGATTTCTCCCAGCATCATGTTGAATATGGCGACGCCTCCGGTCAAGGGGGCCAGGCTTGAGTGCATGGCGATGACCGACCCATTGGAGGCGGCGGTGGTCGAGACCGCCCAAAGGACACTGTTGGCGACGCCGAAGCGGGTTTCCATGCCTTCCATGTTCATCGCGGTACCCAGCGCGGGGTCGGCGGAATATTCGGCATTCAGAGATACGACCAAGCCGCCTGCAAACAGCGCCATCATCACGCCGAAAACAATCAATGCGTGTCGCGAAGCGCCGACCATACGACCATAAGCAAAGACCAGCCCCGCCGGGACAAGCAGGATAGCCAGCATTTCCAGGAAATTGGACAGCGGAGTTGGATCTTCCAGCGGATGAGCGCTGTTGGCATTGAAAAAACCCCCGCCGTTGGTGCCCAACTGCTTGATGGCGATCTGCGAGGCGGCCGGTCCCAGAGGAATAGTCTGAGGCGCGCCTTCGACTGTGGTCACCACAACCGCCGGGGAGAAGGTCTGGACCACACCTTGCTCGATCAGGATAAGGGCCAGGATGATTGACAGCGGCAAAAGGATATACACGACTGACCGAGTTAGATCGATCCAAAAATTCCCGATTGTCGATGCAGTCTTGCGCACGATTCCACGAGTCAGGGCCAATAAGACCGCCACGCCGGTAGCCGCGCTGACGAAATTCTGCACGGTCAGGCCGAGCGTCTGAGTCAAATAGCTGAGCGTGGTTTCCCCGGCATAGGCCTGCCAGTTGGTATTGGTCATGAAACTGACCGCGGTATTGAACGCCAGCGGCCAGGAGATATTTCCCAAATGCTGCGGATTGAGGGGAAGCCATGCCTGGATGAGTTGCAGGACAAATACCGCCCCGAATCCGAGGGCGTTGAACCAGAGAAGCGCCTTGGCGTATTCCTGCCAGCCCATCTCCCCCTCTGGGGCGATGCTGCAGGTCCTATAGACCAACTTTTCCAGCCATGAGAACACCGGGTGCAGGAAAGTCTTTTGCCCCATGAAGACGGCACTAAAATAGACTCCAAGCACCGGCGCCAGAAGCACCAGCACCGATATGAAGACGATTACCTGTGCCAGTTCCTGCGCAGGCATACGGCCTTTCCTATTTGAAGCGTTCCGGGTGAAACATGGCGTATCCCAAATAGATTAAGAGCGCGATGGCGATTATTCCGGCGATGCTGAATCCCATGAGTATCACCCTTCCTTGCGGTTTTGCGCCGCAATAAACATCAGCAGCTTACGCAACCGCGTAATCGAGTTTCTTTTCATATGGAAGAACGGCTGGATATCCAAAAGGCGGTAATAAAGAAGACCTCAAGAAGTATAAGTATTTTGTAAATATCTGCGTTAGGATTGTGCAGCGTGGCTTCGCAACTGCAAATGTCGGCTCAAATCGGTGACCCCTTGCCGCATTATCGATTCCGATCTAAATCTTGATAGGATAGCGGCTTATCCCGTAGCTTTCAGGTAATCCACGACTGTCTGGAAGGTTCGAAGATCATCGATTCGGGGGAGCCTTTCTAAGCTGCATTATCGATTATCCAGTTGCGGAATGCGTCTCGTAGAGCCCGCCATAGAAGCTAAAAGCCCCGGTTTCGGCCGGGGTTTCTATTTGTTTCCCGCAGAATTGCAATTAAGAGGATGATTTGGGTAGCGAGCAAATCAATATAGGACAATGTAACAGGACACCCCTTCATACTGCGGGGAACCCGTACGTCCTGATCTTATCTGCCATGCGTAGTCATTTCACTCGATATCCGGAGGAACTAACTCTTGAATGGGCTGCGACACTTTCGCTCAAACACAATCTTTGCAGGTGACGTCAGTGATCATATGAAACAACGTTTCGGCGTCCTCGTATTATCATTGAAACAGGAAGGTTGTATGACCAAAACGCAAATGCTATTCATGGGTCTGGTGACACTTTTCTTCGTCGTGCCACTTCAAGCTGAGCAATTATCACCCGCGACCGAATCGGTTTCTGGAGCGTACATGGGGGCAGCCCACCCCGGTACGACTCCCGAGTACTTCGCCGATGGATTTGTCAATACGCCTATGGACATGCACGGAAACATCGTATTCGCGCCCCATCTCGATGAGGCTGTCTGGCACCCTGACCGGCCAAAAGGCCTCTACCTGTCAAGGTTAATGAATGGCGTGTGGACAAGTCCCCGGGAGATTTCCTTTGTCAACGATCTAATGCACGACGCGCCGTGCTATTCAGGAGACGGAAACCGGCTCTTCTTTGCGGCGGCGAAGATTGGCAAATCCGGCATGACCGAAGACGACAGGGTGTATTTTGTCGACCGGAAAGACGATGGATGGACAGAAGCGCGGCTCCTCGACACGGTCTTTGACTCGTATGCGATGCACTGGCAGTTCTCGCTCGATAAGTCGGACAATCTGTATTTCGGAGGTAATCCAAAAGGCATTGAAGCACGATCGGACATCTGGGTCGCTCGATATAAAGGCGGCCATTACATCGCGCCGGTGAGGTTGCCGGAAGCCATCAACTCGGAAGATGGCGAGTTTTCGCCATGCATGGCTCCCGACGAAAGCTACATGATTTTCAATCGAGCCGTGTTTCCAGCTGGAAAGCCCCCGCGAATGTCTCTTTACATCAGTTTCAAATCACCTGACGGCCTCTGGACAGAATCCAAATGTCTCGACAGTATTTTGAATTCAAGAGGATTGGATCTGAACGCCAGAGTATCGCCAGACGGCAAGTACCTTTTCTTTATCAGACGAGGAACAAGTAAGAGCGGTACCTATTGGGTGAGCACGTCAGTATTTGATGGACTGCGTCCAATCAGGAAGTAGAATGACAAAGAATCGATTCGTCACTAATCGGGCGAAGTGTTTTGCCATGGGTTCAAGGGCTGGCCGCCCAAGTTTGCATCTCATGACCGGCTTCCAGTATTACCGATCATCTTCGGCCATGTCAACGGAGTCGATTGTCTTCCATCGCCTTCCGCCGATCAAGACATAGCGCACCAAGATCGAAAAGCTGAAGCTCACTAGAGTTTGGGGAGAGTGAGGTCGGGGCCGCCATCGACATCAGCTTCCCCGAGACAGGAGGTTTGTCTATTGAAGAAGGGCGCGGGGAATATTATTTCTTGGCAGTGTATCCGTACTAACAAGACAATCTAGGCCTAGTCAGGGGCGCGGATTCCAAATCCGCAAGCTTGAGATGCAGGGATTCGATTTCGGGCCGGAAGAAACGCGGAATATTAGCAATCAAGGCATATGGTTATATGATGAATCATAATGAAGGAGCGTAAAGGGCAACGCGGCCAGACCGGGGGGGAAGATGCCATCTCCACCGGGACCAAAAAGGCAGATTTTATTAGTGGGCGAAACAGGCCCAACGTATATTGCTTTGTATTCGTAATGTTTTGATTCGAAGTAGCCGTGATTAGAGGTCGCAGAAGAAGACGGACGACGCGTCTCCGGGTTATGCACATTGAAAGCAATGATTCGATGACGACCTGACGATGAAGTTTCCGACAACCAGCCAATCATGAGACGAAGGATAGACCCCTTATGAACGAAACCCGAAACGGCACGGAAGGCGAAGCCAAAGCCAGAAAAGCTATGTACCGGCGCAAGCGGATAATCATCCCGGTGATGGTGCTGATTGCCATGGGCGGCGTGATTATTTCCTACTGGTATCTGTATCTGGGGGTATATGTCG
>CAZPEV010000090.1:0-12581 GCA_964585635.1 uncultured Ignavibacteriales bacterium
AAGCAAGGCCGCCAGCGAACACAGAACGCCGACGGACAGCGACAGCCTGAGCGCCCAGACCATGTCATATCCGGCGACAGTCGCAAAATACTCCACCAGTTGGCCGAAAATCAGTGACCCGACCACGCCGGCCATGACCGCGATACCGAACGACAACGAGAACAGGTACGGCCGTTCGGTCGGAGTTGAATTACGCATGAAAAACGGCGCGGCAGCGATCCGATGGAAGGTCATCATGATACCGGCGCAAAAATAAGCGCCCCAGATCAGCCCGGAGAGGTCCGTATACACCGTAATCAATCCGAAGATCACATATCCGACGGTTGAGACCACCAGTACCGGTTTTAGGCGGATGCGCGATAGCAAAAGCGCCCCCGGAATCGATACCACGGTCATACCGATTGCCCCGGCCGATAGCACCGATCCGATGAAGCCCTCGCCGTATCCCTTTTCACGGAGATATAGATTAAGCAGCAGGCTGAACGACGCGAAAGTCATGCCGATGAAAAAAGCCCCCAAGAGGTACTTGCGGGCATTGGGCGTCAGCCGGCGAAGGTCACGGAAATACGTTATGGCGCCCTGTCGCATCTTGGCCATCATTATTCGAATCTATCTCCTTATTCTTTGTGGCAGGACGGGTTCGCGGCAGACTGTGGCAGCCTGGACGCCTATCATGAAGCTCGAAACTCGCCGGCGCAGATGAATTCCACCGGCCCTTTGATGATCATTTCGTCGCCGGCGGATTTCCATGTGACCTGCAGAATGCCGGCCGGGGCATGAACGTCGACCACTCGCGTCGTGAAACCGCGCATGACGGCGATTGCCACCGCCGCCGCCGCTCCCGTTCCAGAGGATGAGGTTGCTCCAACCCCGCGCTCCCAATCGCGCACCTCCAGGGTATCGGCGTCGCGGACGACGACAAAGCCGACATTGATCCGATGCGGAAATAACGAATCGACCTCCAATTCGCGACCGATGCCTTGCCAGTCGAATTCGAAATCGTCACAGAAGAGAATCAAATGGGGGTTGCCGATCGACACGGCCGAGGCGATATACGTCCGCTCACCGCACGTCACCTCCTGGTTGATAAAGAACGGCTGCGGCACGGCCATCGGAATGCGAGACGTCGCAAATTCCGGCTTTCCCAGTGAGGCCGACATCACCCGACGTGTCGATGAGCCTCCATGAAAAGCCACCCGCGATATCCCGGAACCGGTCAGCAACTCGGTGCTCGGCCCGGCGATTATTCCGGCATTTAGCAGGTGCATAGCGGCGATGCGGATCCCGTTGCCGGATTTTTCTGCCCAACTCCCATCGGCGTTATAAATGTCAACCTGAAGCCCCGGTGCGACGCCGGAAACGATCAAGAGACCGTCGGCGCCGACGCCTGCGGTCGGATTGCAGATTGCCTGAGCCAGGGACTCGAATCGTTTCATCCGCCCTCGTTGCTGGATTTTATCCAGGACAATGAAGCTGTTGCCCAGGGCCTGGTATTTGGCAAACGATATTGTCATCGGGGGATCAAATTAACCGGACTCGACGGTGAAGTAAACAAAAAACCCGCTTTTCCGGCGGGTTTTCTGCAATCTCCTGACCAGATGCAGGTCGGGCAGCACGCGAATGACACAGATCGGATGCGGCGGATTTACCGCATGTTCTCGGTGATGATCTTCCCTAGCCGCTTTATCCCCTCGACGATTTGTTCCTCGCTGGCGTGAGAGAAATTCAACCGCATGGTGTTTTCACCGCCGCCATTGGGGAAGAACGGCGAGCCATAGACGTAGGCTACCTTGGCGGCGACCGCCTTGGGCAGCAGATTCTTGGCTGACATCCCCTGCGGCAGCATGATCCACAGGAACAGCCCCCCCTGCGGCTTGTTGAACTTGACTTCCGGCGGGAAGTACTCGCCGATGGCCTTGACCATCAGGTCGCGCCGCGCGCCGTATGTCCGGCGAAGCTTCTCGATATGCGTATCCAGCTTGCCCATCCGCAGGTACTCGAGGAGGACCATCTGCCCAAACGTATTGGTGTGCAGGTCGCAGCATTGCTTCACCCGTTCGAAGATCGGCATCATATCCGCCGGCGCAATCAACCAGGCGATGCGGAAACCGGGAGCGACGATTTTCGAGAAGGTCGACAGCGAGATGACCGTGTCGCCGCCGAGCGCCCGCAACGATGCCACCGGCTCGCCCTCGAACCGCAGATCACCATAGGGATTGTCATCCACGATCGGCAAATAATATTTGTTGGCCAGTTCGATGAGTTGCAGCCGACGTTTGAGCGACATCGTCACCCCGGACGGGTTCTGGAAGTTCGGAACTACATAGATGAATTTGGGCTTACAGGTCTTGATGGCGCTCTCAAGCTTGTCGACCACCATTCCATTTTCATCCATGTCCACCGTGACATAGGTTGCCTGATAGAAATTGAACGCCTGCAAGGCACCGACATAGGTTGGAGCTTCACAGACGAGACAATCTCCGGGATCGATAAAGGCTCGCCCAACGATGTCCAGTCCCTGCTGGGATCCGGTGGTAATGAGGATATTTTCGGCCTTGACCTCGGGAATTCGCTTGCGGGCGTATTCGGCAATCGCCTCCCGAAATTCTATCACCCCCATCGACAATGAATATTGGAGAGCGTTATGGTGATACTTATCGATGGCGCGGATGGCGGCCTCTTTCAGATCGGCTTCCGGAAACATCTCCGGCGCCGGATAACCACCGGCAAAGGATATCACTCCCGGTTGGGAGGAAATCTTGAGAATCTCACGGATGATGGAGCTCTCAAGACTGAGCACATGGGGCACCACACCCCACCGTTCGTGTGTCGTCATTGTGCTTATTTCCGGTAATTGGGTATTTGGTTCCATACCAAAAGGATAATACAAAACAAGGGAATGTCAAGTATACAACTGCCGAATTGGTGAAAAATATCACAAGTCGCAGGCCTGAAGAAATTTTACCGGATCATCATCCCGGCCAGCGTGATACTTCTATCACCGTATTTATCCCGTATGCTGTCAAGGGCTCGGGTCAATTGCCGATTCCCCTTTTCGTCTTCATCGACAATTAGATCAAGCTGTGATGGGACGGTTTGAAGGCAATTGGCTCCTTTTTCATCCGTACATAACTTTGACCTTCTCTCTAAGCGTGAGGCTCGCACGCCCAATAGCCTGACCTTGTATTTCATTCCATACTCCCGGGGAACCATTTTCAGGGCAAGGTGAAAGATAATATCGCTACGATCGGTCGGGCGAAGAATGGTGTGGGAGCGGGTTATGGTTGAAAAATCGGAGGCCCGGACTTTGACCGATATCGTCCGCCCGACATAACCCCCCTTTCGCAGTCGCCTGGCCACCTTATCGGACAACCACAAGATCGTCGCCTTGATCAAAGAGGGGTCTTGAATATCAACGCTGAGGGTTGTTTCATGGGACATTGATTTATCATGGGGCATGTCGCGGTACCGGAGGACCTCGCCGTCATCTGTTCCCCGGGCCATTACCGTCAGCTTCTCCCCGTTTTTGCCAAATATTTTCTTTACCCAATCAGGTTCTGCTTTGGCCAGGTCGCCCACCGTATATATCCCCTTGGCGTTTAAGGCTCGTTTGGTGCTTTCCCCCACTCCCCAAAGGGCATCCACCGGCCTGGGGAAAAATATCCCCCGAAATACCGATCGATCCATCACTGTCATTCCATCCGGTTTCTGCACTCCGGAGGCTAACTTGGCCAGATACTTGCTGGGAGCGATTCCCATCGAACAGGTCAGGCGCAAGCGGTCCTTTATTTCCTGTTTCATCGCTTGGGCCAGTTCCTCCGGTCCTCCGTACAGCCTTTCGGTACCGGTTATATCGAGAAAAGCTTCGTCGATGCTGAACGGCTCGACCATCGGCGTATACCGCTCGAATATCTCCTGGAGGCAGGCCGAAGTGTAAACATACTCCCGCAAGGCGGCTGAGACGAATACCCCTTCCGGGCACAACCGTCTGGCCTGAACCGACGACATGCCGGAGCGAACGCCGTACCGCCGGGCCTCGTACGAGCAGGTGGACACCACCCCCCGCAGGCCGTCACCGCCGATGATAACCGGCTTCCCTTTCAGCCTGGGATTGTCCCGAATCTCGATGGCCGCAAAAAAGGCGTCCATATCGACGTGAAGAATAACCGGGCTAAAATTGATCATCATTCCACCCAGATTTTACTGATCGCCCAACTGGTCTTGCGCTCGTCATACGACAGTTGAAAAAAATTGGATGAGCCATCGACGACGGCGAAATGTCTGATCCGATAGGCTCCGACGTCGGTTTTCCAATCGCCGGTTACCTCGGATATTTTGTATATCCGATCCTTCCAGCGAAACCGGGATGGTTTCATGCGGTTATTCTGAAATAACACCACGACGTCAATTTGTTCATCCATCTCTTGGTACATCACCGTATTCGATTAGTTAAACAAGCACTTTACAATACTCGCTCTACACATTAAAAATAAAAGGATTGCGAAAACCGCATATTTGCGCATAACGCTCCTCTTAAGTAAAACTTTAAGTTCCGATTTTGCTTGTACCAGGGGGACATCCCGATTTCCGTACTGGCCATTTCACTATTTGCTATCTGATTTTGCGCATCAGGCCGACGACCCGCCCGGCGATATAAAATCCAGGCGTATTCCGTTCGACAATAATCGGTCCAAAGGCCTCATTCTGTGGCTCCAAACGAACCCGCCGCTTCTCCGGGTAGTATTTCTTGACCGTGGCTTCCTCGCCGATCACCGCCACGACAACATCCCCCTTTAACGGCTCGGCCGCCTTGTCCACCAGCACGTAATCGCCGTCATATATGCCGGCGTTGACCATCGATTCCCCTTTTACCCGCAGGCAGAAGACCTCCTCGGTCGGTAAGAACGAGGTATCGATGGCCAGTTCTCCCTCTCGGTTTTCAATAGCGGTGATCGGAAACCCGGCCGGTACCGACCCGACCACGGGCACCCGGGCGAATCTGACCATGCCGTCGCGCACCAGTTCGATTCCGCGCGAGACCAATTTTTGACGATGGATGTACCCCTTATGCTCGAGCACGTCCAACGCCGATCGGACACCATTGGTCGATGATATCCGAAATCGTTGTCCGATTTCCCGGATGGTCGGCGGCATCCCAGAACCATTGATTTTTTCCTCGATAAAGGCCAAAATCTGCTTCTGACGTTCCGTCAGTTTCTTACGGGGACCCATATCACCTCCACGGCATCTTCGGTTATCCCATCCATGGTCAAAATACTGCTCAAACGTTCACCCGTCAATCATAAAATCGGATTTTTGTCCCGGCCGGACTGCAAATGTGATGACGATATGTGGTCTTTCGGCAACCTATCGTCCCTGCCGAGACCGGCTTATTCCGCTTGACACTCTTGTCCAAAGTGTTAGATTGAGGCTGCCTGGTGCGTGCAGGCAAACAGGAACTTTTCGCATAGTTGTGAATATAAATGGCAGAACAACTCATCTGTGGAGGCGTAAGGATTGATGCGTAAGACGTTGCTACTGACCGCCATCGCGCTGATATTGGTATTCCTGCTGTCGTCTCTGGCCATGGCTCTGCCGAAGATGTTTATTCCTGAGCAGGAATTCAACTTCGGCTTTGTGCCACAAAATTCCAAAATCTCGCATATGTTTTGGATTAAATCGGTTGGAGAAGACTCGCTGATCATTATCAGCGTCAAACCTGGGTGAGGCTGCACTCAGGCTCCTTTGTCAAAAAAGGAGCTTGCTGTCGGTGACAGCACTGATCTCGAAATCATTTTCTCGACCGGAACGAATGTCGGCAAGGTATCCAAGCGGCCGGCCATTACAACAAATGAAGGGCCGCCCGGGGGGCACGTCGGGATCTCCACGGAGGTGGTCCGCCAACCCGATTCGACTTATCCGATCATTATCAACCCGTACCGGCTGTATGTGTCCAAGGCGGATACGATTGAGATCGACGAGGCCAAATTCACCATTAGGAATGTGTCTGATCAGGAACTTGGGGTAAAGGTCATTGACGCGCCTTACGGATATTTCAGACTGGATATTCCCAAGTCCATTAAAGCTGGCGCGGCGGTCGACTGCAAATTAAAGGTGAATCCTGAATTTCTCAAGGATTCCTTTGAGAAGTCGGTGACGATTGAATTGGCCGACGCGGCCAAGACCAGATTCACGATTCCCGTGGTGCGACGGTTGATCGGCAGCCAGGCGACCCAGCCTGCGCCGACGGCTCCGGTAACTCCTCCGGCTCCGGCCAAGACCATACCGCCGCCGCCCAAGCATGGGGGAACCAACTGAGTCGGGCCACCAGATTTATGCCGCCTGCTCCGCAGTCGCGGGACAGGCGGTTTTCATTTTATCCTTTGCCCTGGCCGAAGTCGCATCATGTACTGTCTTTACGATCCGGAACCAAACGGCCGCAATGGCGGTTATAAATCCTGTCGAATAGGTGATTATTTGGTCCTGATGTAATCTGCATAAGGAGAACCAGCTTCATGATAAGCATCTCAGAAATCGCCTCCCGGGAACTTCAGGGTGTGTTGGAGGCCGAGACATATAGAGGAAAAAGCCTGTTTGTCAGCTTCATGGGATATGGCTGAAGCGGTCCCGTATTGGGACTGGCTCTGGACGAGCCGGACGAAACGATGACTCCCTTTATGGCGGATGGAATCTCGGTATATATGGCTCCGGATTTGGCCGAACAGCTTAAGCCGCTGGGAGGGGTCGTAATAGATTTCGTCGATCATGGCCCTGATCAGCGTGGCTTCACGATTACCACCAAGGTCAAAGCCGGCGGAGGCGATTGCGCCAGCGGCTGCGGCAGCGGAGGCTGCGGGGAGGAATCAGAGGCTTGATCCGGGAAGACTTTGCGCAAGATAGACATAATAAGAACTGGCCAAATGGCCGGCTCTTTTGTCGCTGATTGTCATCGATGGCGGCCTATTACTGGCCGTCATCGCCATGCTGCCAGTCATCTTCCGGGGACATCTGCCAGTACTTATCCATCCAGTACTCGTTCTGTCGTTCTCGCGGGTGGGTGGAATGCACCAGACGAAAGTCAGCCGCGCCGGCCTTTTCATCGTTGACAAAGATGAAGATAACACCCCCCTCAATCTTGAAATAATCCCATCTGATCATCGGGTAGGACGTTCCCGGAACGCTTTCCTCCGATTCGCTATCGGGTGGACCATATATGATATAAACCCGCCCGCGATCGGTTTTCCAGCCATCGGATTTGTCGGCACGGGTCGAGAACTGTTCATTGGCATGCGCGAATCTCCTGACCGCCTCATCATAAACCGGGTTTTCCGGGGTTGAGGGATCATCATCCATTTCGCGCCAGAACTGCTTGACAAAATTCCGTTTCCCCTCCGGGCTAAGAGCCTTGATGCGGATTTTCTCAGCCTCGCTCAAGTGATACCAGGCAATGTTCACCATTAACTGGGCGTCCTCCGGGGTCACGTTTTGATCCAGGGTCGCCATATCAAGCAGCGAAAACCTTTTGGATGAGGCCGTCTGCTGTCTCGTACTCAGGTCGATGGCCTCGAGAACCAAAAAATAGTGGCCCGGAGGAAGATCACTGATGGCAAAATGATGGGCCAGGACAGCGGTGGCGCCGGGATTCTCATACCTAGTTTCTCCCAGATCGCGGATTTCATTTCCACTGGAATCTTTCACCATATATTTGACTACGAAACTGCCGCCGGAACTCAAACCGTAAAGCTCGGAGTAGACATGGAGAAGAGTATCCTTCTTCCATTGGAGTACGCCGGAGGGATTGGGTATGACAAGGTATCCCTCCTTGGTCAGGCGCGGATTCACGCCGCTTGCCGTCACTGCGTTCAGCTCGAGCAAGTCATAGGCCATCTCGATATCGCTGGCCGACAGGCCGGCGGCACGGAAACTGGGTACCCGAAAGTCCAATAAAACGCGGCCCAATGCCCCCGAGACGTCGTCGCGGGCGGCCAAATCCACTCGGTAATGGCCGGGAGAGATTTTCAACGGCAGCATGTCGAACAGCCGCACGCCGGGCTGATGAATCATGGAGCTGTCCGATACCTGGGTCAGGAAATGGGTTGCAACCGAATCTATACTTCGGCCGGAGCTGTCCATTACCCGCGCCGAGATCGACACTCCGGCGTATTGATAACGTGAGGTATCCGACCCGATGAAGCCGAGTTGATCCCGGTAAAGGCTGAAGTATATTTCCACATACGTGGTGCTGTCGGCCGGATCATAAAAGGCGGTCTTATTGGCCACGACAGTCAGCAACTTCTCCGCGCGACCGCCGGGGCCGATGACCAGCACCAAAATGAGCAAGGGAAGCCAACATGTTTTCATTGATCGCCATTCCTAATTACCAAGGCCGTCGCTTGGCGGTTGCAGTTCGTAATCTCCATCCCCCCACTCGTCCACAAAATAGAAGCTGCGCGCCGGATTGGAGCGGTAATAATTCCATACTTGATACGGTTTGGTACCCAGTTCAAAGGGGTGATCGTCGACCTCATCTGGCTCGCCATAGCTGATGTACACCATCCCGCGGCTGGTTTTCCATCCGTCCTTTTTCATAAATGAAAAATTACGGTTGGCGTGGCGAATGCGGCGAAAATACTCAACCTTGTCGGGATGCTCGCGGTCGTGGGACTGCGCCTCACGAACCCGCCAGAACTCGTCCCACACCTGCCGGCGGTCTTGGGGAGTTTTGGCTTTTTTCAGCTTGTTTATGTCGTCTCCCGAGGCCAGGTACTTAAGCATCTCGACGGCCATCTCATAGTCGTTGCGGAAGATTGTCTCGGCGGTCAATTCCAATTCAAATTCCTCGACCAAGCGATCATAGACTTTCCCCCGCCGGCCCTCCAGACGAATATCCAATTCGTAATCTCCGGGATGGATATCGGCCACGCCGACGGAGCAGATCTCGCGCCGCACCCCGCTCAGGTCCCCGAGAGCCACGGTGTCAGCATGGACCGTGCCCCGCGTGCGATGGTAGATGCGATATATCAGTCGGCTCGATTTATCCTTGGTGTCGCCGGGGTAGATCTCCTGGTAATATCGCAGGAGGGTGTCGAAATCACCCCCAAACAGGCGAGTGACGCTGGGAATGATCCGGGTCTCCCCCCTATTGAACTTGGAATCGCCGCTGGCCGGTGCCATCTCCCGGGCGAACTCCACTCGTGACAAGGAGGGATACTCGCCCCAATAGTCACGCCGTTTCAGAGTCTTCCTGACCTCGGTCGAGGTATTGGCCGATTTGTCAGTCAGAATGGCGCGAATCGTGACATCCTGAGACGCAATGGGGATTTTGATGATGTTGATGACAAAATCGGTGGCGCTCCGGGTTTCGGCAAAGGTCTTGGCTTTTATCTGCCCTTGCCGGGTTGTCCCCTCCAGTTGAACGCCGTCCGATCCCTCCACGATTACCGCCACCTCGTAATCCGCCTGATACCCGTCGACCGATTTCTGGTAACTAACGCCGTCGTAGAAAACTTTATAATACACCTCCAGGAGGTCCATTCCCGGCTGCTCGGCGCGGAAGGTGGCCGCCTCGATGGCGAATCGCTGTTCGCCGAGTTCGTTGGGAGGACGATAACCAGTCTGGGCTCCCAGGGAGGCCAAACCCGCCAGCCATGTCATCGGAAATAGGAGAAACGTCTGCCGCAGTCTCATTGATCACCACCACGCCCTATGGGATTTCGGGTCAATTTATCTCCGCATATGATACGGAGCAAGAAATTTATTCGTAACGCAGGGAGATAATCGGATCCACCTTGGCGGCCTTGTAGGCCGGATAAATGCCCGCCACCAGGCCGACGCCGACCGACACCGTGAAACCGATAATCATCCATAATATTGAGACGGTGAAGGGCATGGAAAAGATTAATTTTACCGTAAAGGCCAGCAGGATTCCGGCGGCGATGCCAATCACTCCGCCGGTACCGGACAGCGCCATAGCCTCAGTCAGAAATTGAATAAGAATATTGAGCCGCCTGGCTCCGATCGCCTTGCGCACACCGATTTCGCGGGTCCGCTCCGTGACCGATACCAACATAATATTCATTACACCCACCCCGCCGACCATCAGCCCGACGGAGGAAATAACGATCATGGCGATATAGATATATTGCGTGATATTATTGACCATTTCCTTCATGTTTTCCTGCGTCCAAATGGCAAAATCATCAGGTTTGTCGTAGGGCACTCCCCGGACGCGGCGAAGGACCGCTGTCATCTCGTCAATAGCCTGCGACATCAACTGCGTTGAGCGGGCGCTGACGGCCAGAAATAGTCCTTTTTCCCAAGGGTGCAGCTTCATGAAGGTGGAATATGGGATTATAACAAAATTGTTGTCGGAATTTCCCAGAAACGGCGGCTTCTCCTCGACCACGCCGATCACCTCAAATAGCCTGGCGTTGACCCGTATCGACTTGCCGACTGCACTCTCTTCCGGGAAAAGTCCTTTGGCAACATCACTCCCCAGCACGCAGACCATCGCCCGTCGCTGCATATCAAGGTCGTTGAAAAAGCGACCAACGGAGACAGGGCGGTTACGGACGGTTATGTACTCCGGCATAGCGCCAAAGAAACCGGGACGATTGGCCTGCCGGTCCTTATACTTAACGATGTTCCCTCCGGTTGCACGATAATAGTTCTGGGGCGATACGGCTGTCACCGACGGACAAGATGCCTTGATCGCCTCCGCCTCGATCAGGGTGATATCCTTGCGATTTCGTTCTTCCTCGCTTAGATCTTCATATTCGACGTTGGGGGCGAATTTGGTCACGAAAGCGACGTTTGACCCCATATTCTCGATTTCCTGATTAACCATCTTGTCCAAGCCGGCAATAATCGAGGCCATGCCGATGACTGCGGCAACGCCGATCAGGACACCCAAAATCGTTAACCCCGCCCGCAACTTATTCTCGCGGATCGACGCCAGGGCCAAGAGGATGCCATCGCGTATTTCCACCAGGGTGATCATATCAGTCGCACGTTATCCTATTCAAACCGTAAGGCCGCAATCGGATCCAACTGGGAGGCTTTGACCGCGGGATACATGCCGAAAAACACCCCGACGCCGGTCGATATCGAAATCCCGCAGACGATCGCAAACAACGATGGACTGACGGGAAGCGAAATCTTGGCTCCCAGAAAGATTGCCAGGCCTATTCCCAGCGCGGTCCCGATTATCCCTCCGCCGAGCGACAGAATCAGGGCTTCATACAAGAACTGCGTCAGGATATGCTTTCGTCTGGCGCCGATCGATTTGCGGATGCCGATCTCGCGCGTCCGCTCCGTGACAGACACCATCATGATATTCATGATTACGATCCCGCCGACCACCAACGCAATTGACGATATGGCGATCAGCGCCACTCGTACTCCCTTGGTGGCCTTGTCAACGAAGCTCAGCACGTTTTCGGCCGTCAGGATGGCGAAATCGTCATCTTCCTTATACGGTACTCCTCGTCGGGCGCGCAGAATCGCCCGGACCTGATCCTGTGTGTCCGCCATTCCCTCGAGGGTTCGGGATTTGACCGTCAGATCTAGGAAATTCCGGGGTTTGCCGAATATCTTCGAGTGCGTGGACAGAGGAATCGAGGCAAAGTTGTCTTGGTTGTTGTCCAGAAAGGCCCCTCGCTTCTTGGCCACCCCAACCACGGTAAACTTTTTGCCATTGATCTTGATCGTTTTTCCAATCGGGTCAACGCCGGGAAATAGCTCTTCCACAATGGTCGGCCCGACAAAGGCCACCTGGTTCTTCCGATCGTACTCGTCCTGAGTGAAATACCGTCCTTCCGCGATTTCGAAGGAGAGAATATTAATCATGTTGGCGGTCGAACCGTCGACGTTTACATTGCGTAGGCCGTTGCCGCCCCGCTTGACGGTCGCCGTGGCGTTGTTCGAGGCGCCGACCGCCTCGCAATCGGGACACCCCGCCTCGATCGCCCGCCGATCTTCCAGGGTAAGATTCTTCTTCTTGAGCGCCTTGAGGAAATCGTCAAAATCCGTGATCAGACCAAACTTGGTGACCACGAACGTCTGCGGACCCAAAATGCTCATCTGCTGCTCGATACCGGCCATGAGCCCTTCCAGGGCCGAGATGATGGTAATCACCGAAGCGACCCCGATGATAACCCCCAGCAGGGTCAGCACCGACCGCAGGCGGTTGGCCGTCAAGGCGGCGAAGGCTATTTGGAGCGATTCCAATTGAGTCATGAGGATTTCAACTCGGCATAGCCTGCCGGTGTTCCTCCTTCTCGATTTGGCCATCACGCAGGTAGACTATTCGATCGGCCAACCGCGCGATACTATACTCATGGGTGACAACGATTAAGGTGTTGCCCTGATGATTCAGCTCTGCCAGGAGGGCCATAATTTCCTTGCCGGTCGTGGAGTCCAGATTTCCGGTCGGCTCATCCGCCAGAATAATCGAGGGGCTATTCACCAGCGCCCGGGCGATGGCCACCCGCTGTCGCTGTCCTCCCGACAACTCATTGGGACGATGCATCATACGGTCGGCCAGCCCCACGATCTCCATCGCCTTGACCGCTTTCGCATGC
>CAZPEV010000091.1:0-12499 GCA_964585635.1 uncultured Ignavibacteriales bacterium
GACGGCCGAATCGAACTGATTTAGCGAACGGTAGGTCAGGGCCAGGGCGAGGGTGGCGCCGGCCATATCCTCTCGATCGGCCGGGATTGCCGAGCCGATGGAGCGGTACGACGCGATCACGGAATCGGCTTGGCGGGCGGCGGCGAAGATTCGCGCAAGTTGTGCTTTGGCGCCGACGGCCATATGCTCCATTTCCCTCCGGGCGGTTTTGTCCTGCACGACAGCCGGGTCGGTCCGATGCCGGAAATAGAAATCGAGGATTCCCAGGTAGGCCGATCTTAATGCGGCGCTATCGGATGCGGTGGCCAATTGCGGTTGGACGTTGATCCGTTCCGATATCTTTCCGGCAGCGAACACCAGTTTTTCCATGTCGTACCGGGTTTTCTGCGCCGAATCGCTGCTGCAACCGGCCGCGAGGGCGCAGATCGCTATTAGGAGAAATGGTATTGGCAGTTTCATATGGTTTTGTGTTCCGGCCTATCGCCGGATCAATCCTTATACTATTTAATCGCCACTAAGACCCAAAATCTCAAGGGGTTTGGAGACAATCGGCCGGCCGTTTTTTGCCGCGTCGGCGATATCAACGGCATCGGCCCGAAGGCCGGCCAAAGCCGCCTTGGCATATTCTCCAAGCGGGAGACGATGGTTGGTCGTGTCTTGAAAATCTGCCTTCTCCCTGGCGTCCTATCGATTAATCCCTGATTCTTACCCTGATAATTTATGAGTATCAACGGGCCAAGTCAAGTTTTGTCAGGGGTGGTTTTTTCAGGCCGGGGGCACAAAAAAACCTGCCGTCGGGCAGGTTTCTTTGAAGTTTGTCCTTCTCGTTGCGGAAATTACTTGCGACGGGCAATCAGGCCGGCGCCGAACAGGCCGAGTCCCAGCAGGATCATCGTGCCCGGCTCAGGAATGGCCATATACGGCTTCTCGACCAGGTCGTTTCCGCATCCCAGGGTGGCATGGAAGAACAGCTCGGAGGCGCCATCCCAGCTGCTGACGAGGCTGCGGTTGAATCTCCACTCAAAGACGTAGGTATTGCCGTTTCCCGGCGTGAGGTGGTTGTGTTCAAGATTATCACAACTCGTCATAATCTGATTGGCTGTGCCCAGTTCCGATCCCTGGCCGACCTCAAAGGCGCCGACGCGGGCACGGATGCTGGTGTTGCCATAGTAGCTGCCGGGCTTGTTGCTGATGAAATTCCAGGTCGTTACCTGCATCAGTTTCCCGGTGGACACATCGATGGCGAAGCGGTTGTTGTTACCGCCAAAACCGAAAAAGACATCGCCCATATTGAAAGTCGATCCCCAGGCGGTCGAGGTGGAACTCAGGCCAAAGGAGTTGGTCAGCGCCACATACAGGTAGTCGTTATCGCTAGCGATGAAAAGGCCTTCCAGATCGAATTTCTCGCCGCCCTCACCCAACAATCCCGGAGAGGGGCGGTGGCCGACGCCGCTGGGATAGCCGATCGGGGAAGTGTTATTATTGGCGTCAAATGGCGTCGATCCAAAGTTGTAATAGTTCCAGTTGAACGCCATGGCTGAGGTCCCGCAGCAGAACAAAATCACTACGGTTGCCGCGGTCAAGAACTGTCTCATCGTACTCACCTCATTGTAAGTCATTTATATTCAACTGCTTGCTATATAAGCAAGGGCCATGCCATCCAGGCCGGCAATCCTGACTTCCTCGCAACCAAATGAATTACAATGAAATAGAAAAGCTGTCCGAGCGCAAATCGGCGCTGTTGGGCCTTTGATCCCGGCGATATTGTCTATTACCCCGACAGAAATTGCTGTCAGGTGTTGTCTTGGGAACCATTATGAGGCTGGAGATAATGGAAATTCCAGGAATGTTTCTCCTGCCCGTCATCATTGGACAGATATGTCGATCAGGGCAAAATGACACCTGGCTGCAGTTGGCCGTCTTTAATTTATTGTCTGATTTATCGTTATGGCGAGAAAGTAATTTCTCAAGGACTGGCGGATACAGAAGGCAGAGGCAACCAGCATGGCCTTGATTTGATTATTGATCTCTTTAACAATTCCATCCTTCGGTACTTAGTCGCGAGTTGATTTATGTCCAGATATTGAACAATCAAGGGAAAACCCGGAATCATGCCCTAAGCAATTACGGAGAAGTGGATTAGTCGGAGGCCGGTGTTCACCCATAAGACACTGAAAATCGACGGTAATTTGATGTTGAATGCTACCGGAACGGGTTTTATAGGCACATAGGAGGTTAAGGATGTCAAAAAGCATTGTGTCGGCTCCTGCCCGGGTGGAAAGGGTATTCATGAACTCAGCCTTTCCGAGGGCGTTCCACTCCGGTCTGATTTCAAGCGGTAAGGAACCGTCCGGAGGTTTCTTATTCCGGTCCGGGGATTGGAGACAAAGCCGTTTCCGGGTTCGGTTGTACCGATTTATGGCGGAGGCGGTACCATTGATTCATTCGGTCGTCTGGACCTGGAGCCGGATGGCCGGCGCTCCGGGAAAGTTTCGTTTTTTCCAGGACGACCGGCCGGTCGAAAATCCGCAGGCCTTGGCCGTGTTGGACACGCTCTTCCAGCGAATCAACCGAACCTGTTTTGGTCACTCCGGGTCGCAAGCGGATCTCTTGCCGCCGTTTTTTCAATCGCTTTTCCTTGATGGAGCGGTGGTGGGGCGGATGGAGTTGTTTGACGACCTGTCCGAAATACGCACCTTTCGCTTCTTCGATCTGGCCCAGGCGGAATTGAAGGTTTCCACCGAGGGGGAGATTGCCGCGGTGGTATCCGATGAGGTCGGCGAGCGGCGCTTCTCGGGATCGGACATTTTCTATTATGCGCTCAACGCCGATCTGGCCAACCCCTACGGCCGGTCGATTTTGGGGGCGATTCCTTTCGTAACCTTTGTGGAGCAGCAGTTGGTGGATGACATGCGGCGCACGATGCACAACGCCGGGTATCATCGCTTGCATGTCAAGA
This sequence comes from uncultured Ignavibacteriales bacterium, assembly GCA_964585635.1. Classification (GTDB taxonomy): domain Bacteria; phylum Zixibacteria; class MSB-5A5; order GN15; family JAAZOE01; genus CAZPEV01. The sequence continues at coordinate 2,960 of CAZPEV010000091.1, forward strand.
TCAAGCCGCCGGAGCGCAAGGAGGGGGAGGCCGACGAGGCCTATGTCACCCGCGCCAACAGCTACTTCGACAGCACGGTGGCGATGATCCGCGATATCGAACCGGATGACAATCCGGTGACCTGGGATGACGTGACGATCGCGCATACCGGGCCGGGGGACAGCGGCGGCACCAAGACCACCAACTGGTATCTCAATCATCGCGCTATGGTCGAAGAAATCTGCAGCGGGACGCATTTGGCGCCGTTTCTCCTGGGGTATTCGTACAACGCCACCACCAACTGGGCGCAGTTCAAGTACGACTTGGTCATGCGGCAGGTGCAGACGGTCCAGAACGCGGCGATTAATTTCCTGAGCTGGCTGGCCAATATTGAGCTGGCGTTGCGCGGCTTCGACGTGACCGCCAAGTGGCACTTTGACAATGCCTTCTCGGCTTTGGCCCGGGAACAGGCGGAGGTCAAGGCCAAGGAGGCGGCCGGAATCATCGACCTGTACCAGGCCGGGCTGATCGACCGTGAGACCGCCACGGAAGCGGCGGCGAGGTTGATATAGCCACGGCCGCGAACGGGAGGAAGCACGAGGCGGGGCGGGTCAATTGGCGGCGGGCGCTGGGTGATCCGGTTTACTTTGCGCAGGCGGTCATGGGAATCCGTCCCCATCACGGGCAGGCGGCCTGGCTGGCCAATTCCAACCGGGCCGAAAACCTTCTGGCGACCGGTAACCGCTGGGGAAAATCATATGTCCAGGCGATCAAGATCCTGCATCGGGCGCTTTTCCGGGTCAGACCTTTGCCTTATGATGGCGATGGCCGCTACACCATCGTGGCGGCCTCCATCACCCAGGATCAGGCCAATATCATATTCAATACCGCCGTCAGGATGATCCGCCGCAGCGATATTTTGTCGGCCCTGGTAAAGTCGATCAAGTGGACGCCGTATCCCGAGATGACCTTCGGCAACGGCAGCGTCATCACGGCCCGGACGACCCAAAACCGCGGCACCTATCTGCTGGGGAACGATTACGATTTCTTCTCTTTCGATGAGGCGGCTTTTGAGACGGATCCGGAATACTTGATCAACGACGTGGTGATGATGCGTCTGGCGGATCGCAACGGCCGCCTGGACCTGATTTCGACGCCCAATGGCAAGAACTGGTTCTACCGGCGGATGCTGGAGTTGTCAAAAGATAGCGAGCGGGGGTACGTGCAGTTCGGGGACAGCCGCGACAATCCCTATATTTCGAGCCACGCCCTTGATCTGCGGCTGAAAAACCTTCCGCCCGACCACGTAGCGCAAAACATCGCCGGACAGTTTATTGATAATACGCAGACCATTTTCAGCACCAGTGATATTGACCGGGCGATGGCGAAAATAACCCTGGCAGAGGCGCGCCCCGGCCGGCAGTACCTTTCCGGTTGGGACCTGGCGCGCAAACAGACGCACACGGTGGGGATAACCTTTGACGTCACCGAGAAGCCATACCGGATGGTGGCGTTGACCCGGTTCACCAATCGTGACTGGTCGGACGTCGTGGTGGCGATCCGGGGGATGCAAGCGGCTTACCGGGGAACTCTGGTCATCGATGCCACCGGGCTGGGCGACGTTATCATGTCGGAATTGGCCGATCTTAACCCGGTGGGAGTTGTGTTTTCGCCGAGACAAAAGGGGGAGCTTTTGGGTAACCTGCTGCTCCTTCACAATCGCGGCGAAATTTTCTATTCCGACGTTGTCCAGAATGAGCCGGGAAATGCGATCTGGAGCCTGGAGAAAGAGATGCGCGAAATCACGTGGGACAACAACCATCGCTTTGACGCCGTCATGGCGATGGCCCTGGCGGTTTGGCCGAAGCGGAGCCGGCTGATGTTTCCCGGAAGCGGGCCGTTACCGGCCCGCGTGGCCAAGTTATAAATAGGCAGAAGGCCGCCGATATCCGGTGGTCTTCTTCAGCCTCAAGAGATTCCCACGCGCGGTGCTGCGGGCAGCGGTTACCGTTTCCGCCGACGCAAGAACAGAGCGCCGGCGCCCAGTCCCAGGAGGGTCAGCGTGGCCGGTTCGGGGACGGCCGGATAAGCGGTGATCAGCGGGGTCGGAGTCGGTGCCGGATCACCAGCATTCAAGGCGTTGTGCTGATTCTGACAGCCTGACGGCGCGTTGGGAGCCGATGATCCTCCATTCTGACCTGAGCCTGGCGCGCGGAAATCGAATCGATCCATGCCATGGACATCGGCCAGGGTAATCATCAGCGCGAACACGAAGACAATCAACCCCACCAAAAGCGATAATGACCTGTGGGGAGATTCATGACTCACCATAATTAGTCCTTTCCAAAAAAGCAGATAGCTTGCTGATTCCCTACTGAGCAATATCTGTTCCGGTTGACTGTTCAAGGTTTGACCTGTGTAATGCTTTGTTGGGCAATGAAATGGGCGAGTTGCCGGAACTGTCGCCGCAAGCGGGTCCCGATGATGCAAACCGCTGCCGATTCTGCTCCCAATCACTACAAATTCGATGCAGAACGCTACCGCGCCGGCTTAGGTAAAGGTTGGAGGAAAGATGGAAAATCTGTCCGGATGCATAACCGCCAAGCTGGCCGATCGCGACGAACCATACGACGGCAGCCTGGTAGATGAGATCAATCAGAGGATACAGCCGCCGCGGTCGGTGAAGCCAAACGACGTTCATATCCGCGCCATGTATATCGTTTCCGATCAGATCAATAGTCAGGGAGGGCGGTTTGCCGCCGAAGAGTTGGAGCGGCTGACCGAGCTTCTGACCGATTCTCCGGTCATGGTCGGGCATCAGCGCGACAGCCTGCCGGTAGCGCGGACGTTTATGGCGGCCAAAGTTGAGATCGACGGCCGGGTGTGGATCAAATCATACTTCTATTGGATCAAGGAGGGGGCGGGCGCGGAGTTGCTTCGGAGCAATATCGACGGCGGCATCTACAAAGAGTGTTCAATCAGCTTCCTGTTTCAACTGCCGGAGTGTTCCGTCTGCGGCCGCGATATCAGGCATTGCCGCCATATCCCGTTTCAGGAGTACGAGGTCGAACCGGGGCGAAAGGAGATTGCCCATTTCCTTTACCGGCAGGTCGAGAAGGTGCTGGAAACCTCGCTCGTTTTTCGGGGAGCCATCCCCGACACCCGCATCACCGATCAGCTTTCTCCCCGCGACGGCGATCATGATTTGGCCGGCCGGCATCAGTCCGAGACATCATTCAGCAAGACCGTAGCCACTTCCGCGGAGCCGCCGGGCGATTGCACCTGGGGCCGGGCGACCCTGCGGTTTACTCCCTTGAAATGTTTTGAATGGCAGGATCGGGTCAGGGCCCTGTTTGCCTATCCCTATCAGCCCGGACTGATGATCACGGCCGTCAAAGGGTCCAACGGCCTAAACCTGCAATCGGCTTTTCCGCTGCCGGAGGCGATCCAACGACACATAGGTACGATGCTGGCGCCGCTTCGGGCCGATTCGTACCAGGCCGATCTTCTCCTTTACGCCACTCGCGGAAAACAACGATTGGATGCCATCGGGCTGATAAGAATGATGGCCTCGGAGGTGTACCGGCACCGGTTGCGACTGCGATTGTGCGACCTGAAGGAACTCGATGGCCAAAGCTGTGCGGGCGAATCATACGAGCAACGCCTGGCGAGGATACAGGAATGGTTTGCGCCGTTGTCGTCATCTTCGTGTGAAGCCATCCGGCCGCGCCGACTGCCATCGGCGGGGCCATTTCGCCCGGCCGAGGGGGATGATGCCTCGGGCTATACCTTTGGCCTCGAACTTCTGGCCGAGCACGATGATGGGCGGCTTGATCGCTGGGTGCTGACGAAGGAGCCCCTGACGCCGGCGCTGGTAGACCGGATCGATCAGGGAAACGGCGCCCATTCGTCCTGCACCGTTCGCGAACTTGGGAGTTTGGGCCAGGCGCATACCGCCGTCTGTCCCCGAACGATGGGGCTGGAGGAAAAGGCGGTCGTTCTGGTTCGCGGCCTGGCGGGGAATACCGACAGGTCGGCCCGGGCCGTGCTGATTGCCGACCTGCTGCCCGGCGTCGAGGCGGGTCGTATCACCAGCGCTGCCGAGTCCCGACCGCCGCGCGAGATTCTGTATGTCAAGGCGTCCGAAGGGAGGCTGACCTTATATCTGCGGCAGACGGAGGGCTGGCGTCGGATAACGGTGCACCATTTTGCCTCGGCCCTCTTTCGGCGCGGCCGCCGCTTTATCGCCGACCAGGAACCGCTTGATAGGGAGGCGCCGGAGATCATGGCGCTGACTCAGGTTCCGTTGGAGTTTGTGGGGCGAGCGGCCGCGCTGATGATTCTTCGTCTTCGCGACCGTCACCCGCTTTTTAGCGACATCACCGGTCTTTGGATCCGACCGGCGCTCATCGACGGCCGGGAACGATACTTGTTTTACGGGGACCAACCGGCCCGGGACAAGGGACAGGGCAATTAGGGCGAGGAGGCCAGAGTGGGAGCGGTGGCGATGGGACGGTGGCGAAAATTGGGGGTCAGGCTGGGGTCGATCCATACCATGCTGATGATTCTGATGACGCTGGGATATCTGCTGGCGACGCATCTCTCGACCATTCACAGCCTGAAGACCGCCATCTCCGTCAAGGCCGACCGGGCGGAGTTGGAACTGCTTGACCGGAAGCTGACGCGAATTGAGGTGAAGCTGGAGGAGGCGGTCCTGACGAAAGAGGAGGTGATTCGTCTGCGTGACTACCTCGACCGGCGGATCACGGAGACGTTGCTGCGCTTGGGAAACGGCGCTGAAGGAGAGAGGGAAGATGGAAAATAAGCAATCATCGTTGTTGGAACAGGCCCTGGGCGAATATGTGAACCTGCTGACGGTCCGGGAATCGGCCGGCGACGAGAACGCATCGTCAACGGAGCTGCTGCACATTGAAACGATTGATTTTGATCGGCTGGGCCGTGTCCTGGCCGATGCCGCCGCGGCGCTGCGTGAGGCGGCCGGTCGAGAAGCGGAGGCCGAGGTGGTCAGAGGCTGGTTCAGGCGGCGGATCGTGGCGCTGCAGCGAGCCCGGAAGACCCTGCTGGGCGGCGAGGGGTGCCCCGACAGCGTCGAGACGCTGGGCCGTCTCGGGTGGCTGGAAGTGCTCCGCCGCTTCGAGGATGAATCCAGCCAGCTGCGCCGGTCGTTGCGGCCACAGGATGCGGCCATGGCCGGACCGTCGGCCCATAACCAGGACAAGTATCAGGATTTCAAATCATAACTCCGGATGAGGGAGGATATCCCGGCCGGCGTTTTCAATAACCAAGCGGTCCGGAGTCAACGAAAGGAGCAGACGTGACTATCAGAGCACAAAATCTGGAAACGATACACCCGGTCTTTGCCACCTTTGCGATTCACCAGACGACCGGAGTGGATGACCTGAAGGACGTCAACATCGGCGAACCGGTCAGCCTGACCGGAAATTACGAAGTCGGGCGGACCTCGGCCGGCTCGATCCTTCTGGGTAAGTTGGTGGCCCTGACCTTGACCGACGCCGACGGCGGCAAGCGGTTGGCGACGGTTCAGATCGGAGGGATATGCACGCTGGCGGCCTCGGCCACGACGCCGACCGTCGGCAACCGCGTCGTCGGCGGAACGGCCGGCACGGTCAAGCAGGCGCCGGTACTGACCGGGTACGATCCGGCGGGCGGGAACGTCGCCCGCGGGACGGTCATCGCCGTCAACGGCACGACTGACTGTACCATGATATTGAATTAGCAGGGAGAAAGAACATGATGAATCTCGATCGATTTTTTTCAGGCCCGGTCGGCGGCGGGCTTTTGAACCTGGCCGAGGCCGAGCCGGATCGGGCGCGCGCGGTTGATCTGACGCGGGCGTCGGAATTGGAGGTTACCCGGGACACATACCTGGAGGCCCAATCGCGTTGCCTGACGCTCAGTGAGCTGTTGGAAACCGACGATTACGATCCCTCGCCGCCTGATTGCCCGCTGGATGCGTTTGAGCGGCAGTTGGCGGTCAACGGCATTCGCGTGGGGGGGAAAAGCAGCAGCAGCGTGGACCTGTTCTACAAGAATGCCCCGGCGCTTTTGCCCGAGTTTGTCCTGCGGGAGGTGCGCAAAGGCCAGAAGATGCGTCCGGAGCTGGATCGGCTTCTGTCCGGCAGCACCGTTATTCAAAGCAACCGGTACACGCCGTTCTATGTCAGCACGGCCGATACCATGCGGCTCTCGCTTCGTCCGGTCGGCGAAGGGGCGGAGATTCCGAGCCTGACCGTCACCGAGCAGAAGCATTCGCTGACGGTGCGCGATTACGGCTTGACGCTGAAGACATCGTACAAGGCGCTGCGGCACCGGTCGACGGCGCAGTTCAAGGTGCTGTTGTGGTACATCGGTTTCCGGTTGCAGACCGACAAGGTCGCGCTGGTGGTCGATACCCTCGTGACGGGCGACGGCAACGACAACGCGGCGCGGGTGGTCAACGCCGCCACCAGCGGATCGCTGATCTATGCCGACCTGATCAAGCTCTGGGCGGAATTCTCGCCCTTCGAGATGAACCACCTGATCTGCCATATCACCTCGCTGAAGACGATCCTGACGATGGCGGAATTCAAGGATCCGCTGGCCGGGTATCGTTTCGGGCGGACGGGAGAGCTGTTCACGCCGCTGGGGGCCACGATGGTGCGCTGTGACGACGTGGCCGCCGACTACGTCATCGGCTTGGATGCGCGCTTCGCCATCGAGGAAGTGGTAAGTCAGCCGCTGATGGTCGAGTTCGACAAGATCATCGAGCAGAAGTTCGAAGAGGCGGTGATCTCGGAGTCGGTGGCGTACGCCAAGGTGGTCAAAGAGGCGTCGGTCATTTTGGACTATAACTTCTAGTGAAAGCGGCCCGGCCCCCTGCGGGGCCTGGCCGAACCGAGGGAAATCATGCTCACCCATATCGCCACCAGCAGCGCCGCCCGCCCGCTGGGTATCCCCCCCGGCCACGCCTGTCTGGTCGTGGCCGACGGTCAATATGCCGGCCGGGCGGCGGTCCTCTATGCCGCGAGTCCGTCGACAATTCGGCTGGTCTGGTCCAACGGGCCATATACGACGGTCTCCACGCCGATCGAGGTCGTTACCGACGCGGCGGACTCTCCCTTTGATGCCTTCATGTCGCGCACCGGCGACATCTACCTGGCCTATGTCGTCGCGACCAGCTTGGATCTGGCCTTTGTCAAGTTGACGTTCAGTGGCGGCGTTTGGACGGTAGGGTCGAAGGTAACGGTCTACAACGCCGAAGACTGCTTCTATCCCAGCCTCTGCAAGTTGTCGTCGGGTCAGCTCTGGATAGCCTATACGCGGCTGTCATCCGGCAGCTACTATGTTAGCGCCAAGATTTCTTTGGATGACGGCGCCACGTGGGGATCCGTCTCCAATCCCGGCGATACCCTGACCTCCGGTTCCACCGCCGCTTTCGGGAAGATGGTCGAGGTCAACGCCTATCAGTTCCTGGTGTACACCGACGGCGGGGCCAAGGTCGCGTATCGATCCAAACCGAACAGCGGGCTGGTCTGGGGAAGCGAGGCGGTGTTGGCGACCGGGGCAGGTTTCAACGAGCATCTCGACGTGGCGGTCAACGCCGATGGGCGGTTGGGTGTGGCTTACGTTTCATCGGGCGGGCTGAAGTTTCGCGAGTATTCGGGATCATACTGGACCGGCGAGTACATTATCGACGGTGGCGCCGTCGTTTCTCCGGCGGCCGCCTATCGCGGGGGCGACGTCTGGGTCGTGTACTGTCGGTCCGAAGAGAATGGATGGCGACCGGCGATGTTTGCGCGCAAAAGCGGCGAGGGTTTCTCCTCACCGGCGCCGTTCGACTCCCGCAAGGCGAATCCGACCTGCCTGTTGGTGTACAACGCGGCGGCCGGAAGCTATCAGGATAAGACCGCCGAGGCGGCGTCGGCCGAGGCCGGCGACGTCCTCCATTCCGCGTCGGGGGCGCTTTTGGCTGCGATCGGGGACGCCGTCTATTGCGGCCTGGACGTGCCGTTCAACTATCTGCGGATAGTGCTGTCGGCCGTGGGCGTCGGGGGCGAAGCGGCCTGGCAGTACTGGGATGGCCAAGCGTGGAAGAGCTTTGCGCCGCAGTCGGGGGCATGGCATTTCACCTCGACCGACCGCGATCAGCTTCTCTGGAGCGACTTCCGATCAATCCCCGGCGACTGGCAGAAGAAGACGATCGGCGGTCATGCCTGTTACTGGATCATGATTGCCGCGACGGTCGCTTATTCCACCGCCCCGGTCGGCTCGCGGGTCAGCGCCGTCACCAACCTGAACGCCTTTTCTCTGCAGAGGTGAATATGAGTTTGACAAGCATTAGCCAAGTTCGCGCGCATCTTAGCCGGTTCAACCCCGGCGATGGTGAGATACGCAATCATCCCCTGCGGCTGACGGCGGATCGCTATCTCAGCCTGCCGCAGGCGCACGTCGTGGTCGATTCGGAGATGGTCAAGGCCGTCGTTAACGACATCCCGACGTCGGAAGTCGCCGCGCTGGCGGAGGAGCCGATCGCGCTGGGACAATCCCGGCTGGTTCCGGAATCGATCGTATGTGCCGACAACGGCTCTCTGGCGCATCTCTATCAGGAAAACGTCGACTTTGCGGTTGACTACGCGTCGGGCCAGGTCCGGCGCCTCGCCGGCGGAGCGATCGAGAGCGGGAGCAGCGTCACGATCTGGTATCTATACTATCGCGTTTATCAACGCGGCGAGGATTACACCATCGATTATGACGCCGGTCTCATTCGCCGGCTGACGGGCGGCGCTTTGGCCGAGGGGCAGGAGGTGCTGATCGACTACCGGCTGGGAAACACCGATTTCGCCGACGGGGAGATCGAGCAGTGCATCATCGAGGCCGAGGCGGAGATCGCGCATATTACCGAACCGGACCACTTGGAATCAACCGATGCGGCTTTGCAGGCGGCGGCGACCTTTCTGACGCTGGCGCTGCTGTGCCGCAACGCCGCCGGGATGACGGCCTCGGAGACGTCGGGCGGCCAGAAACAGACGGTTTGGCTGGAACTGGAGAAGTCGTACCGGGAAAATGCCCAGAGGCTTTTGGGATGGTTCCGGCGCCAGACACCGGAGCGGCATCATCCACGGCTGGCCTGAAAGGGAGAACGGCATGAATTCGACATTGGCATATCTGCGGGGACGGCGAGCCTGGTTGGTGGAGAATCTGACCATCTGGGGCGCCGACAATGACGCCGTCTTCGTCATGGCCGGGTGCGAGACGGTCGGCGGGGACAAACGGATCGGGATGGGGACGGTCGCCGTCGGAGGACAGCAGCAGGTCGTCAACTTTGCCGCCTTGGTGGACAATCGCGGCAACCAGCTGCCGGAGCAGATAAAGAAACCATCGGTGGTGATCATTCCGCGGGGACGGCGGGGTGCGTTTGTCAAGGCCGTCCAGGGGGAAACCGGATTTTCCGTCGCTAAAAGCGATGAGACCGGACCCCCGGCGACAGTCGACCTGATGATCTTTGAGATGGGACAATGACCAAGCGGCGAACGGAAGCGA